>JAFLBT010000048.1 GCA_017302935.1 Flavobacteriales bacterium | reverse complement strand
TAGATCCCTTTTAAAAAGTGTCTTTGTGCTAAGTACCATCTTGTTTTTAGGTTGTACGGAAGATGAAAAACAAAAAGTAATTACCAAAACCCGATTGGTAATGCAAGAAGAGTTTGATGTAAACGGTGCTCCTAATCCGGAATTGTGGAATTTTGATATTGGAACCGGCAACAACGGTTGGGGTAATAATGAACAACAATACTATACCAATCGTCCAGAAAATATTATTGTGGAAGATGGTATGTTGAAAATTACGGCTAGGAGAGAACTTTATTTAGGTGCTTCCTACACTTCTGCAAGAATCACAACCAAAGGGAAATACGAAAAAAAATACGGAAGAATTGAAGCCCGCATCAAAATGCCTTTAGGTAGAGGTTTATGGCCAGCTTTCTGGATGTTGGGAGCTAATATTGATGAGTTTAATTGGCCACAATGTGGTGAAATTGACATTGTTGAATATTTAGGAAGCAATCCAATTAGTATGTTTGGAACCGTTCATGGTCCCGGATATTTTGGTGGTGAATCTATTTCTAAAAATTATACGTTAAAAACAGGTCGTTTTGATAACGAGTTTCATGTGTATGGCATCGAATGGGGAGAAAATTATATCAATTTCTATGTAGATGATGCTTTATATCACCGCGTAACACCAAGTGATGTTCCGGGCGAGTGGGTGTTTAATCAGCCTTATTTTATGATTTTAAACATGGCAGTTGGGGGTAATTTACCGGGTTCTCCAAATGATCAAACTGCATTTCCACAAACTATGTGGGTAGATTACATCAGAGTGTACGAATAAATAAAAGTTGATAAGAATTCCTAGTAAATAATGTATATAAGCACGATCAATCCTCTTGTAGAAAAGAATAAAATGGAAAACAAAATTGTAAATATGGAAACGGTTACGGTCTTTGGTGAAAAATATGCCAAAATAGCCAATGCAGATGCTATTCGGCCTTTTTTCATGAGTATTGTAAGCGATTCCGATCATTGGATGTTTATTTCCAGTAATGGAGGGTTATCTGCCGGAAGAAAAAATGCTGAGTTTTCCCTTTTTCCTTATTATACAGATGATAAAATAACGGAATCAGCTGAAATCACCGGAAGTAAATCCATTTTTCGAATTAAAAAAGAAGGAAAGATGATTATCTGGGAACCTTTTTCGATTCGTCAAGACGGGAGGTATTCCACAACTAGAAACGTTTATAAAAATGTGTATGGTAACAAAGTCGTTTTTGAAGAAATCAATAATGACCTTGAGTTAACTTTTCGTTATCAATGGAGTTCTTCTAATCTTTATGGTTTTGTAAAAACATCAGAATTAATCAATCATTCCGGAGCGGAAATTTCAGTTGAATTGATAGATGGTTTGCAAAATATTTTACCAGCGAGTGTGGGTAGTGATTTACAAAGAGCCAGCAGCAATTTAGTTGATGCGTACAAGCGAAGTGAATTACACGCGTCAACCGGTTTAGGAATTTTTGCCTTAAGTGCTATTATTGTTGATAAAGCCGAACCAAGTGAAGCGTTAAAAGCAAATATCACGTGGTCAATGGGTTTAAACAATCCTTCTTATTTGGTTTCTTCTTTGCAG
This sequence comes from Flavobacteriales bacterium, assembly GCA_017302935.1. Classification (GTDB taxonomy): domain Bacteria; phylum Bacteroidota; class Bacteroidia; order Flavobacteriales; family Flavobacteriaceae; genus Flavobacterium. The sequence continues at coordinate 17,616 of JAFLBT010000048.1, read as the reverse complement.
TTGGATCATTTCAGAAAAGGAAATGCTATCCATCAAGAAACAGATGTAAAAGGAGAAAAAGGAGCTTATTTTGTACATACAACCGTATCACTTTCCAACAACGAAAAACAATCTTGGCAGCTTATTTCCAATGTAAACCTCAATCATAATCAAGTGATTGAAGTGATGGATGCATTAGAATCAGATCTACAATTAAAACAACGAGTGCAAGAAGACATTGAATTAGGAACACAAAACTTAATTCGTTTAAATGCCACAGCAGATGGTTTGCAGTTCTCCAATGATCATCTCAAAGATACGCGTCATTTTTCGAATACGCTTTTCAATATCATGCGAGGCGGAATTTTTGATTTTAACTATCAAATTGAGAAAACTGACTTTGTTAACTATATTAAAAAAGCAAATGCAAATGTGTATAAAGCTGAAGTTGATTTTTTCAATCAATTGCCCGAAGCGTTTGATTTTTCTTTCTTAAAAAATCAGTTGCAGTCGTTTAGTGATGCTAATTTGCAACGTTTAGCTTCAGAATATCTTCCTTTAAAATTTAGTAGAAGACACGGCGACCCGAGTCGACCTTGGAATAAATTTTCCATCAATACCCGAAATGAAACCGATGGGTCTAAAATTTTAGATTACGAAGGAAATTGGCGTGATATTTTTCAAAATTGGGAAGCCTTAGCTCATTCTTTTCCGTTATTTATGGAAGGAATGTTATTTAAATTTTTAAATGCCACAACTTTTGATGGTTATAATCCATATCGCATCACTAAAGGTGGTTTTGATTGGGAAACTATTGAACCCGATGATCCATGGTCGTATATTGGCTATTGGGGAGACCATCAAATCATTTATTTATTGAAATTTTTAGAATTTACTGAGCACTATTTTCCCGGAAAAATTCAACAGTTATTAGATAGTGAAGTATTTGTGTATGCCGCTGTTCCTTACCGAATTAAAGCTTATCAGGATATTTTACAAAACCCAAAAGATACCATTGAATTTGACCATCATTGGGATGCCGACATTCGAAAAGAACGAGAAATAATTGGTGCAGATGGTGCGTTGTTAAAAACAGGTGAAGGTCAGATTTTTCAAGTGAATTTTATTGAGAAAATCATGGCTACTGTTTTGTCAAAAATGTCCAATTTGATACCTGAAGGTGGTATTTGGATGAACACCCAGCGTCCGGAATGGAATGATGCAAACAATGCATTAGTTGGCAACGGTGTTTCAATGGTTACCTTGTATTATTTGCGTCGATTTTTGAAATGGATGGAAATGGTTTTGGAACAATCCAACCTAGAAAATATAAAAATTTCCAATGAAATGGTTGAATTTTACCATGCCATTAGAGAAGTATTAGAAGAAAATAAATCGGCACTTACAGGAACAATTAGCGATGCAAAACGCAAATCCATTATGGATGCGTTAGGAAAAGCAGCTTCTGATTACCGTTTGCATATTTATCAAAATGGATTTTGGGGTAAAAAACGTACCGTTTCACTTGAAGGATTAAAGCGTTTTACCAAAGTAAGTCTTGTCTTTTTGGAACAATCCATACGCCAAAATGAACGAACGGATCATTTATACCATGCATATAATTTAATGTCAGTTGACAATAACGAAGTTAAGATAAGTTATTTAAGTGAAATGTTAGAAGGTCAAGTGGCGGTTTTAACTTCTGAATATCTTTCTTCAAAACAAGCTTTACAAGTGTTAGATGCACTAAAAAACAGTGCTCTTTTCCGTCCTGATCAATATAGTTATTTACTTTATCCAAATAAAGCGTTAGCCGGCTTTTTAGAACGAAATAATATTCCGGAGTCATTAGTCCTGTCGTCTGATTTGTTGAAAATGCTTTTGCAACAACAAAACAAACAAATCATTTTGAAGGATGTGAAAGGCGATTATCATTTTAATGGAAATTTCAAAAATGGAAATGACCTAGCGGCTGCTTTAGATGAATTAGAGACAACTTATGGTGAATTAGTTAAAAAAGACCGCACTTTAGTGCTTTCTATTTTTGAAAAAGTATTCCATCACAAAGCATTTACCGGACGTTCAGGAACTTTTTATGCTTATGAAGGATTAGGTTCTATCTATTGGCACATGGTTTCTAAATTGCTTTTAGCCGTTACAGAATGTTGTTTAAAAGCCATAGAAGATGGCGAAAGTGACGAACTAATTGGCAAGTTATTAGACCATTATTATGAAATTCAAGCCGGAATCGGTGTACACAAATCTCCTGAATTATATGGAGCTTTCCCAACTGATCCGTATTCGCATACGCCTTGGCACAAAGGGGCTCAACAACCCGGAATGACCGGTCAAGTAAAAGAAGATTTGTTATCCAGAATGGGCGAGTTGGGTATTATCATCAAAAAAGGTTTGGTTCATTTTGAGCCTAAATTTTTACGAATAGTTGATTTTACCATGCAAAGTCAAACCATTGAGTATGTCAAATTAAATGGGGCTTTTCAAACCATGGAGTTGCCGGCTCAAAGTTTGTTTTTTACGTATTGTCAAGTGCCAATAATGTATCAAGTTTCAGATAAAAATCAACTAATTTTAAAAGTAAATGGTGCCGTTCAAACACTTGAAAGTCATCATTTGACTAGTGATTTAAGTCAAAAATTATTCGGCAGAACCGATGAAATTGAGTCCATTACGGTTTGTATCACACGTGATCGACTAAAAAATTAACTTAAATGTTCAGCCGAATTGTATTCATATTATTTCTTTTTCTCATGAGTTTAGTTTCGTGTCATTCTTCCCATTCGCCAAAAAGCAAAACCGCCGCTGAAATTTTAGGCAATCCAAACTTTCAAGCCATTTGTTACGGTGGTTATCGTCAAAATACAAGAGAAATTACACCTACTTTAGAACAAGTAAAAGAAGATTTGAGAATATTATCGGCTATGAATATCAAAATCATTCGAACGTATAATGTGCATTTGCCGGAGATAGAAGTCATTTTAAAAGCAATTACAGCATTACAAAAAGAACAACCGGAATTTGAAATGTATGTGATGCTCGGTGCTTGGATAGATTGCAAAAATGCTTGGACCAACCAACCGGTTGACCATTTTCAAGAGAGCGAACGCAATGAAAAAGAAATTGCAGAAGCCGTTCGATTGACACAATTGTATCCTGATATCATCAAAATTATTGCAGTCGGAAACGAAGCAATGGTCAAATGGGCAACAAGTTATTACGTTCAACCCGAAGTGATTTTAAAATGGGTGAATCATTTACAAGCGTTAAAGAAATCAGGAAAACTTCCAAAAGAGTTGTGGATTACCAGCTCTGATAATTTTGCTTCTTGGGGCGGAGGAACTCCGGATTATCATACGAATGCTTTACATGAATTAATTAAAGCTGTAGATTATATTTCAGTGCATACCTATCCGATGCATGACACCCATTATAATCCTGCTTTTTGGGGAATACTTGAGGAGGAACAATCACTTTCTGAGAAACAACAGATTGAAAAAGCGATGTTACGGGCTAGAGATTATGCCATCAATCAAGTAGAAGCCGTTGAAAAATATATGCGTTCAATTGGTGTAGAAAAACCCATTCACATTGGCGAAACCGGTTGGGCAACTAGTTGTCATCATTTTTATGGGAAAAATGGTTCTAAAGCAACAGATGAATATAAATCGGCACTTTATTATAAGATGATCACAAAGTGGTGTGACCAAAATAAAATGAGTTGTTTTTATTTTGAAGCATTTGATGAATCATGGAAAGACGCCCAACATCCGGAGGGTTCTGAAAATCATTTTGGTTTAATCAATTTACAATCAGAAGCAAAATATGCTCTTTGGGAAATGGTGGATAAAGGAATTTTCAAAGGGTTAACTCGTGATGGAAAACCCATTACCAAAACATTCGGAGGGAATGAAAGTGAACTTTTGAAAAATGTGCAAATACCAGCAAAATTGCATCAAGCAACAATAACACAATGAGAAATTACCATTACATAGCGATTTTGCTTTTAAGCATCATAAGTTGCCAATCTGAAAAAGAAATGGAAATAGAAGTATATGAAACATCTGCAACCGGAAATAAATTAACCCGTTTAGAATCATTTGAAAAGGCGGAGAATACCATTCAAATAACCATCAATCCGGAAGAAAAGTTTCAAACCATAACTGGTTTTGGAGGCTCTTTTACAGAAGCTTCGGCCTATTTACTCAATCGATTGAGTAAAGAAAACAGAAAGAAAGTTTTGGAGGCTTATTTTGGTGAAGAAGGAGCAAACTATTCGTTAACCCGAACACATATTGCTTCTTGCGATTTTTCATTAAATAATTATACGTATGCAAAAGTGGAAAATGATTTGTTAATGGAACATTTCACTATTGATGACGACAAAGATGATTTAATCCCAATGATTTTAGAAGCAAAAGCAATATCTAAAGACGGATTTAAAATCATATCATCGCCTTGGTCTTGTCCGCCTTGGATGAAAGATAATAAACATTATGTTGGAGGAAAATTATTACCGGAGTTCAACGATGCATTTGCGTTGTATTTTTCAAAATATTTAGCCGCTTACAAAAAAGAAGGCATTGATATTTGGGGTGTTACGGTCATTAATGAACCCCACGGAAACGGAAATAATTGGGAAAGTACCCATTTTTCTCCGGAAGAAATGACTTTGTTTGTGCAAAATCATCTCGGACCAAAATTGGAAAAAGACGGATGGGGAGAAGTAAAAATTTTCGGTTACGACCAAAACAGAGCCGGTTTACCGGAATGGGTAGATGCCATGTATAAAAACGAAGCAACCTCAAAATATTTTGATGGAACAGCTATTCATTGGTATGAGAGCACCTATGACTTTTTTCCTGATGCGTTGCAATATGCACATAAAAAAGCACCCAATAAATACTTAATTGAAACAGAAGGATGTATTGATGCAGAGGTTCCACATTGGCAAGATGATGCCTGGTACTGGAAAAAAGAAGCTACCGATTGGGGTTGGGATTGGGCAAGTGAAAAAGACAAACATTTACACCCAAAATATGCACCGGTGAATCGTTACGCAACCGATATAATTGGCTGTTTGAACAATTGGGTTGACGGTTGGATCGATTGGAATATGGTTTTAGACCGTCAAGGTGGCCCAAATTGGTTTAAAAACTGGTGTACAGCACCGGTTATTGTGGATCCCGATAAAGATGAGGTTTATTTAACCCCATTGTACTATGTGATGGCACATTTCAGTAAATTCATGCGTCCTGGTGCCGTTAAAATAGGTTGTGAAATAAATAATAAAGAGGTGATGACAACAGCTGTAAAAAATCCGGACGGAACAATTGCGGTTGCGATTTTTAATCCCTCTGACAATAAATATGCAATTGAAATTAAACTAAATGAGAAACTAACCACTATTACAATTCCGGCAAAAGCAATGCAAACAGTTGTAATTAAATAAAAATATATATTATGCAAAATACAGTACCATTTAGTCAAAAACTAGCATTTGGTCTTGGTATGCTTGCCAATCAATTGTTTCCGGCTATGCTTGGAATTTTCATTGTTATTTTAATTGATAAATTAGGATTTCCGGGTTGGATGCTCAGTGCCATCTATTTTGTTCCTAAATTATTTGATGCCATTACGGACCCCATAATGGGTTTTATTACCGATAATACCAAATCGAAATGGGGGCGAAGAAGACAATATGTAATTATTGGAGCGTTGATTACCGGTATTTCATTTGCGTTTATGTGGCAATTGTATGCGGATGATTCTGTAAATTATAATTTTTACTATTTTATGATTGTTTCCCTATTTTTCTATTTAGGGATAACTATTTTTAGTGTTCCTTTTGTTGCGATGGGATATGAAATGAGCGATGATTTTCATGAGAGAACCAGTATAATGGCCACTTCTCAATTAATTGGCCAATTGGCATGGGTTTTTGCTCCTTGGCTTTGGGTTATTATGTATGATGTTTCCTTTTTTCCTTCGGCAGAAGAAGCAACAAGAACGTTGGCTGTTTATGCAGCGATATTTTGCACTATACTAGCCATAATACCGGGTATTTTCATTAAAAGTAAATCAACTTTACATGAAAATTACGAACCATTAAATTTAAAAAACGCCAGTAGAAGTTTTGACTTGATAATTCAAGGGTTTAAAGAAGCATTACAAATAGTTCCGTTTAGAAAATTATGTATTGCTACTTTTTTTATTTTCAATGCATTTAATACTACGGCTGGTTTTTCATTCTTCATAATTAAATATTATTTATTCAATGGAGATGGGCAAGGTATTTGGCCTACTTTATTTGGTTGTGTAGGAGCTTTATTTACGACATTTTTAATTATACCCATAGTGGCTAGAATGTCCAGAGTAATGGGGAAAAAGAAAGCTTTTATTTGGTCGCAAGGGTTGTCAATTATTGGTTATGTTTCTTTATTATTCTTATTTGTACCGGGCAAACCTTACTTATTTTTATTTGCATTACCCTTTATTTCTTTTGGAATTGGAAGTTTATTCACTTTAATGATGTCTATGACATCTGATGTGATCGATATTGATGAACTAAATACCGGTAAACGTAGAGAGGGTATTTTCGGAGCCATATATTGGTGGATGGTTAAATTTGGTTTAGCGATTGCCGGTTTATTAAGTGGTTTAATTTTATCTTTTATTGATTTTAAATCAGGAGCACCCACTCAAACGTATGAAACCATGTTTGAATTGCGATTGTTTTTCTCCGCCATTCCAATGATTGGTACTTTGATAGCTATTTGGGTAATGAGTGATTATAGTGTTGATGAAGCAAAAGCAAGAGAAATAAGTGCTGAACTTGCCAAGAGAAAAGCACAAAAAAGTACGGTATCGTCATCCTATGAATCAGGAAAACTAAAATCTTTAGTACAAAATATACACTTAAATGGATATAAACTCCCGGAAAAAACCGAAGAAGAGCTAAAGTTGCTTTATTCGGAAACATTGTCAAAAGGGCTCCATGGGTTGTGTTTTAGTCCGTATATTGAAGGTCAAGACGTGGGAGATATTTTGTCAGCCAACCAAATAAAAAGAAGATTAGACATTATTTCACCACACACCAATTGGATTCGTTCCTTTTCATGTACGGAAGGAAATGAACTAATTCCGGAAATTGCTCATCAAAAAGGCTTAAAAACAGTTGTTGGAGCATGGATTAGCAATGATAGAAACAGAAATGAAAAGGAAATTCAGACGTTGATTAAACTTGCAAAAGCAGGATTAGTAGATATTGCCACCGTTGGTAATGAAGTTTTACATCGAAATGAAATTTCAGAACAAGAACTAATTGGTTATATAAAACGGGTGAAAGAAGCAATTCCTAATGTTCCAGTAAGTTACGTAGATGCCTATTATCAGTTCCTAGACAAACCCAATTTAGTTGCTAATTGTGATGTGTTATTGGTTAATTTTTATCCGTTTTGGGAAGGAGCAAGTTGCGATTATTCATTAGCATATCTAAAAAACATGATGGAAGTTACTCAAGCCATTGCAATGGGTAAAAAAGTAATTATAGCTGAAACCGGTTGGCCGAGTAAAGGCGAAAATGTTGAAGAAGCTATTCCTTCTGAACTAAACGCTATGAAATATTTTATTACTACTCAAGAATGGGCCAAAAATAATGCTATTGAACTATTCTATTTTTCTTCTTTTGATGAATCATGGAAGGTGAAACAAGAAGGAACGGTTGGTGCCGCTTGGGGAATTTGGGATAAAGATGAAAAATTAAAATTTGAATTAAAAACAGATTCGTATGTCATTTAGAGAAGGTCATTTTTTTTCATTGAATGAAAAAGAGCAATATTACGCAGCAGACAATAATCATCAGGAAATTCAATTAGAAGCGTATTCGGAAGAAGACTTATCCAAATTATGGTTAAAAACGCTTGAAAAAGGGATGCATGGCATTTGTTTCAGTATGTATGAAAAAGACCAAAAGCCAGGCGATATTATTTACGGAGAACAAGTGAACAGACGGATTCAAATTCTAAAGCCTTATACAAAATGGGTGCGTTCCTTTTCCTGTATTGAAGGGAATGAGCATGTTCCCAGAATTGCCCATGAAAACGGCATGAAAACTTTAGTTGGAGCTTGGCTAGGGAATGATTTAGAACTTAACGAAAAAGAAATCGAAGGATTAATTACGTTAGCTAAAGAAGGTTGTGTAGATATTGCCGCAGTTGGAAACGAAGTAATGTATCGAAACGATTTAACCGAAGATCAATTACTGAATTATATCAAAAGAGTGAAAGAAGCAATTCCTCATATTCCGGTTGGATATGTTGATGCGTATTATGAATTTTCGCATCGACCAAGAATTACCGAAATCTGCGATGTTATTTTGACCAATTGTTATCCTTATTGGGAGGGTTGCCCAATTGAATATGCTTTTCAGCACATGAAAAGTATGTTTGAATCTGCAAAACATGCTGGAAATGGTAAGAGAGTTATTATTACTGAAACCGGTTGGCCAAGTGAAGGGGGTTCGTTAAAAGGGGCTTTTGCGTCACCTCAAAATGCCATGAAATATTTTATTGATGCTCAAAACTGGTCAAAAGAAAACGGAATTGAAATGTTCTATTTTTCTTCCTTTGACGAAGCATGGAAAGTTGGTCCGGAAGGAGCAGTGGGTGCTTATTGGGGTTTGTGGGATAAAGAAGAAGCATTAAAATACCAAAAATAATCATCCTTAAATGCAATTGAATTGAGTTCGAATAAAAGGTAAATCAGTTTCACTTTTTAAGGCGACACAATTTTAAAACAAACTTATTTATCATGAAAAAATATGTAGAAATACTTTTCTTCCTTACCATTTTTTGTCCTTCACTTACTGTTTTTGCTCAAGTTGATGTGGTGTACAATAATCTAGTCTGGTCTGACGAATTTGATAATAACGGTGCCATAAACGCTATTAAATGGCATCATCAAACACAACTCCCCAATGGAAACAGTTGGTACAATGGAGAAGTACAACATTACACCAACTTAATTACCAATTCATTTGTTAGTGACGGAAAGTTAACCATCAAGGCGATTAAAGAACCTTATACCAATCAAGGAGTTACTAAGCAATATACTTCCGCCAGATTAAATTCAAAGTTTGCATTCAAATACGGACGAGTGGATATTCGGGCAAAAGTTCCAACCAATCAAGGTACTTGGCCGGCACTTTGGTTATTGGGTAAAAATGTGAATGAACCCGGCGGTTTTTGGCAACCTCAGTTTGGCAATACCAATTGGCCGGCATGTGGTGAAATTGATATTATGGAGCATGGAATTACGCCTTCACAACCACAAAATTATATTCAGAGTGCTATTCACACCCCTTCCTCATTTGGAAATACCGTCAATCATGGCGGAACAATTGCTTCCAATTTAGGAAATGATTTTCATGTATATTCCATGAATTGGTCACCTTTTCAAATCACATTCTTATTGGATGGCGTTCCTTTTTATACGTATAATCCGGCAGTAAAAAATGCCAGTACATGGCCATTTGATGCAGAACAATATTTATTGCTGAATATTGCCATGGGAGGAGTAGCAGGAAACATTCCGGCTTCATTTACGCAAGCTTCTATGGAAATTGATTATGTTAGAGTATATCAAAATACAGAACCGGATAATCAACCGCCAACAGCTTTTACAGCAACTGTTGGAACTGTAACGAGTTCTACCGTAGAATTATTACTTAATGCGAATGACAATTCTGGAACAGTCGTTTATACGATAAATTATGGAAGCAATTCGATTACGGTTGCCAACGCTTCCGGAGAGGAAAAATCTGTAGTTATTCCCAACTTGTTACCAGTTACAGCTTATACATTTTCTGTATCTGCTTCAGATGTCACGGGAAACTCTTATGTAAATAATCCAATTGTGTTGAATGCAACTACTTTAGCTGTATTGGGTTGTTCAGGTACTGATACCCAAGCACAACAAGGAACGTTTACTACGGGCTATAACTATCAATTTGAAACAATTGGAAACGACGTAAAAATAACATTTACGTTATTAGATACAGATAAAGTGGGTGTTGTTGCATTTTTATGGCGTCAATCTCCTTTTACAGAGTATCAAATGGCAAATGTTTCCGGGAATCAATTTACCTATACAATTACCAATCAAACACAAGGAGCAACCATTAACTATGCGGTAAAATTTGCGTATGCTGGTGGTTTTTCAGTGACTAGGTATTTCTCCTATGTTGTGGGAAGTAATTGTGCGTTAGAAGTCCCAAATTTTGAAGATAAACATGTTTATTTTTCTATAATTAATCCGGTTAAGGATTTTGTTCAAATCAGCACAACAAAAACGATTGATCGAGTTGAAATTATCGATTTAATGGGAAGATTACTTTATCAATCCAACCAAAATATAAACACAATTGATGTGAAAGACTTACCAAAAGGAAATTATATGCTCTTGATTTATTCTGGATGGATAAAAGAAGCGAAAAAAATCATCATTAAGTAAATAAACTCAATTGATGGAAACAATAGTATTAAGGCGAAAGCATTAAAGAAATAGTTTACGAAATCAAATTTATAAAGCAATAAAAAAGGCAGTCGATTCAAGACTGCCTTTTGTTTTAAAACCAATTTATGATTATTTTTTCACTAAACGTGAAGTAGAAATTCTTCCTTCAATGCTCACTTTAACTACGTAAATTCCGGTTTCAAGAGCAGAAATATCTACAGTTGTTTGTTGGCTGTTTGGAGTTAAATTAATCACCTCTTGTCCTAATAAATTGTGAACAATAACTTTCTCAACATTTTGTGGAGCTTCAAGTGTAAATAAAGTTGAAGCTGGGTTAGGATACATTTTAATGTTAGCCGCTTCAAAATTGGATACGCCTAACGTATTTTTGTGTAAATAAAGGTTGTCATAATAAACGGTACCTAAATTTGACGTTATAACAAATTGTGCAAAGTCAGAAACACTTGGACAAGCGTTACCTGGAGGAGTGTTAATACAACTGAATGAAGAAAAAGGAATATCAATTGAAATCCAACTTCCTTCTGAACCACTTGTTAACACATTTGAATTATTGGCAGAGTACTCATAAGCGTTAGTTTCACCAGTTGTACCATTCCAATTTGAGAATTTGATATTAAAACTTTTATCTTGCGTTGGGGTGGCTGTCCAAATATCCATGTGGAAACGTGTAAATCCAGCAGCATCAAATCTACCTGCTAAGAATCCAATTCCCTCACATCCTAAACCAGTGATTTTGTTAGTGTTGTTTCCTTCAATTTGAACTAAAGAAGTTACAGCAGGACACCAAGATGTATTATATGTATTGTCATCACCACCAGAGTAACCAAGTGTTGCTACAGGGGTGTAAGCATCACTAAAAATAGATTTAACATCAGCTGCAGGACGGTTTGGAGGTGTTGGAGCTGCGGTTAATGGAGCAGGATCTACAGGGGGAGTTCCAAGGGGACCTTTAATATTATCTACAAAAAATGTTCTCTCTGGTCTTGGAATTGGATTTCCATTTGGGAAGAAAGTTGTTCCGCCTTGCACCCAATAAGTATGAATTACAAAGCCACTATATACGCCGGTTGCAGGTGCTGCTTGACCATCTAATGAAGTGTTAAAGGTAAAAGAAACTGTTTGCCATACACTACCACCTGGGTGAGAAGCTTCAGCAGCTACAATTGCAGGACCACCGTTTCCACCTGTTACTTTAACTAAAAAAGTTATAGGTGTGTCTGAAAACACATCCATTGTCATGGTTTGTGTTGCGGTTAAGTTTACCAAAGATGTCAAACTTAAATTGATTCCTTGCCAAGGCTCACCAGCTGGATTTCCAACTATTTTTAACACTTGCGATGTGTTTGTACCTGTACCTGTCTCAACAACGGGTGCAGGGCCATTTCCAAATGGATCACCAGCTACTCCACCACTTTCACTAGATTCAAAACCTAAAAGAAGATCTTGAGAATATCCTATTGAAAATGTCAAAAGGAGAAATAAAAAAGTAATTTTTTTCATAATGTATAATTTTTTGGGTTATTAATGAATATTCACAAATTTACGCATAACTTGAGTAGCATGGTGGTGAAGTGACTATAAATAAACTATACAAAACTATATTTTGAATTAATTTTCAAGAGTACCACTTAAATAGGCATTTTTCTTTGTTATTGTGGGCTATTGCGTGAAATGAAATGTTTTTGAAATTAGAATGTTGTATAGTTTTTGTATAGTTTATTTGACAACTACAACGTTTTCAAAATGATTTTTGACCTTTTTAAAAGTTCTTTTTTTGTTTAAATTGTAATAAAACTACATTTTGTTTACCTCTACAACATTTATAAAAAATTGACACATAAAAAAATATTTACCTATACACTTTAAATATCATCAAATTTTTATAAATTAGTGAAAAAATTGTGAGAAACATTTCATTTCATATCGCATTATTATTTTTTTCCTTTACGCTTTTTGCACAGGAACTACCGCCTATTTCTACCTATTCTCCTAAAGATTATCAAGCCGGAATTCAAAACTGGATGATCAGTCAAAATGATGAAAATGAAATTTTTATTGCCAATAATGAAGGTCTTCTTCAATTCAATGGGTCAAAATGGAAATTGTATCCTACACCCAACAGTAGTATTATGCGTTCTGTTTTCTGTCAACGCGAACGAATTTACACCGGGGCCTACATGGATTTTGGATTTTGGTCTAAAAATGAACATAAAAAATTAATTTATCAATCACTCAGTAAGAAGTTGAACCTACTGGAAGATGAACAATTTTGGGATATTATTTCGTATGATAAATGGATATTATTTCAATCTCTCCAACGCATTTATATCTACGATACTAAGTCAGAAAAAATTCAAATTATTGACCCAAAAAGTCCAATTTTCAAGGTTTATAAAACCAATAATCAGATCTTTTTTCAAACCAATTTAGGGCTTTATGAATTAGATAACGGTACCAGTAAACAAATCATTTCTGAACAACAACTTAGCGGAATCAAGATAGTTGAAATTTTTAATAAAAGAGACCAATTAATCTTGGTTACCCGTCAAAATGGTATTTTTCAATTTTCTGAAGGCATTTTATCGCCTTATGTAACGCTTGCAGATGAGCAATTAAAATATGGAAGTGTTTATGATGCCCTACAATTATCCAATGGTGATATTGCATTGGGAACCATTTCTAAAGGGATTTTTATTCTTAATGAGAATGCGATTAGATACCACATTACTCAACAAAATGGCATCAGTAACAACACTATTTTGTCACTTTTTGAAGATACTGATCATAATTTATGGCTTGGTTTAGACAACGGTATTGATTGTTTAAATCTTCGCTCCAGCGTAAAAAAATATGCAAATTATACAGGTGTTCTAGGAACGGTTTATAGTTCAATTGTTTATCAAGATTATCTGTATATTGGAACCAATCAAGGGTTGTTTTTTAAAAACACGAATCATTCAGGAGATTTTCAATTTGTAAATGGTACAAAAGGACAAGTTTGGTCCTTATTTATGCATGAAAACACTCTTTTTTGTGGTCATGATTTAGGTACAATGATTATCAATGGTGGTGAAAGCAATGTTATTTATAACGCCTCTGGAACATGGAAATTTGAACCTTTTCAAGATAAAATAATTCAAGGTAACTATTACGGTTTGTCTTTGTTAACCAAAGTTAGCGGCAACTGGACGTATGAACGAAAAATTCCCGGATTCAATTATTCGTGTCGCTTTTTTGAAATTGTAAACCAAAATGAAATTCTTGTTAGCCATGAATACAGAGGTTTGTATCGTCTTATGGTTGAAGATAACTTATCGCGAGTAAGCAAATTCAGCGTGTTTGAAAATCCTAAAAAAAGTAAGAATGCTAGTTTAGTGAAATTCAACAATAAAATTTATTACGCCTGTCAAGACGGAATTTTTATTTATGAACCGACCAAAAAGAATTTTACAAAATCCGCTTCACTCAGTGCTGTCTTTGAACATGATGAATACGTAACCGGAAAAATGGTTACGGATAAGTCGAATTATTTATGGGTATTTACCAAAAATTATTTGTATTATTTTTCTAAAAGTAAATTGTCGGATGATTTAAATAAAAACAGTATTCCGATTTCTTCCGATTTAACCAATTCGATGCCCGGTTTTGAAAACATTTATGAAATCAAGAAAAATGAATACCTAATCGGAACAACAGATGGTTATTATATTCTGAGAAATGAACCCGTTAATCATTCCAAACATAGGGTTGCTATTGCTGAAATTACGGCCAATTCCTTGGAGGGAAAATCTTTTTCATTAAGTACTAATGAAAAATCATCCTTAAAACATCATCAAAATAATATTCGATTTTCGTTTAGTGTACCACAATATGATGCCTATATCAATTCAGAATACCAGTACATTTTAGAAGGATTTCAAGAAAAATGGAGCAAATGGAGTTCAAAATCTGAAGTTAGTTTTGAAAATTTAAAACCCGGCACCTATACCTTCAAAGTCAAAGCAAAAGTGTCTAATGCTGAAACAGAAAACATTGTAAGCTATCAATTTGAAATCAAAAAGCCTTGGTATTTTAGTCATTTGGCCATAGTGTGTTATGTGTTGTTGTTATTAATAATGGCCTATTATATCAATAAATTATACAAAGACAATTACAACAAAAAGCACCAAAAAATCATCGCAGAAAACAATTTGCTATTGGAATTAAAAGAGCTCGAAACCCAAAAAGAAATCATGAAGCTCAAAAATAAAGAATTGGCTCAGGATGTAGACAAGAAAAATAAAGAGTTGGCTGTTTCTACCATGAATTTAATTAAAAAAGATGAGTTGTTGAAAATCATCAAAGAAGATTTAAAAAGTTCTGCAGAGCCCAATACCAGTAAGAATTTAAAAACATTAATTACCACGATTAATAAAACGGTTTTAGAAGACGATACGTGGAATGTCTTTAAAGAAGCCTTTGACAAAGCCGACAATGATTTTATTAAAAAAGTAAAAAGTTATCATCCGTCTTTAACACCAAACGACCTCCGTTTGTGTGCGTATTTGCGATTAAATCTTTCCTCTAAGGAAATTGCACCGTTACTCAATATTTCTGTGCGTAGCGTTGAGATAAAACGTTACCGACTCCGCAAAAAAATGGATTTACCACATGAACAAAGTTTGGTGGAGTATATTCTTTCGATATAGGAGTAAAATTGAATGTATTGAAGAGTAAAAAGTAAAAACAAAAAAAGCCTGACATTGCTGTCAAGCTTTTTGCTCCCCCTCTTGGGCTCGAACCAAGGACCCTCTGATTAACAGTCAGATGCTCTAACCAACTGAGCTAAGGAGGAAGGTGTATAACCTTTTTTGCGAGTGCAAATATAAAGCGAAAATTGATTTATCCAAATAAAATTCGCAAAAAAATGCACAAAAATTTAGTTTAACTTCCCGTTACCAAATGCCAGATGTCATTACCAAATACTAATGCCATCAATGTCAGTAAAATAACTACACCAATAGTTTGGGCAACTTCCAATGTTTTTTCGGTTGGTTTTTTACGGGTAATCATTTCAATTAAGATAAAAACGGCATGACCACCATCTAAGCCCGGAATTGGTAAAACATTTAAAAACGCCAACCAAATCGAAAACATGGCTGTAAATGACCAAAAGAACGTCCAATCCCATTCCGGTTTGAAAATTTTGAACATTCGCAACGGTCCACTCACTTGCTTATACGCTTCTGTTTTGGTATTAAAAATCACTTTGAACTGTTTGATTTGTCCGGTTAGGGTTGAAATCGTTCTGCTTAATCCGGCCGGAATCGCTTCTGCAATTCCCATTTCTTTGGTTACAAAAGCATCTTTGGTCACACTAAATTGATTGCCAAAGCCTAATTTTCCTTCTTCATTTGTTTTGGCTTTAATAAGCAATTCTTCGTTATTACGTTTAACAGTCAAGGAAACTGTATCGTTTTTGATAACTTGGATGGCTGCTGTAAATTCATCAAAAAAGCGAGTCGACTTTCCGTTTACGGCTATAATTTGATCATTCTTTTCTAAACCTGCTTTTTCTGCCGGAAATCCCGGAATAATAGTGTCAACCACAACTTCCTCTCTAGCAGCTAAAAAGTTTTTACCGGCTCTTTTTATCACATCGCGTTTTCCTTCGTCTGATAAATTAAAAGTTTCCTCTTTTCCGTCTCTTTCTACCGTAATGTTGTCGCCAAACAAAATTTCTAAAGGTAATTGCTCAAATTTGGTTTGTGCTTTACCATCCACTTTTAGAATTTTGTCCCCATTTTTCAAACCTAAAATAGTACCGACAGAGTCAACAGAAATGCCGTATTTTATTTTTGAATTATCAACATAATTATCTCCATGGTTTACTAAAAGCGATGCATAAATAATCCAAGCAATAAAAAAATTCACTATCACACCACCCATGATGATAATTAGACGTTGCCAAGCCGGTTTACTTCTGTACTCCCATGGTTGAGGTTCTTGCTTCAATTGCTCTTTGTCCATGCTTTCATCAATCATTCCGGCAATTTTTACATAACCACCCATTGGCAACCATCCGATTCCATATTCGGTTTCACCGATTTTTTTCTTTACCAAAGAAAACCAAGGATTAAAGAATAAGTAAAATTTTTCAATTTTTGTTTTAAAAAATTTGGCGGGTAAAAAATGGCCTAATTCGTGAAGAATAACCAAAAAAGAAAGGCACAAAATTAATTGTGCTATTTGAATTAATGTTTCCATTGATAACTGTTAAATAATAAAAATTGAGCACAAAAGTAAGGTTTTCACCTTACAAATGACTCTGATTTAAAAAAGGAATTAATTTTTTATAAATTTTTTATGAAAACTTCCTTCGTTGGTTTCCACTTTTATAAAGTAAATACCGGTTGCTAAATTGGAAACATTTACTTCTTTTTGAGCACCCGAATAAATTAATTGTCCGGTTTGTGAAAACAATTCTGCTTTTTCTAACGTTAAAGTGTTCGGTAATTCAATACTAACAAAATCATGTGCCGGATTAGGAGAAATCACAATCAAATCATTAAAATTTAAGGAATTGATACCCAAAGTTGCCGTGTTATTTTTGGAAATGATGTGTTTGTTTGGGTCAACATCCATTCCGGTAACGGTAAACGGTACATCCACTAAAAACGATTGACCATTGTTAACATGTTCTAAGGTAACAAAAGCACTTTGATTTCCGGCACCTTTTAAACGCACTTGAACAGGCATTTCAAAAAAATCAACACTACTATGCGATTGAGTTTGATTTAATGTAATTAGAGCTTGATTATTATTTGGATTTGAAACGGTAGCCGAATACGTTGGATATCCTTGATTGTAAACCCAATCATTAAAAAATTCCGTCAAATCAATTCCTGAAGTCGTTTCTAAATGGAATTTTAAATCTTCTGTAACTGCATATCCGTATGCTAATAGCGGGTCGGCTAAATAGTTTTTTACGGCTTGATAAAAAACAGCATCTCCTAATTTCCAACGAAGCATGTGTATAACCATTGCTCCTTTGTTATAACTCAATCGACTACTGAAAATTCTACTTACATTCAACGCTTCACTATC
>JAFLBT010000047.1:2298-19352 GCA_017302935.1 Flavobacteriales bacterium | reverse complement strand
ATACCAAAGTGTTATATTGTGAAACCGTAAGTAACCCTTTATTAGAAGTTGCCAACATAGAAGCCTTGTCAAAACTTGCCAAAAAGCACAACATTAAATTGGTTGTGGATAATACTTTTTCACCCCTTTCAGTCGCTCCTGCAAAATTGGGAGCAGATGTAGTAATTCACAGTTTGACCAAATTCATCAATGGGAGTAGCGATACCGTTGGCGGTGTTGTTTGTGCGACACAAGAATTTATAAATGATTTAAAGAATGTAAATAACGGAGCAAGTATGCTATTAGGACCAACAATGGATAGTCTACGTTCGGCAAGTATCTTAAAGAATTTAAGAACACTTCACATTCGAATGAAACAGCATAGTCATAATGCTTCCTATTTAGCTGAAAAATTTGAGAAGGATGGTTTAAAAGTGGTTTATCCCGGTTTAAAAAGTCATCCAAGCCATGAAGTTTACACCAACATGATCAACAAAGAATATGGTTTTGGAGGAATGATGACCGTTGATGTTGGAACGTTGGAAAAAGCAAACCAATTAATGGAATTGATGCAACATCGAAATCTAGGTTATTTAGCTGTAAGTTTAGGATTTTACAAAACCTTATTTAGTGCTCCGGGAACTTCAACATCATCTGAAATTCCATTAGAAGAGCAAAAAGAAATGGGTTTAACTGACGGATTAATTCGCTTTTCAATTGGTTTAGACAACGATATTGAACGCACTTATCAAATGATGAAAGCTTGTATGATGGAATTAGGAATACTTTAAGAACATCAGCAAGTATAAAATTTCAAAATCCGATTCAATTGAGTCGGATTTTTTTGTAATTTTGATAAAATCATTATTATGAAAAAAATATTTATTTTTTTGTTTATTTCACTTTCAATAAATGCTCAAGTGATTGATTTTCCTGATACTATTTTCAAAAATAGATTACTATCAGCCAACACAGCAAATGGAATCGCAAAGAATAGTTTTGGTCAAAACATTAAAATAGATAGTAATGAAAATGGTCAAATTGAGGTATCTGAAGTTTTATTGGTTTTTGAATTGAATATATCTACCTCACCAATAAATACTGTTAATGATGCGTATGATTTAACCGGAATTTCTAACTTTCAAAATTTAAAAATACTGAATTGTAATGGAAATCAACTCACGAGTTTAGATTTAAGTAGCTTGTCAAACCTAGAAGAAATCAATGCTAATAATAATCTATTAATTGATTTAAACGTTTCCAATTTAGGACAATTAAAAACATTAAAATGTGCCTACAACAATATAAGTTCATTAAATTTAACTGGCTTAAACAATCTTGAAACACTTCGAGTTCATAGTAATAATCTTAGTTCTTTAAATATAACAGAAACGCCAAATTTGATTCAATTTTACTGTAGCTCAAATAATTTTACATCATTAGATTTAACAGTTCTTCCTCAGTTAAAATATACTGCATTTGACCACAACAACATAACTTCTGTAAATATTGAAAACTTAGCATTTCTAGAAGAGGTTATTGGTTCTAGTAATGCCATTTCTTCTATTAACTTAAACGGATTGAATACATTACGCTATCTAATATTATCCGAAAATAATATCTCACAAATTGGAATATCTAATTTACAAAATCTGGCTTTCTTTGACATTTCTAATAATCCTTTAACCTCATTAAATTGTAATGGTTTACTAAGTCTAACAAATTTATTTGTAGACGAAACATTGATAAGCAATTTGAATTGCAGTCAAACAGGAGTAATTCAGCTTTTTTGTAAAAACAATCAAAATTTAACACAAATTAATGTAAGAAATAATATTAATTCTAACTCCGATCCTGATATGTTGTTTTTTGCTTTTGATTTCAATAATCTACCTTTATTAGAATCGATTTGCATGGATGATTATGAAGTTTATAATCTAAACTTTACTGACTATAATGTAAATGAAAATGTTTTGATTTATATTGGTGATAATTGTAATATTCCAACGCAAGTACCTGCTATGAATATTGATGGTTTTGAGATGCTAGCTTTGAATGTTTACCCCAATCCAACATTTAATTCATTTTCAATTTCATCCGATACTTCTTTACATATAAATAAGGTTTCAGTTTATAATTCTATTGGACAATGTTTGAAGGTGTTTTCTTCAAACCATTCTGATTATGACATCAGTAATTTTAGGTCTGGAATTTATTATGTAAATATTGAAACAGATCGGGGAATGATGAATCAAAAAATTATAAAAAGATAAAAATATTATCCGATTCCAACGAGTCGGATTTTTTATTTCTCATTTAAGCTAATTTTTATATCTTGCATCATTAAACATCATTCATGGAAAGTCAAGACATTAAACCATTCGACCCCAAAGACGAACAACTTATTGAAAATAAAAACCTTTCACTTTTTGAAGCTCTACTCCCGATTTTTCTTTTAATCGGAATTTTAGGTTATAATGTTTATGCGTATGGAGATAGTGCTACTTCCGGCCCAAATCAATTTGCTTTAATTATTGGTGCAGCTATTGCCGCTATGGTTGGATTTAGAAATAAAGTTTCGTATGCTGCCATGATGGAAGATGTATCCAAAAATGTAAAATCTACATCAGGAGCAATTTTAATTCTTTTGATGGTTGGAGCTTTATCCGGAACTTGGTTATTGAGTGGTGTAATTCCAACGATGATTTATTACGGATTACAAATTTTACATCCGGCAATTTTTCTTCCGGCTTGTTTAATCATTTGCTCCGTAATATCAATTGCAACCGGTAGTTCGTGGACAACTTCTGCTACGGTTGGTATTGCTCTAATTGGAATAGGTTCAACCATCGGAATGCCCTTAGGAATGGTAGCCGGAGCCGTAATTTCAGGTGCTTATTTTGGAGATAAACTTTCTCCACTTTCTGATACCACTAATCTTGCACCGGCTATGGCGGGGACAGATTTGTTTACTCACATTCGCTATATGACGTTAACAACCGTTCCAACAATGGTGTTGACGTTAATTATCTTTATCTTTTTAGGTTTGGCACAAAACACTTCCGGTGTGAGTGATTCTTCTGCAACGTTGACTTCTATTAAAGAAACATTTACGATTTCGCCTTGGTTGTTTTTAGTTCCCGGAATTGTAATTTTACTCATTATAAAGAAAACCGAACCTTTGATTGCTTTGTTAATAGGAACGCTTTTGGGAGGTTTTTTTGCTTTAATTTTTCAACCTGAATTAGTGGCTAAAATTGGCGGTAGCAACCAACTTTCTTTTATTTCCGGTTACAAAGGCGTAATGAATGCCATAACTGTTGAAACATCTATTGAAACCACCAATGAAATGTTATCTGACTTATTTTCTTCAAAAGGAATGAAAGGAATGTTGGGAACCATTTGGCTAATTCTTTGTGCGATGGTATTTGGAGGTGTAATGGAAGCCATTGGAGCTTTAACGCGAATTACAGATTCACTTTTAAAATTATTCCACACTACATTGGGCTTGTTTGCCAGTACGGTTGCGAGTTGTTTAGCATTGAACTTAACTGCTTCTGATCAATATTTAGCTATAGTAGTACCCGGGAAAATGTTTGCTAAAGCGTATCAAGACAAAGGATTAGCTCCTGAAAATTTGAGCCGTTCGTTAGAAGATTCAGGAACGGTTACTTCAGTTTTAATTCCATGGAATACTTGCGGAGCCTACCAATCGGGAGTGTTGGGTGTTTCTACTTGGGCCTATTTACCGTATGCATTTTTCAATATTATAAGTCCGTTTATGACATTGACTTTTGCTGCGTTTAATATTAAAATTAAACAGCTAACTACTAAATAAAGTGTATATTTTGAAATTGATTTGAAGCATTTTTATTATTTAATTCTTTATTTATTTGATTTAACTCTTTTAATAGCATTGATTGTAAAATCATTTACAAACGAGGATTAACCTTTTTTTATTTAGCATCATAAATTTGGGAAATATTTTATATTTTTGAAGACTAAATTTAAATAAAAAATGGCAACAATTACATTAGGAGGAAATCCGATACATACCAATGGAGAATTACCTTTAAAAGGTTCAAAAGCACCAGATTTTCAATTAGTAAAAACCGATTTATCAACAACAACTCTAAGCGATTATGCCGGTTCAAAATTAGTTTTAAATATATTTCCAAGTATAGATACTGGTGTTTGTGCAACTTCTGTTCGTACATTCAATCAAAAGGCTTCTTCCCTTCAAAACACCAAAGTATTATGTATTTCAAGAGATTTGCCATTTGCTCAAAAACGTTTTTGTGGTGCAGAAGGTATTGAAAATGTAGAAAATTTATCTGATTTCAAAAACGGAAGTTTTGGTGTTCAATATGGTTTAACAATTACGGATGGTCCTCTTGCCGGTTTACATTCAAGAGTTGTAATAGTTTTAGATGAAAACGGTGTAGTTTTACACGCTGAACAAGTTCCGGAAATTGCTCAAGAACCTAATTATGATGACGCCTTAGCTTGTTTATAACATGATAGACTTAAATAAAGACAATGGATTTGTTAAGGGTAGAATAAAAAGTTTAAAATTTGCAATTGGTGGAGCTTTTAAACTAATGACAACTGAACATAGTATTATGGTTCAGTCTTCATTAGCTGTAATGATTACTATTGCAGGGTTTTATTTTCAGATTACAAAAGAAGAATGGTTGTTTCAAACACTAGCTATAGGTTTAGTTTTAGCTATTGAAGGATTAAATACCGCTGTAGAGAAAATCGCTGATTTTATCCATCCTGATTATCATGAAAAAATAGGTTTTATTAAAGACATTGCTGCCGGAGCTGTATTTTTTGCTGCAGTTACAGCTTTATTAGTGGGTGCAATCATTTATTATCCGTATATTGCTCAATAAGAATTAACAATTCATCAAAGGAAAATGGCCAACGCTACAAATTCTTCCAAAAAAGAAACTGATACTATAAAAACACCAAAAAAGCGATTTACGTTTACTAAACAACATCGTTTTTTATTAGGTGTAGTTTTGGTTCTTTTTTCTGTAGCATTATTTTTATCAATAATCTCTTTTTTCATTTACTGGAAACAAGATCAAAGTGCGGTAAACAGCTTGGTTGATCGTTCTGTTGAAGTACAAAATTGGTTAGGAAAAATTGGTGCTTATTTAGCTGATTTATTTGTTTATCGTGGTTTTGGAATTGCTTCTCTCCTATTGGTAAAATTATTTTTCTTAACAGGAATTTATCTTATTGCTAATTTTTCTCTTTCAAAATTAAAAGACATTTGGTTTTGGGATATTTATGCTATGATAAATTTTTCATTGCTATTTGGTTTCTTTTCTAACTATATTCCAGAATTGGGTGGTGTTATTGGGTTTGAAATGAATGCTTTATTTCAGGATTTTATGGGTAAACCGGGAACTTTGTTAGTGCTTTTGTTTACTTTCATTATTTATTTAATATTCAAAGTGAATATTTCGCCTGAAACCTTTGAAAAATTCTTTGAAAAGAAGAAAAAAGAAGTCAAAGAAGATTGGACAGAGGCCAATAATTCCCTAGACGAAATCAAAGAAAAAAAGAAAAAAGATAAAGAAGAAGCGGAAGATGGTGTAATCAGCATTAAACCTACTTCAAGTTTTGAAATCAATAAAGAAGATTTAAAGCCAACAATTGAGCATTCATCTGAAATAAATTTAGAACCCAAAATTAAAATACTAACGCCTGAACCGCAACCTGTTGTTCGTGAGCCGGAAATAATTCAGACTGATGATGAACAATTTGTAATTGAAAAAGCTCCAGAAGAAGAACAAATTGATGAAAATATTGCGGCTCGTTTAGTTGCTGATTTTGGTGAATTTGATCCTACATTGGAATTATCTAAATATAAATTCCCAACGCTTGATTTGTTGAAAGATTATGGAAGTAGCGGCATTACAATTAATCAAGAAGAATTAGAAGAAAATAAAAATAAAATTGTTGAAACACTTCGCAATTATAAAATTGACATTGCTCAAATAAAAGCAACAGTTGGTCCTTCTGTTACACTTTATGAAATTGTACCTGAAGCCGGTATTCGAATTTCAAAAATTAAAAGTTTAGAAGATGATATAGCTCTTTCCCTGTCAGCATTAGGAATCAGAATTATTGCTCCTATTCCGGGGAAAGGAACAATTGGTATTGAAGTACCAAATAAAAATCCTACCATGGTTCCAATGAAATCTGTTTTGGCTTCTCAGCGTTTTCAGGAAGCTGAAATGGAACTCCCAATTGCGTTAGGAAAAACCATTTCTAATGAAACATTTGTAGTTGATTTGGCAAAAATGCCCCACCTTTTAATGGCTGGTGCAACCGGGCAAGGTAAATCTGTCGGATTAAATGCGGTGTTAACTTCATTATTGTATAAAAAACATCCGGCAGAAGTTAAATTTGTTTTGGTTGACCCTAAGAAAGTAGAGTTGACACTATTCAACAAAATTGAAAGACATTATTTGGCAAAATTACCGGATACTTCTGATGCAATCATTACTGATAACACTAAAGTTATCAATACTTTGAATTCGCTTTGTATTGAAATGGATAACCGTTATTCGCTTTTAAAAGATGCAATGGTTAGAAATTTAAAAGAATACAATGAAAAATTTAAGAACAGAAAATTAAATCCTAATGAAGGACATCGTTTTCTCCCTTATATTGTATTAGTGGTTGATGAGTTTGCCGATTTAATCATGACTGCCGGAAAAGAAGTTGAGACCCCTATTGCTCGTTTGGCACAATTGGCTCGTGCAATTGGAATTCATTTGATTATTGCTACGCAACGACCATCAGTAAACGTAATTACCGGTTTAATTAAAGCTAACTTCCCTGCTAGAATTGCCTTTAGAGTTACCTCAAAAATAGACTCCAGAACTATTCTTGACACTCAAGGAGCGGATCAGCTGATTGGCCGTGGAGATATGCTTTATACCAACGGAAATGACTTAGTTCGTGTACAATGTGCTTTTGTTGACACACCCGAAGTAGAACGCATTACTGAATATATTGGTTCACAAAAAGCATATCCAAATGCTTATTTACTCCCTGAATATGTAGGTGAAGACAATGGCACAGTACTTGATATAGAAATTTCAGAGCGAGACAGTATGTTTAGAGAAGCAGCCGAAGTGATAGTAATTGCTCAACAAGGTTCTGCTTCCCTACTCCAACGGAAATTAAAATTAGGATACAATCGTGCCGGACGTTTAATTGATCAATTAGAAGCAGCCGGAATCGTTGGCCCTTTTGAAGGAAGTAAAGCTAGAGCCGTAAATATTCCTGATTTAAATTCGCTCAACGAATTTTTTAATAATGAACAAAACAATGCTTAAAATGAAACCCTTTTTAACGATTTTTATTTTCTTATTTACGTTCCAATTTGCCCTTTCGCAAGACAAAAAAGCAAAAAACTTATTAGATGAAGTGACGGCAAAGGTTGAAAGTTATGAGAATATTTCAATCGATTTTAAATATGCCTTACAAAACACTAATGAAAATATCAATCAAGAAAGTAAAGGAAGTGTAATCTTGAAAAAGAACTTATACTATTTAAATTTCATGGGAACAACAAAATTATACGACGGTAAAAAAGTATATACAATTGTACCGGAGGATGAAGAAGTGACCATTTCAAAAATTGATGAAAAAGATGAAAATGCGATTACCCCTTCAAGACTCTTAACATTTTTTAATAACGGATACAAATATTATTGGGATATTCTACAAGATGTAAAAGGAAGAAAAATACAATATATAAAATTGGTTCCAATCAGTTCAAAAGACCAAAGAAAAGAAATTCTTCTTGGAATAGATATTCAAACCAAACACATTTATAATTTGATTGAAGTGGGTAAAAAAGGCACAAAAACAACGCTTACTGTTAATTCTTTCAAAACCAATCAACCGTTATCGAAAAATCAATTTACCTTTGACGAGAGTAAATATAAAAATTACTACATCAATAGAATAGACTAATTCAAAGGTGAAAATTCTAGATCGTTATATACTGGTTTCATTTCTTCAAACATTTGCTACGGTATTTGTTATTCTCTTTTTCATCTTTATACTTCAAGGAATTTGGCTATTTATTGCGGATTTAGCGGGTAAAGATTTAGACTCGTTTTTGATAGTAAAATTTCTATTGTTCTATTCTCCAAAAGTTGTTCCTTTAGTTTTACCACTTTCTGTTTTGTTAGCATCAATCATGACATTCGGAAATTTTGCTGAAAACTATGAGTTTGCAGCTATGAAATCATCAGGAATTTCATTGAGAAGAGCAATGTATTCACTTACAGTATTTATAGCTTTATTGAGTTTGGTTGCTTTTGTTTTTGCTAACAATATTATTCCACAAGCAGAATATAAATTTGTAAACCTAAGAAAAACTATTGCACAGCAAAAACCATCCTTAGCTATTGCAGAAGGCCAATTTAGTCCGTTAGGGAGTTACTACATTAAGGTTAATAAAAAATATGGTGAAAATAAAAATAAGCTAGAAGACATAACCATTCATAAAATCTCAAATCTTGGAGTTGGCGTTTCTGTAATTATCAAAGCCAAAAGAGGAGAAATATTAAGTAATGAAAATACAAATTTTCTTCAATTAGTTTTATATGACGGAAATTATTATGAAGATATTACACCTAAACAATTTGAAGAGCGAAGTCGAATGCCTTTTGCAAAAAGTTCTTTTGAAAAATACATTATCAATTATGATTTAGCCCCACTTCAAAAGACAAATATTGATGATGAACAGGTAACTAACACTAATAATATGCTTAATGTAAATGAATTAAGCTATACATTGGATTCATTAGTATTAAATCGTAAGAAAGATTTAATTTCTTATACAGATAACATTCACGAACGCCAGACTGCTTTTTCAAAAAAAATAACTGTCATTACCAAAACAGATTCAGTCATAGATGAAGAAAAAAAGCAGAAGTTAATTAAAAAAGATACTATTTTTAAAGACTTGCTATCCATTTTAGAACCTTATCAAAAAGTTCAAGTGCTTTCTATGGCAAAAAGTAATGTCACTAATACAAAATATACAATTGATGGTGCTGTTTATGATTTTGAAAGTAAAACAAAAAATATTAATAATCACTGGCTTGCATTTTATGAAAAGTTTGTAATTGCTTACGCCTGTTTATTAATGTTTTTTATTGGAGCACCACTTGGAGCAATTATCCGTAAGGGAGGATTAGGTTTACCAATTGTTTTTGCCATGATTGTATTTATTGTATTTCATTTTATAAATGTATTTGGTAAAAAATTAGCTCAAGAAGATGGTATACATCCTTTTTTAGGGGCTTGGATGTCATCCTTGTTGTTAACTCCATTTGCTTTATTATTAACCTATAGAGCAACAAATGATATCGGTTTAATCAATATGGATATGATTTTGCAACCGTTTACTAAACTGTTTAAGAAAAAAGAAAAAAAATCATAAAATTATGGCTGAGTCTATCATTTTAAACACTATTGAAGAGGCAATTGAAGACATTCGTCAAGGAAAAGTAATAATCGTGGTTGATGACGAAGACCGAGAAAATGAAGGTGATTTTTTGGCAGCAGCCGATAAAGTTACGCCAGAAATGGTCAATTTTATGGCCACTCATGGAAGAGGTTTAATTTGTGCTCCTTTAACTGAAAGAAGATGCAATGAACTAGATTTAAGAGCAATGGTTGTAAATAATACAGATCATATGGAAACAGCTTTCACAGTTTCTGTTGATTTAAAAGGACATGGTGTGACCACCGGAATTTCTGCTGCTGATAGAGCTAAAACAATACTAGCATTGGTGAACGAAGATACAAAACCATACGATTTAGCACGACCGGGACATATTTTTCCTCTTATTGCAAAACAAGGTGGAGTATTAAGAAGAACTGGTCATACTGAAGCTGCTATTGATTTTGCACGTTTAGCAGGATTTTCTCCAGCTGGTGTTATCTGTGAAATTATGAATGAAGACGGAACTATGTCTCGCCTTCCTGAACTTGTAAAAGTAGCTCAAAAATTCAACCTTAAATTAGTTTCAATTGAGGATTTGGTTGCTTATCGAATGCAACATGATAGCTTAATTCAAAAGAAAGAAGACTTTGAAATGCAAACTCGCTTTGGCACTTTCCGATTAAGAGCTTATCTACAAACAACTAATAAACAAGTACATATTGCCCTCACAAAAGGAAGTTGGAACAAAGGAGATGCTGTTTTAACCCGAATCAATTCCAAACAAGTTAATAACGATATTTTAGAAACCTTAACCCATAATACAGATTCAAGGTTAGAAAAAATGTTTGAAGCCATAAATCTTGAAGGAAAAGGTACTATCGTATTTATTAATCAAGAAATTCCACCCATTGAGTTGTTAACCAGAATTGGCGAATTAAAAACGTTACAAGAAAACGGTCAGATGAAAGCTCCATCTATCAAAATGGATTCAAAAGACTTTGGTATAGGAGCTCAAATATTACATGATTTAGACATTTCTAAAATCAAACTACTTTCCAATTCAGAACAAACCAAACGAGTTGGGATGATTGGTTATGGATTGGAGATAACAAAATATGTGAAGTATTAAATATTAAATTAATTTTCAATATCTATCTCAAAACTCCTCAAAAAAGCAATTGAATTTTCAATGTCATAATGCAAAATGCGGTCTTCTTTTACAAAAGGAACTTCGGTACGGTAAGAAGCTATAAATTGCTCAATAAACTCACTAGATTTCAATGGTTTTCTAAACTCAATCGCTTGTGAAGCATTCATCAATTCAATGGCTAAAATGCGTTCTACATTTTCAATAATTTTGAAACATTTTGTCGCCGCATTCGCACCCATACTCACGTGATCTTCTTGTCCGTTACTGGAAACAATACTATCAATACTGGCTGGAGTTGCCAATTGTTTATTCTGACTTACGATGCTTGCAGCCGTATATTGCGGAATCATAAAACCTGAATTCAAACCAGGATTATCAACCAAAAAGGCAGGTAAACCCCGTAATCCTGAAATCAATTGATAGGTTCTTCTTTCCGAAATACTTCCTAATTCAGCTAAAGCAATTCCTAGAAAATCTAATGCTAATGCCAACGGCTGTCCGTGGAAATTTCCTCCGGAAACAATAATATCTTCGCCAACAAAAACATTCGGATTATCGGTAACCGAATTGATTTCTGTTCTAAAAACTCTTCGCACATAATCCATTGTATCTTTTGAAGCTCCATGAACTTGCGGCATACATCGGAAAGAATACGGATCTTGAACGTGAACTTTCTTTTGATTTATAATTTCACTTCCATCTAAAAATTCAGTGATGCGTTGAGCTGTTTCAATTTGTCCTTTGTGCGGACGAACCAAGTGTATCAATTCGTTAAACGGATCAATTCTTCCATCAAAACCTTCTAAAGAAATAGTTCCGATTAAATCGGCTAAATACGATAACTTATACGATTTTAATAAAATATAAACTCCATAAGCACTCATAAACTGCGTTCCGTTTAACAAAGCCAAACCTTCTTTGGATTGCAAAACAATTGGTTTCCAGTTAAAATGAGCAAGAACTTCTTTGGAATGGATTTTTTTACCCTCAAAAAACACTTCTCCTTCGCCTAATAATGGTAAACTCAAATGGGCTAACGGAGCCAAATCACCGGAAGCTCCCAAAGAACCTTGCGTGTAAATTATAGGCAAAATATCATGATTAAAAAATTCTATTAATCGTTCCACCGTTTCCAATTGAACACCTGAATTACCGTAACTCAAGGACTGAATTTTAAGCAACAACATCAATTTCACAATCGAATTGGGGACTTCCTCCCCTGTTCCGCAAGCATGCGATTTAACCAAGTTTTCTTGTAGTTGCGAAAGATTTTCATTCGAAATTTTTACATTACACAATGATCCAAATCCGGTATTGATACCATAAATCGGATCGGTTTGCGATTGCATTTTTTTATCTAAATAATCACGGCATTTTTGGATATTGACTTTGGCTTCTTCCGATAAAGCCAACAATTTATTTTCAAGTAAAATTTGATTGATAGTTTCCAACGAAAGTACATCGGAACTGATATAATGATATGCGTCCATTTATGGTTTTGGTTGAGTTTTCAAAATTCCGCAAACGTTTGCATAAATGCAACATAATTGTGGTTTTTTTAATAACAAATTGTGAATTGAATTTTATACTTTTGAGAATCTAAACAATTATATGATGAAAAAAATTATCGCTTTACTCTCCGTAATTTGCTTTATTTCATGTCAAGAAAAAGAAATTATAACCACTTTTTCCTGTAAAATTAATGGAACAGATGCAAAAGAAATTGAACTGGAAGGAATCAATTTTTCCAAAAAAATTCCACTTCAAGCCAATGGCACTTTTTCAGATACTTTGGATTTGCCTTATGATGGCATGTATTATTTGATTTTAACAGATGAAAAATCGTTTTATGTGTATTTAGAAAAAGGTTTTCAATTGCAGCTTGAAACTAATACGGATGATTTTATCAATTCTATGAAATATTCCGGTTTGGGTCAAGATGAAAACAAGTATCTGATTGAAAAAAATAAACTCATCGAATCCAAATACGGTGACCAATCCAACTTTGAAAATGTCATGAAAATCTATTCCGATGAAGAACAAGCTTTTCTTGAAAATATTGAAAATTTGAAAAAAAGCATTTTTGATAAATTAGCTACTTCCAATATAAAAAATGAAAAATTTATCAAAAATGAAAAAAAGGAAATTGAAATTTTAGCTCTAAAATATCAAGAGCAATATGCACCCTATCATGGCTATGCTATTAACAATAGAGAATTTAAAACCAGTCCTACTTTTCCAAAAGCTGGGGATGATTATAATATGAATGATGAAGAAACATTCAAACACTCTTATTCCTATCGAACGTTAATTGGTGGTATTTTTCAACGTATTATGTATGATACTCCGTCCGAAAACAAAACTCCTTTTGATAAAGGAATGGAAAAACTCAACACCATTTCTAGCCCATTAATTCGGAGTGAATTAATTAAAAATATGGTTTACGAGATGAATCTTTCTGCCAAAAACATGGATGTGATTTATAAAGGATTAATGAAACATTCTATTGATACTGCTTTTAATAAAGAAACGACACTAAAATATGAAACCTTAAAAAAGTTAGTAAAAGGTTCGCCATCTCCTACTTTTGATTATGAAAATATCAATGGTGGAAAAACTTCTTTAGAAAGTTTAAAAGGAAAATTTGTTTACATTGATGTTTGGGCCACTTGGTGCGGACCTTGTATTGGAGAAATTCCGGCTTTAAAAGCAGTTGAAAAAGAATACCACGGAAAAAACATCGAATTCGTAAGTATTTCTGTTGATGATAAAAAAGATGTTGAAAAATGGAAAAAAATGGTAGCCGAAAAAGAATTAAAAGGAATTCAATTGTTTGCCGATAATGATTGGAAATCTGATTTTGTTAAGAATTACGCAATTGACGGTATTCCGAGATTTATTTTAATTGACACCGAAGGTAAAATTGTGAATGCCGATGCTCCAAGACCTTCAGATGCAAAATTGAAAGATTTATTGAAGGAAGTTGGTTTGTAAAATAATCATCTTATAACAAAACAATTTAGTTTTAATATAGTTCAAAAAAAAGGAGCAACTTATAATTGCTCCTTTTCATTTACTTTAAGATTTCTTATTTCAACGTAAAACTGGTTTTTCCAACCAATTCTCCTTTGTCAAAAATATTTACAAAGTAAGAGCCTTTTTCAAAATTTTCACCTGGTAAATTTTCAGACACATTTACAGTATTATTTTCGTATTGAACAGTTGTAATGAAGCTATACGTTAATGATTGATCACCAAATTCAATTAATTTTTTCTCACCTAACACATTATTTTTACTATCAATTACTTGAACATAGTATGATTTATCACCTGATTTTGCTACTTTATTTTCAGCAATAGTAAAACTCACTTTTAAAATATCTGCTCTGCGAGCTTTTTCAGTAGCTACTTCTTTACCTGAGCTTTTTACCTTGTAAGCTCCTGTTTTTAGATTCAAGATGGATAATTTTGAAGCTTTTTCAACCGTTTTAGATAATTCTTCATTTTGACCTGCTAATACTTGATTATATTGTTTAGCTTCTACCAAAATTGTTTTTGTACTATCAATTTCTGTTGTTAAATCTTGATTTAATTTCTTCAATGCGTCATTCTCTTGAATCAAAGCATTCATTTTAGATTGTAAATCTGCAATTTGTCTCTTGTAGTTGGCTAAAGTGCCTGAATCAACTTTAGCTTTTTTCAATTCTTCCATTAGCTTTACAACCTTATCTCTTTCTGCAATTAATTCCTCAGACATGGAGGTATTTTCAGCAATTGCAGCATCATACGTTGTTTTTAATTGAGCTAATTCAGCTAAAGCAGTTTCTTTTTCAGTTGTTACAGAAGATAATTCTGTTTCAACTTTTTTAGCGTCTGAACTCATTTTAAACATATATCCCAAACTAGCTAGTAACAATAAGGATAATACTAAAATGATTGCTTTTAATTTTGAATTGTTGTTTTGATTTTCCATAAGATTAGTTGATTTTTAGGCAAAGTTAATTTTAATTTAGATTCGATATGCAATTTTCTAACGTAATTTATTTAAAAATAGTATTTTTGAGTGCAATTATTTTAATATGGAAAATCTGATTCCGTTCACATCAATAGAATTAGGAAAAATAACCAATCACAGAAGTGGTGAAGTTAAATTTGGTGAAAAAATGCTAACGATTCCAAAAGATGTGGATCCAATTCAATTTGTCACCGATTGTAAAGCTAAATTTGTTGTACTTGGTATTCCTGAAGATATTGGTGTTCGAGCCAATTTCGGACGTCCCGGAGCTGCAACTGCTTGGGAAAGTGCTATAAAAAGTATTGCCAATATTCAACACAATCGTTTCTGTAAAGGAAGTCAACTATTGCTTTTAGGGGCATTAGACGTAAAAGAAGAAATGAAAAAAGCTGAAAATTTAGATTTTCTCAATACCGAAGACCGTAAAACGTTTTCTACTCTTGTTGAAAAAATAGACAAAGAAGTTTCACATATCATTTTTACCATTGTGAAAGCCGGGAAAATACCGATTATCATTGGTGGCGGACACAATAATGCTTATGGCAATATTAAAGGTACTGCCTTGGCAAAAGGAAAACCCATCAATGCCGTAAATCTTGATGCTCACTCTGATTTTAGAATTTTAGAAGGCCGTCATAGTGGAAATGGATTTTCGTATGCTTTTGATGATGGATTTTTAAAAAAGTATTTCATTTATGGTTTACACGAAAGCTATACGTCAAAAAATGTATTGATGCGTTTAAAAGACTTGGAAGACCGTGTGCGTTTCAATACGTATGACGAAATCAGCATCAGAAAAGTGAAAAATTTTGAGCAAGAATTGAATCAAGCGTTGACTTTTATCAAAAATGAACCGTTCGGAATTGAAATTGACTTGGATTCTCTTCCCAATATTGCCAGTAGTGCCATGACACCAAGTGGTTTTTCAGTTGAACAATCACGACAATTTGTGCATCATTTTGGGCAACATCCAAATGCTGCTTATTTGCATATTTGTGAAGGAGCTCCGGAATTGGGGGAAGATAAAAATCCTCAACTCATCGGAAAATTAATTGGCTATTTGATAACGGATTTTGTGAAGGCGAAAAGTAGTTTGGAGGGATAATTTTATTCCAAATCAAATGTTAGAGTCGCAAAAATAATTACCCTATCTTTGCAGTCAATTTTTTTACTATGACGTTTCAAGACTTACATTTACTTTCCAATATACAACATGCTTTATCGGATGAAGGTTACACTACTCCCACTCCAATTCAACAACAAGCTATTCCCATCATTTTAGAAGGAAATGACTTGGTGGGTTGTGCACAAACCGGTACCGGTAAAACGGCCGCTTTTGCCATTCCAATCTTGAATACTTTGCATAGAATTGTTGGTTCTGCTCAAAAACGCAAATATATTCGAACCTTAGTGGTTACGCCTACTCGTGAATTGGCCATTCAAATTGGGGAAAGTTTTGATACGTATGGAAAATATACCAACATTCGCCAACTCACTATTTATGGTGGCGTAAGTCAAGTGCCTCAAGTAGATCAATTAAAAAAAGGGGTTGATGTATTAATCGTTACTCCAGGTCGATTATTGGATTTACACAAACAAGGATTTATCGATTTAGACCATTTGCAAACTTTAGTTTTAGACGAAGCTGACCAAATGTTAGACATGGGTTTTATCAATGATGTGAAAAAAATCATCAAATTAACTCCTGATAATCGTCAGACATTATTGTTTTCTGCAACGATGCCAATTGCCATTCGTGAATTGGCTGATAGTTTTTTGAATCAACCCAAATATGTATCGGTAACACCAATATCTTCCACAGCTGAAACGGTGGAACAACGTATCTATTTTGTAAACAAAGAAGACAAACGAAAATTGTTATATCATTTGATTCGAAACGAAGGTTTAAAACAATTGTTGGTTTTTTCGAGAACAAAACACGGTGCTGATAATGTGGTCAAAGCATTAAAGAAAAATGGTGTAAATGCTGAAGCCATTCACGGTGATAAATCGCAGTCGGCTCGTCAAAGGGTTTTAGAAGCCTTCAAAAAGAATGAAATTTCGGTTTTAGTTGCCACCGATATTGCCGCTCGCGGAATTGACATTGAAAGTTTACCGTACGTATTGAATTTTGATTTGCCCAACATTCCAGAAACATATGTACACCGTATCGGAAGAACCGGTCGAGCCGGAAATGGAGGAATTTCGATTTCATTTTGTGGAAAAGATGAAGAAGTATATTGGAAAGACATTCAAAAGCTAGTCAAAGTGAATGTAAAAACCATAAAAGATCATCCGTATCCATGGACAACTGTCGAGGAAACAAAAACAGAAGAACCGGCAAAAAAAGATTATCGAAATACAAAGAAAAATAACGCTTCCCGAAAATCTGATGCTTCGAAAAAGAATAAAAAACG
>JAFLBT010000047.1:0-2277 GCA_017302935.1 Flavobacteriales bacterium | reverse complement strand
ATTATTTCTCATTAATTTTTCAATACATTGAATCAATTTTGAGGGTTCAAATGGTTTTATAAGTACATCATTCATTCCAACAGCAAAAGCTTCATCTGTAATTTCATCTTTTGCAAAAGCAGTCAAAGCTATAATCGGAATGGTAATTTCTTTTTTACGAATGAGTCGTGTCGTTTCAAAACCATTGATAAGTGGCATATTAATATCCATCAACACCACGTCAAAATGTTCTTTTCCTAACGCTTCAATGGCCGCATAACCATCATCCACAATCAAAAACTTGAAGTTATTTTTCTCCATTATTTTGCGAGTTACCATTTGGTTGATTTTATTGTCTTCCACCACCAATACTTTGTAAACTTGCTCAACAGATAAATCTACCGAAATATTATGGATGATTTCGTCCACTTTTTTGGTGTCTGTTTCAAAAGCAATAGTGAAATAAAAACGAGTTCCTTTACCTTCTTCACTTTCAACAAAAATCTCACTTCCAAATATTTGAACTAATTTTTTAACTATCGAAAGTCCTAAACCGGCACCTTGGTAATCATCTTCTTTTCGGTCAATTTGAACAAACTTATCGAAAATTTTAGCTAAATCTTTTTGAGGAATTCCAATACCTGTATCACTTACTTCAAAGCGGATATTAGCGTGGCTACCGTTTGTATTTTCTAATTTAGCTATTATTCGAACTTCACCGTTTTGAGTAAATTTTAAAGCATTACTCACTAAATTCATTAAAATTTGAGATAATCGCAACTTGTCTCCAATGATATATTCCGGAATGGATTTATCAATTTCGGTAATGATTTTATTACTATTTCGTGTGGCAATAAACGATAGCGATTCTGCCACCATGTGAATTTCATCTTCTAAATTCATCGTTCCATTTTCTAAAACTACTTTGTTCTCTTCAATTTTATTAATTTGAAGTAAATCATTAACTAAAGACAATAAGTAGCGTGCAGAAAACTTCAATGATTTCAAATGCGGACTATCGGTTAATTCATTGTGTTCATCTGCCAACATATTGGTAATTCCAACCACTCCATACAAAGGTGTGCGAAGTTCATGACTGATAGTCGAAATAAATTGTGATTTTAATTTTGAAGCTTCTTCTGCTTTTTCTTTTGCTTCATTTAGTTCTTTGTTCTTTGCTTCCAAATAAATATTGACTTTTTTTCTAAAGATAATATTTCGGTACAACATATATAACAAAAAGACCATCAATAGCAAAAAAACCAATGAAAGTGAGGTAATTATTTTAGTCTTTTTAAGATTTTCCTGTTGAAGACTTCGCTCTTTGTTTACTTTTACCAGTTCGCGTTTTGATTCTTCTAATTCAATTTTTAGAGCGGTAAGATTGATACTTTTTACATTATCAGAATTAAAAATGCGATCTTTTACTTCTTCATGCAAATCCAATTGGATGAATGCATTTTTATAATCGCCTTTTTTAAATAAATAGCGTGCATATTCTTCGT
Source organism: Flavobacteriales bacterium (assembly GCA_017302935.1). Lineage (GTDB taxonomy): Bacteria > Bacteroidota > Bacteroidia > Flavobacteriales > Flavobacteriaceae > Flavobacterium. The sequence goes on along the minus strand of JAFLBT010000047.1, from coordinate 793 downwards.
GAATATCCGAAAGATAACTATCCAGTTGATTGGTTTTACTGATTTCAATTGCTTTCTGGAAATGATATTCAACCAATTCGTCATTGTTCAGATGACTATATTTTAAACCTAATAACAAATTCAAATAGGCTTCCGTATCCGGATACTTCATCAATTCGATGTTCTTTTCAGCAAAATCAACATTTTCAATGGCTTTTTTATATTCATTTTGTTGAAAATAAGCCCAAGCTAAATTAATTTTTGTCAGAACTTTTGATGCTTCTTCTTTAAATTGGTCAGCATATTCAATTGATTTTAAATAATAGGCTATACCGGTTTTTGCATCATTTTTTCGATATAAATAAATATTCCCAATATTATTATAAAACCAAATTTTAAGGGTATCGTTTTTCGCCTTGTCAGAATATTGAATTGCCTTATCATAGTAACCTAAAGCTTTTTCGATTTCTAATATTTCTTCATACACTCCTCCTATGGAATTATAAGACAATGCAATAAGATTATTTTCATTGAGTTGAATAGCTTTCGTTAAAGCTTTATTAGAAGAAACCAAAGAGTTTTTATAATCTGCCTTTAATAACAAACTATCAGAAACAGAAAGAAATTGTAAAACTTCTTTTTTGCTTTTTCCATTTGAAGAGGATTGAGAAAAAGCTAAATTATAGAGCAGTAAAAAAATAAATAGTATTCTTGGGGACATTCTTCTTTAATATAATGCTCAAATATACTATTTTAAATAAAAAAATCCTGATTGCTCAGGATTTTAATTAAATTTAATTTCGAACTAATTTTT
>JAFLBT010000046.1 GCA_017302935.1 Flavobacteriales bacterium | reverse complement strand
CTATCTTAGCCAATGCGAAAGTAGCCATTGTGGATGAGAAGAAAAACGTTATCTCAACTGAAATGAGTAACGCAAAAGGAGAGGTAACCTACTACGTAGAATGTGACAAAGCTTACACGATTCAAGCCTCAAAAGACGGATACGAGAGCAACACCTTCCCGGTAGGGTCAAGCAAAGGACCAAGCAAGAAAGTAGATGCACCACTTAACCCAATTGAGGTAATTGTAACCGAGACAGAGGTTATCTTGAACCCGATATTCTTTGAATTTGATAAGAGCAACATCACCCAAGAGGGAGCCTTTGAGTTAGACAAACTGGTTCAAGTGTTGAAAAACAACCCCAACATGGTTGTCTTGGCTAAATCGCATACGGATAATAGAGGAAGCGACAAGTACAACATGAGCTTATCAGACAGAAGAGCCAAATCAACGGTTCAATATATCATCTCTAAAGGCATAGCCGCAGATAGAATCTCCGGTAAAGGCATGGGAGAATCCGAACCAAAAGTGGATTGTAAAGAAACCTGCACAGAAGAACAACACGCTCAAAACAGAAGAAGTGAGTTCTTGATTGTGAAGAAGTAAAATAAACCCTTTTAAACCAAAAAAACGGACAGTTCTTGTGATTGTCCGTTTTTTTGTTTTAAGACTAACACAAGGCTTAAAACAGCGTAATTTTTAGCTAAAAGTATCCATTCAAACAAGAGTATTTGTATATTTGATATCACTAATCAATAAATTTATTCATGATGAACAACAATGCAATCTGTTGGTTTGAAATTTATGTAGACCAACTCGAACGGGCAAAAGCTTTTTATAAAGCCGTTTTAGGTACTGATTTTCACGATATGGTTCCTCCCGGAGATAGTGATGAGTTTAAAATGTCTTGTTTTTCTTCACCTGAAAACCAAGGGGTAAGTGGTGCTTTGGTGCAAATGAAACAAACACGTATCAATAATCCGGCAAACACGTCAACGGTGGTGTATTTTCCGTGTGAAGATTGTAGTGTTGAAGAAAGTCGTGTAGAGCAAGCCGGCGGTCGAGTTCATTGCCCTAAAATGTCGATTGGCGAGCATGGGTTTGTGAGTTTGTGTTATGATACGGAAAACAATCTTTTTGGGTTGTATTCGATGCAATAGAACGATGCAAACATCAATTGTCGATTACATAGAAAATTTATCCGAGGAAAAAGAAAAGGCAATCGGACATCAGTTAGCCCATTTGATTGATACGTACCTCACTTTTACCGAATCTAAAATCTGGCATGCTCATCCTGTTTGGTTTATCAACGGAAATCCGATTGTGGGTTTCAGTAAGCAAAAAGCCGGCATCCGATTAATGTTTTGGAGCGGTGCCGATTTTGATGAACCCGCTTTGAATGTGAGGGGTGAAAAATTCAAAGATGCCTCCATTTTTTATCATTCGGTTTCTGAAATTAAAGCAGAAGATGTGCAACGTTGGCTTCAAAAATCAGAAACCATTCAATGGGATTATAAGAATATTGTGAAGAGGAAGGGGGTTTTGGAACGGTTGAAAATTGTTTAAGGGTTTAAATGTATAACAGGTTTGAACACAGATTTAAAAAAATTAGAGAAATAAAACTTAATTTTTTTAACATTAAGGAAATAAGACGCTTCGCTTTTTTTTCATTAAGAAAAATAAGGTAGTTTAAAAGTTTAAAAGGGTTTGCGAAAAAGGAAATAATACGATTATGAAAGCAATACAAATTACGATTGAAGCTACGGTAAATCAGTTACCTGAAATCGTTTGGGATCATTACACCAACGCAAAACACATAATCAATTGGAATTTTGCCAGTGATGATTGGCATTGTCCAAGAGCTGAAAATAATCCGGTTGTTGGCGGAGCTTATTTTTCCCGAATGGAAGCCAAAGACGGCAGTTTTGGTTTCGATTTTAGAGCGGTGTACGATGAAGTTATTCCGAATGAAAAATTGGTTTATACTTTAGAGGACGGACGAAAAGTAACGACATCATTTGAAAAAGTAGGCAACACCACCAATGTTACTACCGTTTTTGAAGCAGAAAATCAAAATCCGGTCGACCTCCAAAAAGCGGGTTGGCAAGCGATTTTGAATAATTTCAAAAGTTACGTTGAGCAAAATAATAGTTAGCGTTAACTAAACATAACTTTAAATCAGTAAAATTGTAAATCTGTTCCAATCCGTTTAATCCGTTTAATCCGTGGCAAAAAACCAAGGAGTGGAACGACTTAATTAATCAAAAACGAAATGAAAAAACTAAATTATTCAACAGAAATCAAAGCTCCGGTAGCAAAAGTGTACGCTACAATGATTGCCAAACCTACGTATGAGCAATGGACGGCTGCATTCAATCCGGGGTCAACTTTTGAAGGAAGTTGGAACAAAGGCGACAAAATCTATTTTGTGGGAACGGATGAAAACGGTAAAAAAGGCGGCATGGTTTCCCGTATTGCCGAAAACATTCCCAATCAATTTATTTCGATTCAGCATGTAGGTATACTCGACGGCGACAAAGAAATCCTCGATGGTCCGGAAGTAGAAGGCTGGGGCGATGCCTTGGAAAATTATGCTTTTGTTGAAAACAATGGCATCACAACGGTGTCAGTTGAAATGGATACGAAAGAAGACTATGCCGATTATTTTGACGGAACTTGGCCAAAAGCGTTGGAGATTCTCAAGGATTTGTGTGAAGTTTAGTGTAGAAGTTTAAGGGTTTAAAAGGTTAAAAGGCATTGCCTATTGCCATTACATGTATGGGGTATAACTTTCACATGGCTTTGACTCGGGTTTGATCAGGCTTTGATCAGGCTTTAGTATGTTATACTACTACTATACTAGTACTATATCTATACTATACCAGTACTATTACAACTTGTAAAAAAAAGGGAAAAAACAGCGAAAAAGAATGGTTTACCTGCTTGAAACAAAGATAAAAATTTTGGTGAAAGTTTGAGGTAGGTAGCCCATTATTTTATGTAAAAAGGTACTCTTTTTAGGGTGTAATGGCAGATGAAGTGCCCTTTGGTTTTGAAACACCCCATTTTTTGAAAATAGGACATCAACAAAGGGTACCACAACCCCGAACCAATATCGAACAAAACCCGAACAAAACCCGAAGCAAACAGCAATCACAACAAAAGTCGCTACTCTCCTTAATTGACGGGCGATAAGGTAGTTTTTACGCTCTTTTACAAGTGTTTTAAACTTTGCTGAATGGTTGGGTTGTGCGGAAAACGACTGGTTTTAGGGAGAATTAGCGAAAAAGGGTACCACAACCCCTGAGAATTGAGATGAAAATGAGAAGAAATTAGCTCCCGAGATAGTAGTGAATAAAATCATTTTCTGATTCTTGCTCGGCATCGAATTTGAGGACAAATTGGGATAACAGAAATGCTATTTTTTGTTCAATGGCTTCAGGACTGTTTTGCTCATGTAAAAAGGCAAATTGTGGGTTTACCTCTGAGAAATCATCATTGAAATAAAGTAGAATATCAGCTGTGAAATCATCATAATAAGAATGATGGGGTTGGTTTAGGAATTTTTGGAGGTACTGGATTTTTTGGAGGTGGGTCATGTTATTTTTCATTTTCTGGGTAAATTGAATTGAAATAATTCTCAAAGGCAATAGATAATAACTCCTTGTCAAGTTCGAGCAATTCTTTTCTTACGTCCCAATTTTTTATGTATTTTCTATCTTTTTTGCAAACATGTTCACCATTTAATTTTCGGGTTAAAATATCGCTAAGTAGGATATTATTGCAAGTATAATACTTAGGATAATATTTTTCAATAAAACCCCAATAATCAAAATCTGGTTCTTCTTTTGGTTTTAAATTTATTTCAAATTCTTTTATTACAAGACAATCTAACCAACCAACGGTTTCGCTAATCCCTTTATAAAAGGCGTCTCTTTCCGCAAATGTTTCAAATTCATATTTCTTTTGATTTATTATTTTTTCAAAATTTGTAAGTTCTTGACCCAATTGAAATTTTCTAATTTCATTTTCACCAAATAACACAATCGCACAGTATCCCATTTTTATCTAAATTAATTTATACAAATATAGAAAATACCGGACTATACTCCGTTGTTTTATAGTCTACATTTTTCAACTTTTGTTAATTATGGATATAAAACAAAAGTTTGGTATAAAAATTAAAGAATTGAGAAAATCAAAAAAACTTTCTCAAGAAAAGTTAGCTAACATGGCTGAGATTGATCGTACATATCTTCCAACTATTGAAAAGGGGGAAAGAAATGTTTCAATAGAAGTTGTAGAAAAGTTAGCAAAAGCGTTGGATGTAAAAATTAAAGATTTATTTGATGAATAGAGCATATTACTCAAATACAATCGATAATTTTTTAATTGAAAGTGATGATTCCATCTATGGAAAAATTTCAGGCAATTATGATTTAAATAAGCTTTCTATTCAACAATCAAATGCTTGGAAAAAACAAATAAAAATTTTAAAAAGAACTTTAGCAGGGTTTAATGGACAAGTTTATTTCGAATTTACTATTCCTAGAATGGGAAAAAAAGTTGATAATATTTTAATTATTGATGGATGTATTTTTGTTTTAGAATTTAAAATTGGCTCTGATAGCTATGATAAATATGCAAGAGAACAGGTTCTTGATTATGGATTAGATTTAAATAATTTTCACGAAGGAAGTCATAATAAAATCATAATACCAATTTTAATTTCTGAGAATTCTAATGAGACTTTAAATGCCCAAAATATAATTATTGATAATCTTTATAGTCCTATTTTAACCAATAAAAATGATTTGAAAAATGTTTTAAGACAAACTTTGAATTTGTTTTTATATTCTGAAAAAATCATTGTCGATGTTTGGGAAAATTCAATTTACAAACCAACTCCTACAATTGTAGAAGCAGCAACGGCTTTATATAAAAAACATAATGTTGCTGAAATTTCAAGAAGTGATTCAGGTGCGGAAAATTTATCAGTAACATCAAATTGTATATCTGAAATAATTGATTATTCTAAAACAAATAATAAAAAATCAATTTGTTTTATTACAGGTGTTCCAGGTGCTGGTAAAACATTAGCAGGATTAAACATTGCAAATTCTAGATTGAACCATTTGGAAGAGGAACATGCTGTTTTTTTGTCTGGAAATGGACCTTTAGTTGATGTTTTGAGAGAAGCGTTAGCTAGAGATAAATATTTCACTTCAATAGAAAATGGTGAGAAAATAACTAAAACTTCAGCACATTCTCAAGTCAAAGCATTTATTCAAAATATTCATCATTTCAGAGATGCTTCTATAAAAGATGAGAAAGCTCCAATAGAAAAAGTTACAATTTTTGATGAAGCACAACGAGCTTGGACTAAAGAGCAAGCTTCCAGTTTTATGAAAAGAAATAAAGGAAATTCAGAATTTAATAAATCTGAGCCTGAGTTTTTGATTGAAGTTATGGATAGACATAAAGACTGGTGTACGATTGTTTGTTTAATTGGAGGAGGCCAAGAAATTAATACTGGAGAAGCAGGATTAGAAGAATGGATTAGACCATTTTCTGAAAATTTCTCGGATTGGAATATTTATTATTCTTCAAAAATTATAGAAGATAGAAATTACATAAAAGATATGTTTGCTCTTTCTATTCTTCAAGATAGAAAAGCAGTTAAAAAAGATGAATTGCATTTGTCTGTTTCTTTAAGATCTTTTAGGAGTGCTCAATTATCAAATTTTATTCAAGAAATCATTAATAATGATATTGAAAAAGCTAAGTTAATTTATTTAGAATATATCAAGATAAACTATCCAATTAAAATAACCAGAGATTTAGAAATGGCCAGAAAATGGTTAAATTCAAAATCAAAGGGCTCAGAAAGAACAGGAATTGTAGCTTCGTCTGGCGGAATCAGATTACGTCCATTTGGATTAAACGTAAAAGCAAAAATTGATGCACCTATTTGGTTTTTGAACGATAAAGATGATATTAGGTCATCTTATTTTCTTGAAGAAGTTGCTTCTGAATTTGATATACAAGGTTTAGAGTTAGATTGGACATGTGTTGCTTGGGATGGGGATTTATTTTATCACAATAATAAATGGAATTTTAGGAAGTTTAAGGGGACAAAATGGCAAAGTATTAATAGTGTTGAAATAACCAATTATTTGATAAATTCATATCGAGTTTTGTTGACTAGAGCCAGACAAGGAATGATTATTTATATTCCTAAAGGGAATAATGAAGATTTTACAAGACCTGAATTTATCTATGATGGAACTTTTAATTTTTTCAAGTCAATTGGGATTGAAGAAATTTAGTTTGTGATTTCTATTATAAATGAAACAACTCCATAATACAATATTCCGAATTAGAATTCGCTATTCCATAATGGAATAATTGATGTAATCATACGCCATAGATAAAGCATAGATAAAGTATGGATAGTGTATGAAAAAAGCATCAAACCTATCCGTTCATTTACCTTCATCATTTTTCATTGGTGAGCAAGAAAGTAGAGCTTGTTGAAATACGTTAGAAAGTTTACCTTTACCTCATGCAAGTCAAAACCAAAGCCCTCGTGATTTCGGCGTTAAAGTACCAGGAGAAATCCCTGATTGTAAAGTGCTTTACCCGCTCCGATGGGGTGAAGAGTTACTTTGTGCCCAACGCGTTTTCGGCTCGAAAGAGTCAGCAGAAGATGGGCTATTTTCAACCGCTTACTTTATTGGACATTGAGGCTACGCATAAAAACCAAGGCAAGTTGGAGTATTTTAAAGAAGTGCGGATCGCTCAACCCTACATGAGCTTGCCTACTAACGTGGTGAAAAGTTCCATCGTATTGTTTCTCTCGGAAGTGCTCCACCATTGCATTCAGGAAGAGGAAAAAAATGAGCCCTTTTTTGATTACCTCGAAACGGCGTTGCTTTGGTTGGACAGCCATGAGGAAGTGGCCAATTTTCACTTGATTTTACTGCTGGGCATGACTCGTTTTTTAGGGTTTTATCCCGATATTTCACAACAAGACGCTCCTTTTTTTGAACTGACCGAAGGGGTGTTTACCGAGTACCACGCCGTGAGTTGCCTCTCTGAACACGAAACGGTGTTGTTTAAAAAATTGCTTTCCTTGAAGTTAACCGGTGATACGAAATGTTTTGTGTCGGCAGAACGGCAACTGCTGTTGAAGGTGTTGATGGATTATTATGCGTTTCATTTGGATGGGTTTAGACGGCCGAAGTCGTTGGAGGTGTTGGGGGAGGTGTTTTCTTGAGGAGGTGCTGAGTTGCTGAGTTGCTGAGAAACTGAGAGGCTGAGTTTTTTAACCACTAAGAGCACGATGGAGGCACTGAGAGCACAAGGACGCTACGCTTTTTTGATAGAACACGGATTGAGAGGATGAAATGGATTTTCAAGGATTTTGATAGCTTCGCTATAATGGATGGAAGCTGATTCATAACTGCAAATTTAGCAGTCATCTCAACGTCACGTCTCCCCTCTCCTTTGGAGAGTCCCGATAGCTATCGGGAGGGGGTGAGGATTCAGAGCTTTATTTTAATAGAACACGGATTAAAAGGATTAAATGGATTTTCAAGGATTTTGATAGCTTCGCTATAATGGATGGAAGTGGTTAATAGTGCTAATTTTTTATTCTTCAGGTTCTAAGGTGCTGAGGTGCTGAGTTTTTTTACAACTAAGGGCACGAAGGCGGCACTGAGAGCACAAGGACGCTACGCTTTTTTGATAGAACACGGATTGAGAGGATTAAATGGATTTTCACGGATTTTGATAGCTTCGCTATAATGGATGGAAGTGGATTTAATAGTGCTAATTTTTTATTCTTTAGGTTCTAAGGTGCTGAGGTTTTTTTACCACTAAGGGCATGATGGAGGCACTGAGAGCACAGAGACGCTATGATTTTTATGTTTTATTAAGTTTAGGCTGTCTGTGTTGGGAACTTGTGTTGAAGTGAAAGAGGAGGAAAGAAAAAGGGGAAGAAATAAAAAAAGAAAACTGCCCTAAAGCAGTTTTCTAACCTTCCAAATTAATTAACTAACTATTAAAAAAGGCTGGTTTCTAAAATGCGCATGTTTCCCGGATATTGGGTATCAGCACTGTCTTCTGCAGTGATGTAAATTCGTTTTGGTTTAGAAGCAGAAACGGTTTTAAATTTTACATTAAGGTTGTTTGTTCCCACGATTTGTCCGATGTTTTGCGGACTGTTATCTTCTGATTCCAACCACACCACATAGGTAGATCTTGGAGGAGTCAAACGACTGGGTTCGGCTAAATTGGACAGTTTCAGCTCAATGTTATAGTTTTCGTTATTGTCTTTTTTAACGATTACTTCACCTCTTGCTGCCGGTACAATTTTTGAATTTTCAAAAGTAATTTTTTTTGAACAAGCCAGCGGGATGAAAATAAACGATAATATAGCTAACAGCAGTGCAATTTTTTTATGGTTTACCAGGAATTTTAAAGTTTTCATTTTGTTTTATTTTTTCATGTTACGTTCGGCCATGGTTGAAATGGATTTTCCTAATTCGTCCATTTCTTTGTTGAATTCTATTTTAAACACTTCCCATTTATCAGTAGGGCCGTCTTCATAATCTCTGAGTTTTGCTTTTAAACGGTTGTTTTTTTCTTCTAATCGAATAAGTTCTTTGAGGTTTTCTGCCTTTTGAGCTTCTTTCGATTCGTTTAATAACTGTTTTTGTTGGGCAATTAATTTTTCATTTTCATCGAGTTTTAATTCGATTCCGGCTTTAAACGTTACATAATCACTCAATGAATCTTGTTTTGATTGTTCTAACGCTTCTTGTGCTTCAACTACCTCTTCTTGAGCATTTTCCAGTTCGTTTTCTTTGTCTTTTGGTGAGGTATTACAGCTCATGATTACGATACTGGAGCATGCGATTGCAAAGGCAATTCCCATTGCGATGGCCAATAATTTGAAATTTGTTTTCATTTTATTTTCTTTTTAGATTTGACTTTCACCTTTTTTGATTATTACTATTTTACGGTATGATCCGAATTCATGTGTAATAAAGTTTCTGCTTTGTTTTTTAAAGTAGCCATTTCTTTTTCTACTTTATTTTCTACATAGTTTTCCAATTTAGTGGCTTTGTTTTTCAATGCCATAGCTTCTTCTTTCATGCTTTTTTTAAGCCCTTTCGCCTGACGTTTCACTTTTTTTTTGAAATCATTGGCCATTTTTTCTGCGTCGTCAGCAATTTTCTGTCTGGTTTTTGAACCTTTTTCAGGAGCAAATAATAAGCCTAAGGCCGCACCCGCTAGGGCACCAAGAACCAGTGAAACAATAATTTTACCGGTATTTTTTGAATTTTCCATTTGTTGTTTTTTTAAGTATTAAAATTTATAACCAACTGTGGCTTGATACCACATGTTTTTGTATCGAGGTGTAGAACTGTTTCCGTCACCGTCATTTTTTTTGAGATCTCCTCCAAATCTTACCCCAATGACAAAATGATCAAGGTTAATGTCGGCACCGGCACTCAGCCCTATGATATTTTTAAGCAGATTGCTGTTGTCAAATTCTTCTATTTGAGTAGAAGTTAAATTGTTGCTTTTAAACTCATCGGTTTGTTTTAGTAAAAACGAAAACTGAGGACCAACTAAAATGGTAACATACTCGATGGGTTTAATGGCCACAAAAAAGGGTAAATCAATGAATTCTGTTTTTCGGGAAAGTTCATAAGTTGCACCTAAAAAAGTTCCCGATGATTTGAATCCTTTTTGAGAGTAAAGAATTTCCGGTTGAAGGCCGAATAGTTTGCCGAATGGAATGGTACCGAAGGCTCCTGCAACCCAACCGTATCGATCATCTGCCACAAAGTCTTCGCCTTCTTCGTCATACACATTTGATAAGTTTACTCCCGCTTTGATTCCAAAAGCAAACGTGTTGCGATGGTCAATAGAGTCTGTTGATTGTGCTTTTACAACTGCTGTTGAAAAAGCCAACATTGCGATCATTATGATTGCGTTTTTCATTTTTTTTCTTTTAAGTTGAATGCGTATTAGTATGTTTTTACAGAATATTTTTCCCTTTTATGATTCGGAGAAGTATCGCAATTATGGCAATGACAAGCAAAACATGTATCAAGTTTCCCAGGTTATAGACAAAAAATCCTAATGCCCACGCAATGATTAAAATCACGGCCACTACGTATAATACATTTTTCCATTATGTTGGTTTTTTAAAGTTGTAAATTCTATACAAATTTCTATCTAAACACTTCATTTTGTGTTACATAATAAACAATTAGTTTTGTTTAAATCACACCTTTTCTCTTTCTTTTTCAGCCTGTTGAATGGTTTTGTTGCTGTTTTTTATATCAGCAAAAACCAATCGAGCCAAAAGATAACTCACGGTTGATTCTGCACCTTGATTGAGGTTTACATGGTTTTTTTCCAGCCCGTCAAAGCATCCACCGGTAACAGGGTTATATATAATTTGATGTAAATGATTGTTACCCAAAAACCAATTGAAAGCAATTTCCATTTTTTCGAGATAGTGTTGCTCCTGAAAAGATTGATAAAAGGTGTCAAGGGCTAAAATAGTATACGCCACATCTATCGGTTGTTCGCCAAAACGATTGGCAGTTTCGTCTTTTTGATACCATCCTTGGTTTGATATGACTTTGATTTGTTGGTTTTGAAAAATTACCGTTAAAAGAAAATCAAAAGCTGATTTGGCTATTTTTCGGTATAATGAACTATCGGTACTCAATGAAGCCATTAGTAACGCTTCCGGCAACACGCTGTTGGCATAGGTTAAATAGTTTTCAAACCATTTCCATTTTTTATGGGAAACGCCCCTGTATTTAGACACAAGGTTGTCTGCTAGCAGTACAATTGTATTTTTACTTTCGTTGTTGTTATTTATGGTGGTGTAATAATAGAGTCCTTTGATTGCAAAGCTGATTGCTCTGGGCGAATGAAAGGATTGTATATGATGAAGCGATTTTTGTATCGCTTTTTCGGCTTTATTCAGTTGTTGAGGACTGAATAAATGAGGATGAGCACAAAAATAGCCTAATGCCCAAATGGCTCTTCCGTTAGCATCTTCTAAGTTTTCGGTTTTGTTTTTACTGGCAAAGGCACCGTTTTGGTTTACATAATTTAAGAAGTGACCATCATTTTGTTGGCAAAAAAGCACAAAGTTGAGGTAAATGGTCAACTGTTGTAAATCGTCAACATCTCCTGTTAAGGCGTAATGTTTGGTAAGTGCAATTAATGCCCTTGCATTATCATCAAGTGTATACCCTGAATTTAAATCAGGTTCAGCAATTTGAGCAAATTGAATCATACCGTTTGGCGTAGTCAATTTTTTAAGGTGTTTTAACGAAATGGGAGGCAATTCATATTTTAATGCTGTTTTGCGTTTGATTTGGCTGTTTTTTGTTAGATTAACATGGGCAATAGCGGTATTTTGCCAAGAGGAAGGATTAATTTTATGCAAGGCATTCAACCTCATTTCATTTATTATTGAGGGTTGTTTCAGCAAATAAATGGTAGCTTGAGCTAACTGCTCTGCATTTTGAAAGTCAACATTAATGCCTGCTCCTTGTAACCATTCTTTTGCATGCGGTATGGGAGTGGAAATGACAGGACAACCACTTGCCAGAGCATAGGCTAAAGTACCGCTCACCGCTTGGTTTGGGTCTTTGGAGGTAAAAAGGTAAATTGTTGTTCGCTGTAAATAAGCCATTAATTCATCCAGAGTCACATATCGATTGATGAACCGAACATTGTTTTGTAAACCTCTTTCTACTACTTTTTGATACAGTGAATCCCTATACTTTTCTCCCTCTTTTTTAAGTACTTCCGGATGGGTTTTTCCAATGATTAAATAAACGACATCCGGAAATTCCTTAATGATCATAGGTAATGCTTCAATAGCTGTTTCTATGCTTTTGCCTTCACTTAAAAGTCCAAATGTGGATAACACAATTCGATCGGACAAATGAATTTTAGCTTCCATTCTTTCAGTTGTGTCAGTGTTGATTAAATGGGTGCCATGAGGAATAACTTCAATTTTTTGTTGAGCTATACCATAATCGCTCTGTAAAATAGCAGCAGAGGTTTGCGTCATTACAATAACTGAATTGGAATAATCGGTCATTTTACGCACCAATTTTCTGATTTTCGGATTAGGGTTTGGCAAAACAGTATGGAACGTGGTAACAATAGGTCTTTTTAAGTGAGCCATCAATTTTAATAAGTGACTGCCGTTTTCTCCTCCAAACAATCCAAACTCATGTTGCAGGAAAATCATGGCTATATTGGCATCAGTATTGATTACGTTTGCCAGTTGAATAAAATGTTCTTTTTCATCAGCTTGAAGGCAATATTTCACTTCTTTTGGATAGCTGTAATGGGTGTCTTTTGAATTTAGGGCAGCAATTTTCAGCGAAAAATTCAATCCAAATTTTTCTTCAATTGCTTTGATTAAATCGTTAGAATAAGTGGCAATTCCACATTCTCTGGGAGGATAGGAGGTAATGAATAAAATTTCAGGCAACACTTGTTTATGAGTTTTGATTGGTTTTTGTTCAACCTCATTATAAGTATTGTTCACGGGTATCTTTGTTTGATGAAGAAGGTAGGTTTCATGTGCCATTAATCTGGGGTAATTATGGGTTTGTGGAGTTGCTGTCATGATTGATTTTGTTAAGCATTAATTCTTTTAATAATTCTTTCAGGCTAACAGAGGCCACAGCAATGCATTTGTCTGCCGCCCCATAATAGATGTAGAGGGTGTCATAAAACAATGCCGTTCCGGTTGGGAAGACAACATTGTTTACCACTCCTTTGAGTTCATATTCAAATTCGGGTGTGAATAAAGGGTTTTCTAATCGGGCAATTACTTTTAATGGATTGTCAATATCAAGTAATGCAGCTGCCGCAGAATAGATATAACCTTCTGACGTGTCATACACTCCGTGATAAATGAGTAGCCAACCGAGTTCGGTTTCAATAGGTGGAGCACCGGCACCAATATAGCCGGACTCATGGTTGATTCCAACAGGGTCTAAAATGATGTGTTGATTAAAGTGTAAAAAGTAATGGTCCCAAAAATCTTTTGTCAGTTCTTTTAAGTGATTGACCATTACTAACTGAATTCCGGGACGAATGCGGTGTAAAAACGCTAGTTTTCCATTTATTTTTCTAGGGAAAAACACAACATCTTTATCCCACAAAAAAATATTTTCAGAGGGCTCAAAATGTCGGACATGTCTAAAGTATTTTGCATTAATTAAGTTGTTACATTCTGCTAACCTTTTAAACTCATCAAAGGTGATTTTTGGCACAATGATGCCCTCTCTTTTGAACGTTTTTAAATCGGTTGAGGTAACTAATGCACCTAATGCATTAATTCCGTTGTAGGCAGTATAGGTTATATAGAAAGTATCTTCGATTTTTACGATTCGAGGGTCTTCAATTCCATGAGAATCTTCTTCAGCAAATGGAATGATAAGCGGTGTATCGTCGCGTTCCATGATGGCCAATGGACCATTTAATTTACAATATCCAAAGGTGGAATAATTTCCTTTTCGTACAGCTCTGTAAAGGAGGTGTAAAATTGTATCTTCCTGAAAAACTCCCGGATTTAAAACACTATCGTTCTCAAAAGGAAGGTGTGTTTTTTTTAGTAATATGCCGTGTTTTTTTATGTTTATCATTTTATTTAAATAAAAAAGTGCAGTTGTTATGCTGCACTTTAGATGACTTTTTAATGTATTCGTAGTATATTTACTAATCTACGTTGCCCATTTAATCAAGTCTAATCAATTAGTAGCAGTTTGATTTCTTCTTAAAATAAGAATCACTTCTTCTCTGTTTTTGTGCAGACGTGATTCCATTCTTTTGATTAAATCTTCTTCTCGACCTCTTTCAAATTTTACATCTGAATCAGTTAGTGTGGGAAATTTTTTCTTTAGCTCTTTGGCTTGTTGACTCCAATCTCCCTCAATTTTTAAGGCCTCTACCTTTTTGTTTTGTTTCGTTTCCATGATTACTTTTTTTTTTGAATTAATAATTATTTATTGTCTAACAAAGGTGTAAATATTTGTTTCTTTATCTGTTACACCATTCCAATAAAGAATTGTATAAATCACTTATTCATAGGTTTATAAATAAAAAAAACATCCGGTTAAGGATGTTTTTTGTAAAGTTTGTTAGCTTGTTAAATGTTTTCGAGATTTTTAGTTCTCCTATATTTCATTTCTTTAAAATAAGTTGGAGACAGTCCGGTAATTTTTTTAAATTGGTTTGATAAATGAGCAACACTGCTGTAATTTAAAAGGTATGCAATTTCGGTAAGGGTTAATTCATCATACAAGAGCAACTCTTTGACCCGTTCAATTTTGTGCATGATAATAAAATGCTGAATGGTGATTCCTTTTACCTCTGAAAAAACATTAGACAAATAGGTATAATCATGATGGAGTTTTTCGCTTATGTAATCGGAATAATTCACTTTAGGCACTTCATCGGTATAATGAATCATTTCGATAATTACATTTTTGATCCGTTCAATTAAAATTGCTTTTTTGTCATCTAATAATTCTAAACCGGAATAAGCTAAATTGTTTTTGAATTTTTCCAGAGTTTCAGGAGCAACATTACCTAATGTTTCAACCATTCCCAACTCAATGTTAAGATAGTCAATATTGAGTTTTTTTAATTCTTCCCTGACTAACATTTTACAACGAAGACTAACCATGTATTTAATATACAGAATCATGTTGTTTTTATTTTTTTCAACTTTAGGCGTTCATTAGTTCATTTATTCTTCATAACCGCTTTTAATTACCGTTGAAATCATTTTAAATTGTTCATTCGCATTGAAATGATGATTGGAATGAGCAGGAATAATGATGCCTTCTCCCAATTTTAATTTCAATTTTTTGTTGTTTATGGTTAATTCGGCCACACCGTCTATGATTTGAATGTACATATCAAAGGGAGAAGTTTTTTCATCTAATTCTTCTCCTGCATCAAAAGATGAAACCGTAATGTTTCCGGTAGTTTTTTTTATGATGGTTTTGCTAACAATCGCGTTAGGCATGTATTCAATAATTTCTACTACGATATGGATATTCCCTTTTTCGAGTTCAATATTTTCATTGTTTTTTTTCATCTTGCTTTTATGTTGTTTAATGCCTTACTACCTTTTCTCTATCAAAGTTCAGCATTATAAATGAGAGTCCGTTATAATAATTGGTATAATCGTTATATAATTCTCATATTCAGTGTTTTTTACAGTTTTTGGACATAAAATTGTCGTAAAATGGCTATATAAATTATTGATTTTGTGGCGTTTATTTTATATATTCTCCGTTTTCTTTTTTGGTTTTTGGTTTTTTTGGAGTCATTTGAACGATTTGGCCTTTCTATTTTTTTCAACGAAAGACAATTGGACGCCTCTTTTCCTCACAGAAATAAGAGAAAACAATTCTTACTTCCAAAAATTGCCCCATTGCCTAATTGCCCCATTGCCTAATCGCCACATTATTTTACCATATTATCTCAAAATTCCTTACTTTCGCAAATTGATTTTTTAGAACGAGAAAAAATGAGTACGAAATTCGCTGAATACAAAGGACTTGACTTGCCTACTGTGGCCTCTGAAGTGCTGAAGTATTGGAAGGAAAACCAGATTTTTGAACAAAGTGTCACCAGCCGTGAAGGGCAACCACCGTATGTGTTTTTTGAAGGTCCGCCTTCGGCCAATGGTTTGCCGGGTATTCACCACGTGATGGCTCGTGCGATTAAAGATATTTTTTGCCGTTATAAAACCCAAAAAGGCTTTCAAGTAAAACGAAAAGCGGGATGGGATACCCACGGTTTGCCCGTAGAATTGGGTACCGAAAAAGAATTAGGCATTACCAAAGAAGACATCGGTACCAAAATTACCGTAGCCGAATACAACGAAGCCTGTAAACGCACCGTGATGCGATACACCGACGTGTGGAACGACCTGACAGAGAAAATGGGCTATTGGGTGGACATGAACGACCCGTATGTAACCTACAAATCGAAATACATGGAGTCGGTTTGGTGGTTGTTGAAGCAGATTTATGACAAAGATTTGTTGTACAAAGGCTACACCATTCAACCGTATTCGCCAAAAGCGGGAACAGGTTTATCTTCGCATGAAGTAAATCAACCGGGTAGTTACCGAGATGTGACGGATACTACGGTTGTCGCTCAATTCAAAACCAAACCGGAAACCTTGCCGAGTTTTTTACAAGGATTTGGTGACATTCATATTTTAGCTTGGACGACCACCCCTTGGACATTGCCGAGTAATACGGCGTTGACGGTTGGACCAAAGATTGATTATGTGTTGGTGAGAACGTTTAATCAATATACGTTTGAACCGATAAATGTAGTGTTGGCGAAGAATTTAGTAGGAAAACAATTGGGCGGAAAGTTCGCTTTAGCCGAGAGCGAAGCTGATTTTGCAAACTATAAAGCAGAAGATAAAAAGATACCTTATCAAATCTTAGCCGAATGCAAAGGTTCCGATTTAGTAGGCATTCGCTACGAACAATTATTGCCTTGGATTTTACCGTATCAAAACCCTGAAAATGCGTTTCGTGTGATTTCCGGTGATTTTGTGACGACAGAAGATGGAACCGGAATCGTTCATACCGCTCCCACTTTTGGTGCCGATGATGCGAAAGTGGCCAAAGAAGCTACACCCGAAGTTCCGCCAATGTTGGTGTTGGATGCTAACGGAAATCCTGTTCCGCTAGTGGATTTACAAGGAAAATTTATTCAAGGTTTGGGTGATTTTTCCGGGAAATATGTAAAAAATGAATATTACAACGAAGGTGAAGCTCCCGAACGCTCAGCGGATGTGGAACTTGCCATTCAGCTAAAAGAAGAAAACAAAGCCTTCAAAGTAGAGAAATACGTGCACAGTTATCCGCATTGTTGGCGAACCGACAAACCGATTTTGTATTATCCGTTGGATTCGTGGTTCATCAAAGTAACGGAAATTAAAGACCGTATGTTTGATTTGAACGATACCATCAACTGGAAACCCAAAGCTACCGGAGAAGGTCGTTTTGGCAACTGGTTAAAAAACGCCAACGATTGGAATTTATCCCGTTCCAGATATTGGGGCATTCCGTTACCCATTTGGCGGACAGAAGATAAATCGGAAGAAGTTATCATGGGTTCGGTAGAAGAATTGTACCTGGCCATTGAACAATCCATTGCAGCCGGTTTCCAAAAAGAAAATCCGTTTAAAGGGTTTGAAATTGGCAACATGAGCGAAGAAAACTATGATTTAGTGGATTTGCACAAAAATGTTGTCGATGAAATTGTGTTGGTTTCTCCCTCCGGAAAACCGATGAAACGCGAAACCGATTTGATTGACGTTTGGTTTGACAGTGGAGCGATGCCTTATGCTCAATGGCATTATCCGTTTGAAAACAAGCATTTGATTGATAATAATGAAGCTTTCCCTGCCGATTTTATTGCGGAAGGTGTCGATCAAACGCGTGGTTGGTTTTATACGTTACACGCCATCGGAACGTTGGTTTTTGATAAAATTGCGTATAAAAATGTGGTTTCTAATGGATTAGTATTAGACAAAAACGGACAAAAAATGTCGAAGCGTTTAGGTAATGCGATTGACCCTTTCAAAACGTTAAGTGATTTTGGTCCCGATGCCACACGTTGGTATATGATTGCGAATGCAAATCCGTGGGATAATTTAAAATTTGATATTGAAGGCGTTGCCGAAGTTCGACGTAAGTTTTTCGGCACCTTATATAATACCTATTCGTTCTTTTCGTTGTATGCGAACATTGACGGATTTACCTATCAAGAGGCAGAAGTTCCTCTAATTGAAAGACCCGAAATTGACCGATGGATTTTATCGGAATTGCAAACGTTAGTGCAATTGGTAGACGAAAGTTATGCCGATTATGAACCCACCAGAGCCGCGAGAGCGATTTCCGACTTTGTTCAGGAGAATTTGAGTAACTGGTACGTTCGTTTGTGTAGAAGAAGATTCTGGAAAGGCGACTACGGCACGGATAAAATTGCTGCCTATCAAACATTATATACGTGTTTGATTACGGTGGCTAAATTATCAGCTCCAATTGCTCCTTTCTTTATGGATAGGCTTTACAGAGATTTAACACAAGCCACACATTCAGAAAATTTTGACAGCGTACATTTGGCCGATTTTCCGAAATATGTTGAAAAATATGTTGATAAATCGTTGGAGAGTAAAATGATGAAAGCACAGACGGTTTCATCCTTGGTTTTATCGCTTCGTAAGAAGGAGATGATTAAGGTGCGTCAACCGTTGCAAAAGGTTATGATTCCTATACTTGACGACCAACAGCGTGCTGAAATTGAAGCCGTTTCAGACTTGATAAAAGCCGAAGTCAACGTGAAAGAAGTGGTGTTGTTAGACGATGCTTCGGGTGTGTTGGTGAAGCAAATTAAGCCTAATTTCAAGGCATTGGGCCCTCGATTTGGTAAAGATATGGGATTGATTGCCAAAGAGATACAAGGTTTTAGTCAAGAACAAATCAATGCATTAGACCGCAATGGTATCTACACGCTTGTTATTTCAGGAAATTCAATAACTTTATCATTAGATGATGTGGAAATTTCTTCACAAGATATTCCGGGTTGGTTAGTGGCAAATGCAAACGCTATTACAGTTGCTTTAGACATTACCATTACGGAGGATTTGCGAAAAGAAGGAATTGCCAGAGAATTGGTGAACCGTATTCAAAACTTAAGAAAAGACAGTGGTTTTGAGGTGACCGACAAGATAAAAGTGCAGTTGATGAAAGATGGTCATTTAGAAGAAGCCATTTTAGCCAATGAAACGTATATTAAGTCAGAAACACTAACAGAAACCTTGGTTTTTGAAAATAGTTTAGAAAATGGTACGGAAATTGAGTTTGATGACATTAAAACAAAAATAATAATTTCAAAATAGATTAACATGACAGATGAAGTAGTACGATACTCAGAAGCTGATTTAGCGGAGTTCAAAGAAATTATCTTAAAAAAAATTGAGAAAGCCCAAAACGATTTGGAACTCATAAAAAGTGCCTACATGAATGATTTGAATAACGGAACGGATGATACCTCACCAACATTCAAAGCATTTGAAGAAGGTTCAGAAACCATGAGCAAAGAAGCAAATTCTCAATTGGCTATTAGCCAGGAAAAGTTTATCCGCGATTTAAGAAACGCTCTTTTTAGAGTAGAAAACAAAACCTATGGTGTTTGTAAAGTAACGGG
>JAFLBT010000045.1 GCA_017302935.1 Flavobacteriales bacterium | reverse complement strand
TAAAATGCCCACTACTATGCGACAATTAAGCATGGTCCAATTTTTTTCATGGTTTGGGCTATTCGGAATGTGGGTATTCACCACTCCTGCTATCGCTCAACACATTTACGGCTTAGCATCAGATGATGTAAAAAACCCACTATTTGATGAAGCCGGAAACTGGGTAGGAACCTTATTTGGTGTGTACAATTTTGTATCCATGATTTTTGCGTTTACACTTCCATACATTGCTAAGCAAGTCGGCAGAAAAAAAACACATGCAATATCTTTAATTATTGGAGGAGTTGGTTTGATTTCGATGTATTTCATGCCCAATAAAGAATCCTTAATTTTTTCTATGATTTGTGTTGGAGTAGCTTGGGCGAGTATTCTTGCTATGCCTTATGCCATACTTGCCGGATCTATTCAACCTAAAAAAATGGGAGTTTACATGGGGATTTTCAATTTCTTTATTGTAATTCCACAGATTATTAATGCCCTTATCGGAGGATTACTTGTTAAATATTTATATAATGATCATGCCATTTTTGCTTTAGTAACTAGCGGTGTTAGTTTTTTAATTGCAGCTGCTTTAGTTTATAAAGTACAAGATGTGGATGATGTAGTACAAAACTAATGAATCAAAAATGTTTCATATTCGACCTCGATGGTGTAATCGTTGACACAGCCAAATATCATTATTTAGCTTGGCAAAAGATTGCAAACCAATTGGGTATCGAATTTACGCCCGAACACAACGAAGAACTCAAAGGTGTAAGCCGTGTTCGATCACTCGACCTTATTTTAGCCTTAGGAAATCTAGAAGCTTCACAAGAAGACAAAAACAAATGGCTCGTTCAAAAAAACGAAGACTATCTTTCCTATTTGGTTGATATGGACGAAAGTGAAATCTTGCCGGGAGTTTTACCGGTTCTCATTTATCTGAAAGAAAACAACCAAAAAATCGTTTTAGGTTCTGCCAGTAAAAACGCAAAACCTATTTTAGAAAAAGCAAAAATTATTGATTATTTTGATGCTATTGTGGATGGAAACGATGTGTCTAATGCTAAACCTGACCCGGAAGTTTTTATTCAAGGAGCCAAAAAAGTAAATTTTTCAAACGAAAAATGTATCGTTTTTGAAGACTCTGTTGCCGGAGTTCAAGCTGCAAATATTGCCGGAATGACTAGTGTGGGAATTGGAGAAGAAACTATTTTGCATGAAGCTCAATTCGTATTTCCCGATTTTACACACATTGATTTGAATTTTATACAAAACCTAATAAATAAATAGTAAAATTTTAATGTTTTTGAATTTAAACTTGAAACATTAAACTTGAAACATTTAAACTAAAATTAATGAACCAAGATTATATCATACCAGATAACTGGTCGATTATTGAAGAAGGATTTGAGCAAGACCTGGTTAAGTCTTCCGAAAGTTTGTTCAGCATTGGAAACGGTGCGATGGGACAACGTGCGAATTTTGAAGAATATTACTCCGGAAAAACCTTTCAAGGAAGTTATATTGCCGGAATTTACTATCCCGATAAAACAAAGGTAGGTTGGTGGAAAAACGGTTATCCTGAATATTTTGCCAAAGTATTGAATGCTCCTAATTGGATTGGCATTAACATCGAAATCAACGGCGAAAATTTGGATTTGGCGAATTGTGCAGCAGTGAAAAATTTCCGCAGAGAATTGAATATGAAAGAAGGTTGGTACCATCGTTCATTTATCGCAAAGCTTCAAAACGAAACTGAAATTGAAGTGCAAGTACGTCGTTTTCTTTCATTGGATTTGGATGAAGTGGGTGTCATCAATTATCAAGTTACCCCTTTGAATCAGGATGCCAAGATTGTTTTCAAACCGTATATAGATGCAGGTGTTCACAACGAGGATGCCAACTGGGAAGAAAAATTCTGGGAACCATTACACGTAAAAAATAGTGCAAACGAAGCTTTTGTAACGGCAAGAACGTTCAAAACGAATTTTACGGCAACCACATTCATGCACAATTCTATTTTGATGGATGGGAAAAATGTAAATGCTTCTCCTTCTGACATACTTTCTTCACATGATAAAATTGAATTTTCGTATGAAGTTAGCGTTTCCCAAAATCAATCGGCTACCATACAAAAAATAGGTGGTTACACGGTTTCGATGAACCATGATAACACAGAAGAAGCGGCTAAAAAAGTAATTTCAAATGCAGTTTCTATTGGTTATGACCAATTATTAGCCAATCAGATTGAAGCTTGGTCAAAAATTTGGGAAATGAGCGACATTACTATTGATGGCGATGTGAAAGCTCAACAGGGGATTCGTTTCAACATTTTCCAATTAAACCAAACGTATTTAGGAAAAGATTCTCGATTAAATATTGGTCCGAAAGGATTTACGGGCGAAAAATATGGCGGTTCAACGTATTGGGATACCGAGGCGTATTGCATTCCTTTTTATATGGCAACTAAAGACCAACAAGTGGCGAGAAATCTATTGACTTATCGTTACAATCAATTGGACAAAGCAATTGAAAATGCCGGAAAACTTGGGTTCAAAAACGGTGCAGCTTTGTATCCGATGGTGACCATGAACGGTGAAGAATGTCATAATGAATGGGAAATTACATTTGAAGAAATTCACCGAAACGGAGCAATCGCTTTTGCCATTTTTAATTATTACCGTTTTACAGGAGATTACAGCTACATTCCTGAAAAAGGTTTGGAAGTGTTAATCGGAATTACTCGTTTTTGGCACCAAAGAGCCACCTACTCTACTTACCGCAATCAGTATGTGATTTTAGGGGTTACGGGACCAAATGAGTATGAAAATAACGTGAATAACAATTGGTATACCAACTATATCGCCAAATGGTGTATTGACTATACAATAGAACAAATTCAGAAAATTGAAAAAGAATATTCGTCAGATTACACTCGAATTTTAAATAAGGTAAAACTTTCTACCGCGGAAATCAACCATTGGAAAGAAGTAGCAGACAATATGTATTTCCCTTATTCGGAAGAACATGGCGTGTATTTGCAACAGGATGGATTTTTGGATAAAGAATTAGTGAAAGTACATGACTTAGATAAAAGTCAGCGACCAATCAATCAGAAATGGTCGTGGGATCGAATTTTACGTTCCCCTTACATCAAACAAGCCGATACGTTACAAGGATTCTACTTTTTTGAAGATCATTTCAGCAAAGAACAATTGGAGAAACATTTTGATTTTTATGAGCCATTTACGGTTCACGAAAGTTCGCTTTCACCTTGTGTTCACTCGATTCAAGCTGCAGTTTTAGGTAGAATGGAACAAGCGTATACATTCTATTTACGTACTTCTCGATTGGATTTAGATGATTACAACAAAGAAGTACACGAAGGTTTACACATTACTTCGATGGCCGGAACGTGGATGAGTATTGTAGAAGGTTTTGGTGGTATGCGTGTAAAAAATGACAGCCTACACTTTGAACCGAAAATACCGGCTCAATGGAAAGGCTATTCGTTTAAAATTAATTTCAGAAATCAAATCTTGAAAGTTTCTGTTCATGCCAATGAAACCAAATTTTCATTGGAAGGCGAAAAACCAATTACCGTTTTTGTCAACGGAAAAGAGGTTTTAGTGGAACCGAATAGTTTGGTTACGGTTTAGTTTTAACATTAAGAAATTAAGGTTGTTTCATTAAGAAAATTAAAATATGAAGCAACCTTTACTTTTTTAAATAAAAAATATGACAAAAAAAGAAGTCACACAATTAAGCTATGATATTGTTGGTTGTGCAATCACTGTTCACAAAACATTAGGCCCTGGCTTATTAGAATCAGTTTATGAAAAATGCCTTCAAAAAGAATTAGAATATAATGGGTTCCAAGTTGAAACTCAAAAAAAAGTAAAATTAGAATATAGAGATTTATTAATTGAAACTGAATTAAGGCTAGATTTAATAGTAAACAATACTGTAGTAGTAGAAATAAAAACTGTTGAAAATTTACTACCCGTTCATGAAGCTCAATTATTGACTTATATGAGTTTACTGGAAAAACCTCAAGGATTATTAATCAATTTTTACACTGACAATATATCAAAATCAGTAAAACCAATGGTTAATGAATATTTCAAAATGCTTAATCCCTGAATTTTTAATCATACTTATCCTTAATAAACCTTAATGAAAACACCTTAACTTCTTAATGTTTAAAACAATGAAAAAGCTACTTATTTTTTTATTCCTATCCACTTCAGCTTTTGCTCAAGTCAATCGCATTGAACCACCCAACTGGTGGACCGGATTTAAAAACGAAAATCTGCAATTGCTCGTGCATCATCCGAACATCGGAAATGCAACGCCAAAAATAGCCTACGAAGGTGTTTCAATTACTAAAGTTCACAAAGCCAAAAGCCCGAACTATTTGTTCATCGATTTAAAAATTGACGCATCCACAAAACCCGGAAAATTCAATATCATTTTCGAATCGGAAAAAGGAAAAAAAATTACACAATCGTACGAACTTAAACCAAAATCTAAACCTTCGAAAGATTTTATTGGTTTCAATAGTTCCGATGCCATTTACCTCATCACTCCGGATCGTTTTGCCAACGGAAATGAAGCCAATGACATCGTGAAAACAATGAACGAAACCACATTAGACCGAACCCACGATTACAAACGTCATGGTGGCGATATTCAAGGCATTATCAACCAAATTGATTACATTAAAAACTTAGGATTTACCGCTATTTGGCCTACTCCGGTATTAGCTAATGATATGAAAAGTGGTTCGTATCACGGCTATGCTATGACCGATTTTTATCAAGTTGACCCTCGTTTTGGAACCTTAACGGATTATAAAAATCTAGCCGTAAAATTACAACAAAATGGGATGAAACTCATCATGGATCAAGTGGCCAACCATTGCGGTAGCGAACATTGGTGGATGAAAGATTTACCCTTTTCCGATTGGGTGAATTACCAAGAACTGTTTGAAAAAGAAAAAAAATACGTTACTTCCAATCACCGCAGAACGAGCAACCAAGATTTATACGCTTCCGAAAAAGACAAAAAAGAAATGGCCGACGGGTGGTTTGTTTCTTCCATGCCCGATTTAAATCAACGCAATCCTTACTTAGCCAAATATATCATTCAAAATAGCATTTGGTGGATTGAAACACTTCATTTAGGAGGAATTCGCCAAGATACGTATCCTTATCCTGACAAAACATTTATGAGTAATTGGGCTGGAGCAATCATGAATGAATATCCGAATTTTAACATTGTAGGCGAAGAATGGAGTTCGAATCCGTTACTGATTGGCTATTGGCAACAAGGAGCCAATAACAAAGATGGCTACCAATCCAATTTGCGTTCTACGATGGATTTCGCCATGCAAACGCTCATTCCGCAAGCCATCAAAGAAACAGAAAGTTGGGACAAAGGATTAGCAAAACTTTACGATGGTTTAGCCAACGATTTTCATTATGCGTCTCCCAAAGACATTATGATTTTTCCGGACAATCATGACATGGATCGCATTTTTACACAAATGGAGGAAAATGTTGAAAACACAAAAATGGCTTTGGCAACCTATTTGGTTTTACCAAGAATTCCACAATTCTATTACGGAACAGAAATTTTGATGCAAAACACCGCCAAACCCGGTGATCACGGTTTAATTAGAACTGATTTTCCGGGTGGATGGAAAGGAGATAAAGTAAATGCTTTTACTGGCGAAGGTCTAACTGCTGAGCAAAAAGATGTGCAAAATTTTTTATCCAAAATTTTAAATTACCGTAAAAACAGTAAAGCCATTCACGACGGAAAAACCATGCATTTTGCTCCAAATAACGGAATTTATACTTTATTTAGACTATTGAATGATGAAATTGTCGTTTTAATTTTAAACAAAAAGGATTCGGCAAAAGTAGATTTATCGATTTATAAAGAACTGAATTTGAATGGTAAAAAATTCAAAAACATCCTTACCGGTGATGAATTTATATGGGATAATGAATTGAATTTGAACCAAAAAGGAGCTTTTATTTTTACGACAAAAATGAATTAACGAATGAAAAAACTCTTTTTACTTTTATTCTTTACGACAATTGGTTTTGCTCAAAACACCAAAAGACAATATTTTTCTCATTCGTGGAATGGTTACGAACTGGAATTAAATACTACCGATGGAACCTATTTTATTCAATTTTACAATGCTAAAATTGCCGAAACTTCATTTGTTCCCAAAGGTGAAAAATTCAATTCGCAATCGCATGCCGTTGTGCTCAAAACAAAAAATCATCCCTTTCAAATTCAGGAAAATGCCGATTTTATTGAAATGAAAACCAATGAATTGAGCATAAAAATCATTAAATCGCCATTTCAAATTACGTATTCACACCAAAATAAAATTCTTTTATCCGAAAAACTAGGTTACTTCAAACGCAAACATGAACCTTTAGAACGCGTAAAAGGAAACATCGTTTACGATTCTACCGAAGTCATTCAGTTTAACCTCAACGCTACCGAAAAATTATATGGTAGCGGTGCAAGAGTTTTGGGAATGAATCGTCGTGGCAATCGTTTAGCACTTTACAATCGAGCCGATTATGGTTACGAAACTCGTTCCGAATTGATGAATTTCACCCTTCCAATTGTGATTTCATCCCAAAAATATATGGTTCATTTTGACAATGCTCCAATTGGTTATTTGGATTTGGATAGCAAAAAAGAAAATGTGTTGGAGTATGAAACCATTTCCGGAAGAAAAACCTATCAAGTGATTGTGGGCAATTCATGGGAAAATTTAATAGCCAATTATACTGAGTTAACGGGTAGACAACCGTTACCTCCACGTTGGGCGTTGGGTAATTTCTCATCTCGTTTCGGTTATCATTCCGAAGCCGAAGCCCGTCGGACCATTCAAAAATTCAAAGAGGAAAATATTCCCGTTGATGCCATTATATTAGATTTATATTGGTTTGGGAAAGAAGTTCAGGGCACCATGGGTAATCTGGAAGTGTATCGTGATAGCTTTCCTACGTTTGAAAAAATGGTGGATGATTTCAATAAAATGGGCATCAAAACCATTCCAATTACGGAACCGTTTATTTTGACCACTTCGAAAAAATGGCAAGAAGCGGTGGATAAAAAAATCTTAGCTACCGACTCTAAAGGAAATCCTTTTACGTATGATTTTTATTTTGGAAATACCGGTATCATCGATATTTTTAAAGTAGATGGAAAAAAATGGTTTTGGAACATTTACCAAGAGTTAGCCAATAAAGGGGTTGGCGGTGTTTGGGGCGATTTGGGCGAACCCGAAGTGTTTCCGGCCGCTGCTCAAACCTTTGGCGGAAGTGCTGATGAAGTGCACAATATTTACGGTCATAATTGGGCTAAATTGGTTTTTGAAGGCTATCAAAGAAACTATCCAACGCAGAGACCTTTTATTTTGATGCGTTCCGGTTATTCGGGTTCGCAACGGTATGGCATGATTCCTTGGAGTGGTGATGTGAACAGAACGTGGGGCGGACTTTCGGGTCAAGTGGAAATTTCTCTGCAAATGGGAATGCAAGGTTTGGCGTATATGCATTCCGATTTAGGCGGTTTTGCGGGAGCTAATTTGGATGATGAATTGTATGTGCGTTGGTTGCAATACGGTGTTTTCAATCCGATCTTTCGTCCGCATGCACAATCAGATGTGGCTTCTGAACCAATTTTTAGAAGTGATTGGGCGAAAAATTTAGCGAAAAATGCGATTGAATTGCGTTACTCAATGCTTCCGTACAATTATAGTTTGGCTTATGAAAATTCGCAAACCGGTATTCCATTAATGCGTCCGCTTTTTTTTGAAGAACCTGAAAATGAAACTTTACTAACCAAATCCGATGGTTATTTATGGGGGAAAGATTATCTGGTTTATCCGATTATGGAAGCAAATCAGCAATCAAAAGAAGTATATTTTCCTAAAAATGGAAATTGGACGGATATTTATTCCACAAAAAAATATAGTGGTGGTTCAACTGAAAAAATAAATGTTGCTACCTCTCACATTCCAACATTTGTGCGAAATGGTGTTTTGATTCCATGGACAAAAACAGTTCAAACCACTCAAAATTATGACAACTCCAACTTGAATTTTCGACTATATTTTGATGAAAAAGTAACATCAAGCGAACGTCAATTCTATTTTGATGAAGGAGTTAATTCAGCTGAAAACAATCCGGAACTACTGACTTGCGAAACGGAGATCGAAAAAAAATCACTCTTCATTTCCATGGAAAGCAATGTATTTCCTTCCAAAGGAAAAAAAGGTACGATTCATGTTTTTTTGATATCTAAAAAACCGAAATCTGTGGTGATGGATGGTAAAAAAGTTAAATTTCAATATGATAAAACAGCTAAAAAATTAACGTTTGACTATGTAATGACCTCTAACAAATCCAATATTAAAATTAAATTATAATGAAAAAAAAATTGTTCACCCTAATCCTAACTACTATGTTTCTAGGATGTTCACCCAAAAAAGAAGTGGTTCAAACCAAAACTCCATTTGCGTGGGAAGGAGCCAATTTGTACTTTCTATTAATTGACCGATTTAACAACGGAAATCCCGATAATGACAAGATTATTCCGAGAGACAAAGAAACCGGAGTCCTTCGCAATTTCATGGGAGGCGACATTAAAGGGATTACGCAAAAAATTGATGAAGGTTATTTTACCGATTTAGGTATAAATGCCATTTGGATGACGCCTGTTGTGGAACAAATTCATGGTTCTGTGGATGAAGGAACCGGAAATTCGTATGGTTTTCATGGCTATTGGACCAAAGATTGGACGAACATCGACCCGAGTTATGGTACAAAAGAGGATTTGAAAGAATTGGTTGAAAAAGCTCACGCCAAAGGCATCCGAATTGTTTTGGATGCTGTGATTAACCACACCGGTCCGGTTACCGAATTAGACCCCGTTTGGCCGGAAAGTTGGGTACGAACCGGACCAAAATGTTCGTATGATACGTATCGTAACTTTATCGATTGTACGCTAGTAGAAAACCTTCCGGACGTTAAAACAGAAAGCAATGAAAATGTTGAATTGCCACCCGCTTTGGTTGAAAAATGGAAAAAAGAAGGTCGTTACGAACAAGAAGTAGCCGAATTGGATGAATTTTTCAAACGCACCGGTTATCCAAGAGCACCGAAATATTACATCATGAAATGGTTGGCTGACTACATTACCGATTTCGGAATTGACGGGTATCGTGTAGATACCGTGAAACACACTACCGAAGATGTTTGGGCTGATTTTGCCAAAGTGTGTAAAAACGCTTTTGCTGATTACAAACAAAATAATCCAGATAAAGTGTTGGATGATAATGAATTTTTCATTGTAGGTGAAGTATATGGTTATGGAATAAGCGGAAAGCAACTTTATAATTTTGGCGACAAAAAAGTAAACTACTTTGAAAACGGATTTGGCTCTCTCATCAATTTTGATTTTAAAGGCGATGCGAATAAGTCATATGAAGAACTATTTAGTAATTATTCTACAATTTTAAGTGCTGATTTAAAAGGATTGAGCGTGATGAATTATGTGTCGTCTCACGATGACGGCTGGCCCTTTGACAAGAAAAGAGAAAAAGTATTTGATGCCGGAACTAAATTATTACTAGCTCCTGGAATTTCACAAGTGTATTATGGTGATGAAACTGCTCGTTCTCTGGAAATTGAAGGAGCACAAGGCGATGCTACTTTGCGTTCATTTATGAATTGGGAAGACCTCAAAACGAATGGAAACACGAAAAATGTATTGACGCATTTTCAAAAAATTGGACAGTTTCGAAAAAACCATCCGGCGGTTGGTGCAGGAATACACAAAGAAATTTCAAAAGCTCCGTTTTATACTTTCAGCAGAACCTTTACTAAAGACGATTTTACGGATAAAGTCGTAATTGGTTTGGAATTACCATTCGGAAAAAAAGAAATCAATGTTTCATCCGTTTTTGAAGATGAAACGGAAGTTCACGATGCTTTTTCAGGAATTTCAACTACTGTAAAAGATGGAAAAGTGGTGATTGATAGTCAGATGGGGATTGTTTTGTTGGAGAGAAAGTAATTCACTTTCTATCTGTATTAAGAGCGTTTATAATCGATTGGATTGTAAACGCTTTTGTTTTTGCTAATCGGTTCTTCAAGGGTACCACAACCATACCGTTGACATGACGATGATATGAAGATAGTATGAATTAAACACCTACTAATAATGAGTAGTCCACAAGCTAAGTAGGTACTGCTTGAGTTTGATGCCTTGAACGGTTTTGAAACCTTTTGACTACGTTTGAATTGATTTGACAATTTTTTTGAAATTTAAAGGGGTTTTGTTCTGTATTTATTCGGTACTTGTTCGAAAGGGCTTCGGAAAAGGGTTTGTTTTCCGAACAAATGTGCAACTTGTGTGGAAGAAAACATGAAAAAGGATAATAAATTCTAAACTATGAAAAATTAATGGTTAAAAGTTTAATCAATTTTTAGATTATACAAATGCATTAATTCAAACTTGTTTAGTAATTTTTTTATGTAATTAATTACTGCAATTTTATTTGTTCATAATTCTTGGCTATTCGGTTTTATTGCACTTAATGCAATAACAAACAAAAATTTTTAATTTTTTTATACAACTTATTAAAAATCAATATACATTTGATATAACCTTTAACAAAAACAAACATGAATAAACAATTACTTTTAGCATTCATTGCCCTATTTTTTGCTCCCATTTCATTCTTTGCACAAAATCCAACCTGTGGAGGTTTATTTACAGATCCGCAAGGTCCAAATGCAAATTATGCTAATAATATGGATTATACCGTAACCATTTTTCCATCCAATCCAAATGAAGTTGTTACGGTTACTTTTACTTCATTTGATGTTGAATCTAATTTTGATGGATTATACATTTTTAATGGTAATAGTACCAATGCCCCACAATTTTCCAGTGGAAATGGCACCGGAACCGGTTCATTAACTTTACCGGGAGCTTTTTGGGGAACAACAAATCCTGGGTCTTTTACTTCAACCAGTGCGGACGGAAGTTTAACCTTTAGGTTTATAAGTGATGTTTCAGTTAATAAACCCGGATGGATAGCCAATATAACATGTGGTGCACCCGGAACATGTTTAACCCCAAACAATATAACAGGTACCAATTTTACCACTTCTGGTGCAACAATAAATTGGGTTGAAACCGGTAATGCCACCAATTGGGAAATCATCATTTTACCTTCAACTTCTCCGGCTCCAACAATTGAAGCTACCGGAACAGTTACCACCAGCACAACTTTTCAAGCTACGGGTTTAAATGCAAATACCACCTATAGGGTTTATATCCGATCCATCTGCAGTGATGTACCTGGCGATGTGAGTAGTTGGTCTAACTATTTGACAATTACCACTACTTCTAATGGCTGTTTGCCTCCAACTAATTTTCAAGTTTCCAATGTAACCAATACGGGTGCAACCTTAAATTTTGCCAATAATGCAGCTACACATTGGGAAGTAATTGTTTTACCCTCAACCGGTGGTTTACCCACTGCCACTTCAGTTGGAACAGTTGTAACTTCACCAACTTTTACTGCAACCGGTTTAAATGCTGCCACCGCCTATAATTTCTTTACCCGATCTAATTGTAATGGGAATAATAGCAATTGGTCTTCCGGGACTTACTTTTTAACCGCTCAAAATCCGGTAGTTTCGCCTAATTGCGGTGAACAATTTTTTGATAATGGTGGCCCAAATGCAAATTATGTTAGTAATTCCGATAATATTTATACCATTTGCCCAACCAATCCGGGTGAAGTTGTTACGGTAACGTTTACTTCTTTTGATATTGAAACCATTTGGGATGGTTTATATGTTTTTGATGGAAATTCAATCAATGCCCCACAAATTTCCAGTGGCAATCCCGGCAATAGTATTCCAGGAGGAGTTCCGGGTGCTTTTTGGGGAACAACAATACCTGGTCCATTTACTTCTACAAGTGCTGATGGTTGTTTGACTTTTCGTTTTAGAAGTGATAATGTAGTGAATAAAGCAGGTTGGATTGCTAATGTAACCTGTGGAACTCCATCAACTTGTTTGCGTCCTACAAATGTAGCTGCAACAGCTATTACAACAAACTCTGCTGTAATTGGTTGGACTTCCGGCAATAATGAAACTTCTTGGGAAATTGTAGCTTTACCTTGTGGAACCACACCTACTCCAAACACAACCGGAGTAATTACAAAGGTACCTGTTATAATGTTTACATAAAAGCAATATGTTCCGATACAGAGACGAGCCTATGGTCAGTGGCGTCAACTTTAACCACTTTAGTTTCGTGTCCTAGTCCGCAACAAGTAAATGCATCCAACGTAACCTCTACTTCCTTTACTTTAGATTGGTTTGAAACCGGTTCTGCCACTTCATGGGAAGTAATCACTCAACCCTGCGGTACACCTGCACCCACTTCTACTTCAACCGGAACAATGTCATCTACAAACACGTTAACAGTAGATAATTTAAATCCATCTTCCTGCTATCATGTTTATGTTCGTGCTGTTTGTTCTGACAGTGATAGAAGTGCATGGACCGGACCAATACCTGTGAACACACTAAATGCTCCGTTAGCTTGTGGTAATACTTTTTATGACCTTTCCGGACCTTCCGCTAATTATGCGAATAATTTAGACTATGTTGTCACTATTTGTCCAAATAACGCAGGAGAATTGGTGACAGTAACTTTTACTTCATTCGATGTTGAAAACAACTTTGATGGCTTATTAGTATATGATGGAAATTCAACCAACTCATCTCAAATATCCAGTACAAATGGTGCAGGACATTTGGTATTGGCAAACTTTACCGGTGCTTTTTGGGGCAATACAATTCCCGGGCCTTTTACTTCCTCAAGCCCTGATGGCTGTTTAACGTTTAGATTTATTAGTGATTTTGCCATTACCAGAGCCGGATGGTCAGCTAACATTACTTGTGCTCCAGATGCCGACAAAATTGTTTTAATTGCTTTTACAGACAATAACAATAATGGTAGTAAAGATGAAAATGAACAAACCTTTTCTAACGGTTCCTTTTTAATTGATTTAAATGATGCCGGAAATCCAACTACTGCCTATTCTCCTGTTGGAATGTACTCTTTATACGATACAAATCCCTCGAATTCTTATGACATCAGCTATCAGATTCAACCCAATTATAGTGCGTATTACAGTGCCGGAACGACCAATTACAGTAACTTAACCATTCCGGTAGGAAGCAATTATCAAGTATATTATTTTCCGATTACCGTAGTGCAAGGGTATAATGATGTGACCGCTTCTATCGTATCTCAAAATCCTCCACCAAGACCCGGATTTACGTATACTGAAAAAATAGTGTATAAAAATTTAGGATTAACCCCTACCTCAGGAACATTAACGTTTACCAAAGACCCATTAGTAACCATAACAACTATCAGTCAAGATGGAACCGTAGCGAATGAAAATGGTTTTACCTATTCGTTTACCAATTTAGCTCCAAATGAGACCCGCTTTTTTTATGTAACCATGACTGTTCCTACCATTCCAACAATAGCGTTAGGAGATGTATTGACGAATGTTGTAACCATTTCTGCTCCTGCAGATGATATTGATTTGGATAACAATTCCTTCTCTAATGCACAAGTAATTGTTGGCTCATGGGATCCAAACGACAAAATGGAATCACATGGTGGTAAAATTTTAATCACTGAATATGAACCTAGTGACTATTTATTTTACACTATTCGTTTTCAAAATGAAGGAACTGCCAATGCAGAATTTGTAATTATAGAAGATGAATTACACCATCAAATTGACGAAACCTCCATTCAAATGGTGAATGCCAGTCACAATTACTTAATGACTCGTGTGGATAATGAAATCAAATGGGAATTTAGAAACATCAACTTAGTTCCTAAAATAGTGAATGAAGAAGCAAGTAATGGATTTGTGCTGTTTAAAGTTAAATTAAAACCGGGCATTTCGGTTGGTGATATTGTGCCGAATACTGCCAGCATCTTTTTTGATTTTAATCCGCCGATTATTACCAATACGTTTGATACTGAATTTATTCCTTTACTAAGCAATCCAAGTTTTGCAACCGGAAATTTTGAAATGTATCCTAATCCAGCGAATGCAACCATTCAATTATCGCTCTATGATGCAAATGATACCATTAAAAAAGTGAACGTTTATGATTTGTTAGGCAAACAAATCATGTCATTCACCAGTGATGTTTCAATTCAAACATTAGATGTTTCACCATTAACTTCGGGAATGTATATGATTGAAATTACCACTCAAAACAATCTTACTTCTGTTAAAAAACTAGTGAAGAAGTAAAGTAAAACATAGACTTTACTTATAAAATGCTCCAAAAAGTTAAAGCTATTTGGAGCATTTTTTTTGAGATGTTTTGTGTTTTTTGCAAACTAAGTTTAAAAAGATTCAAATATTTTCTTATTTTTAAAATTATATTTGTTTTTGTTATAAAATGTGGAGCTGGTATGTTAAATTAAATTTTCATACCAACTATCTTTAAACAGCGATCTAAAAAATGAGAAATAAAAAAATCATTGTATATTTTTCACTTTTTTTAATTTTATTTTTACTATATGGTACAATAAAAAAGAAAATTGACCAAAATGAAAGAAATGAATATGGTGTGATTTCTATTGCGAAGACTGGCGATTTCAAAGGTTCTAAAGGTGGTAAATTAATTAATTTTATTTACTTTGTTAATGATAAAATGTATTCAGAAGATTGCTATGTAAACAATTATCCTAATGTTAAAAAAGGTGAATTTTATAAAATCATTTATTCTTCAAGGAATCCAAAAAATGTAGAAATTTTTTAAACAAAAAAATTATGGATTCTACTTTAATTGATAATGCCGGATTAAACTTAAAAAGAAAAATTCGTAATTTGTTTAATTAACCAACTCTTTGAGTAAATTCTGTAACAAAAAAAGAATCCAATTCATAAAACCAAAATAGTTGAAAAAATAAATGGATGAAAAAGAATTAAATAAGGTTGGAATAAAAATGATGCTTTTAATATTTTTTATTGCAATTTTATTTTCAATAAAACAAAATTATTCAGACAAAGAACTTAAAAAAAATGAAATCTATTCTATTGGTGAAATAACAAAAATATATTATGGCCGTGGAAATAGAACTGTTGATTTTACATATTATATTTATGGAATAGAATATAAATCTAAAACATCATCATTTACACAAAAAATAAATAAAATTGGTTCTAAATACTTTGTAATAATTAATAAGTACAACTATGAACAAGCTTATATTTTAGGTTGTTGTCCATATGATGAAAGCAAACATTTTGTGCCACTAGAAGGTTTAGATAAAATACCGGATAAAGCACTACAAAAGAAAGCAGATGAGGCTTTTGAAGAAATTTTTAATTCTCCATTAGGCAGACTTTTGCCTCCTTATTAATGTTATTATTTATTTTAATCAAAAAACTTACTACTTATCAATACCATATTCTTCCCACCAACGTTACAACTAAAAGCAAAAAGTCTTAGATTTTATTCAACATGAAAAATCAATCGCTAATTGCTTATATTTGACCAAATCCTAAATAGCCCGTAATGAAATTGCTTTCTTTCAAAATTATTTCCAAACTAACTTGTTACGGAATAACTTTGTTGATGGTAATGGGTCTATTTACCGCCTGCACCACCTACAAAACCCAACTGGGCAGTCAAGCTACTTCGTTTTACAACAATCAATCGCTTGATACGACCACCATTGTGTATTCTGTGTTTTTAACAGGAAATGCGGCGAATACACAAAATGATGGAGCTACTCCAACACTTTCCAACTTTAAAAAACGGTTGGAAGCCGCTTCAAAAAACAGCACTGCCCTATTTTTAGGCGATAATGTTTTTCCGTTGAATGGGATAGGAGAAAACCGTTCACTCGGTGAAGAAAAACTTTTAAAACAGTTGCAACTGACGGATAAATTCAAAGGAAATGTATATGTTCTCCCCGGTGATTACGATTGGGGAAATGGTTTGAATCATTTGTTGGCTCAAGAAAAATTCATTTCGGCTTATGATAAAAAAACAGCTCAATTGCTCCCAAAAAACGGCTGTGGAATGGAGTTCATCTCCCTCAGTGAAAACGTTGAATTAATCGCCATCAACTCGCAATGGTTTTTGGAAGATTGGAATGAACATCCCGAAATCAACAGCGGATGTAGTCTTAAAACCCGTGAGCAATTTTTTGACGAACTCGATAGTCATTTGTTGGAAAATCAGGAAAAAACAATATTGTTAGCCATTCATCATCCGCTTTTGAGCAATGGCGTTTATGGTGGTCAGTATTCGTTACATCAACAACTTTTTCCGCTTGAAAAGAACATTCCGTTGCCGATTGTCGGCAGTTTTTATAACCTGTTTAGAAAAGCAAGTGGCTACAAAACCGGAGATGTACAACATCCTTCTTACCGCGAAATGACCGATCGGATAAAAGCGATTGTGCAAAAATACAAGCATGTGGTGGTGGTTTCCGGTCACGAACAAAATTTGCAATACATCAACAAAGACGGCATTCAACAGATTATTAGTGGGTCGGGAGCTCATTTTACAACGGCTAGAGCAGTGAACCCGAATGATTTTAGTTTTGGTGGTTTTGGTTATGCTGTGGTGGATATTTATGCAAACGGAGCTTCTACTATTTCCTATTATTCCACCAACAATCGAAAAGAAGGTTTGCTTTTCCGACAAAAACTAAGAGAACCGGAATCGAACGTTAAACATCAAAATTATCCCAAACAATTTGACCCAACCGTTAAACGTTCCATTTTTGGCAAACCGGTTGGTCGTAAAAACGGAGCGTATCAATTTTTATGGGGAAAACATTATAAAAATTATTATAAACAAACGCTTGTGTTTAAAACTGCCACTTTGGATACCCTTTTTGGCGGATTAAAACCAATTGGAATTGACAACGAAGCCACCACAAAATCACTTTTACTAAAAGATAAAAACGGAAAAGAATTTGTGATGACGCCGCTGGAAAAAGATGCTTCTTCCTTTTTTAAATCGTTGGCGTATGAACAAAAAAACAGCAAGAATACGTCCAAAAATTATTTGTCAGAAGATTTTCTTCGGGATTATTTTACTACCATTCATCCCTTTACTCCGTTGGTGATTCCGGTTTTGTCAAAAGCAATTGATGTCCCTTTTACGCAACCAAAATTATATTACATCCCTAATCAAAACGGTTTGAGTACCTACAATGAGCAATTTGGCGGTACGTTATATTATGTTTCCAAAAAAGCAAATACTACTCAAAAAAACAATAGCAATTTTGGAAAACCTTCTGCTATTATTGACACGGATGAAATGTTACATCAAATCCGAACCGATAAAAACCATTTGGTGGATACCGAAGACTATATTCGAGCTCGATTGTTTGATATGCTCATTGGCGACTGGGACCGACAGGAAAAAAATTGGCGTTGGGGCGTTCATCAGGAAAAAGGAAAAACCATTTATCGGCCAATTCCGATTCATCGCGACCAAGCTTTCGCCAAATATGACGGTGCCTTTTTAGGATTATTAAAAAGTATTCCGGCGATGGGGCAAATGCATTCCTACAGCTATCAACACAAAAAAGCAAAAGATTTTAATGAAGTTACTTATGCATTAGACTTGGCCATTCTCTCGGATAGTGATGAAAAAAGTTGGGGAAAACAAGCGAAGTATATTCAAGAACTCTTGACTAATGATGTGATTAATAGGGCTTTTTTACAATTGCCGTCAGAATTACAAGACGAAACAACCTCTAAATTGAAGCTGTTTTTGCGGAATCGATTGAAAAAATTACCACAAGTTGCCAAACAATATCAGCATTTGTTACATAAAAAAACATTGGTGGTCGGCACGATGCAAAATGATGTCTTCGTTATCAATCGTTTGTCAAAAGGAAGAACTGCAGTAGTGGTATATAACGGAAAAAAATTACCTTCCAATATTGTGTACGAACGCACTTTTTCGAATAAACAAACCAAAGAAATCTGGCTTTACGGATTGGAAGGAAAAGACGAATTTAGCATGGAAGGAAAAGAATTTTCTCCCATCAAGATTCGTTTAATCGGTGGTTTAGGTGATGATTCCTACGTAATTGAAAATGGCAAAAAAGTAAAAATTCACGATTTTAAAACCAATACAACCCTGAATGTAGATAGAAAAACGGCTGTGCTGTTGTCGAATGATTACGAGACAAATACGTATGATTACAAAAAACCAAAGTTCAATACGTTTTCGGGAGTTCCGCTGCTGGGTTTTAATCCGGATGACGGTTTTAGAGTTGGATTTAAGTTGAATTACATCAAAAAAGGATATGTAGGCAATCCCTTTTCGCAAAATCATACACTGAACGTAAATCACTATTTTGCTACCAACGGTTATTCGGTTGGCTATTCCGGAAACATCAAAAAGGCGGTAGCATCGTATGATTTGATTATAGATGCACAAATCACCAGTAGTAGTTTTGCACAGAACTTTTTTGGCTTTGGAAATGAAACCCCGAATGACGCAGACGATTTTGATTTTAACCGTGTTCGAATTGCTTCGTATAAAGTGAGTCCGGGATTGGTTTGGCAAAAATCAAAAAGTACCGCTATAACCGGACAAATTCAATACGAAGCTTATAAAGTTGAAAATACTCCGGATCGCTTTATTTCATCGGGAGTAATTGACAATCGCGTTTTTGATTTTCAACATTTTGCCGGAATCGGATTGACGTATCAATTCAAAAATTATGACAATTCATTTATTCCTTCGTTGGGAATGGGTTTTCAGTTGAATGGAAAATGGTTGACAAATCTAGGTGATTTTTCACGCCAAGTTCCTTCTGCCGAAACCGCTTTGAACCTCGTATATCGTTTAACTCCGGATGCTCAATGGAAAATAGAGACCACTTTAAAAGCTAAAACGTTATTTGGTTCCACGTTTGAATTTTATCAAGCGGCAACCTTGGGTGGTGATGCAGATGTAAGAGGTTTCAGAGAAAATCGTTTTTCAGGTAGAACGGCTTATTTTCAGGGAACTGATTTGCGTTATGCCATTGGTCAAATAAAAAACCCGTTTGCTCCGGTAAATTATGGTGCATTTGTTGGATTTGATTATGGTAGAGTTTGGTTGCCCAATGATGTTTCAGACAAGTGGCATCAATCTACCGGATTTGGAATGTGGTTGAACAGTAGTAATGTCATTTCTTCTACACTTTCTTATTTTCATTCGAGTGATGGCGGGAGGATTGCTTTTGGGATGAAGTTTAATTTTTAATGCTTAATAGAATGTAAATACTTTTAAGAACACAGATTGGAGAAATTTAAATAATTTTTAAAATTTCTTGAATTTCTTACATCCGTGTTCAAAACAATTAAGGAACACA
>JAFLBT010000044.1 GCA_017302935.1 Flavobacteriales bacterium | reverse complement strand
AAAGAACGCAAAAATCCACCTGACAGAAGGGTTGTATTTACTCCTGAAGAATTAATTCGGTTACAGCAACAATTTCCGGAAGCAAAAATTAAAGTAGAAGCTTCTGATATCAGGGTTTTTCCGGATGCAACATATCAAGAAGTTGGTTTGGAAGTGACATCTGATATGACAGATTGTGATGTTCTAATAGGGGTTAAAGAAGTGCCAATTGATGCATTGATTCCAAATAAAAAGTATTTTTTCTTTTCTCATACCATTAAAAAACAACCGCATAATCGTAAGTTGTTGCAAGCTATTTTAGAAAAGAAAATTGATTTATATGATCATGAAACGATTGTTGATACTCAAAATCGTCGTTTAATCGGTTTTGGACGTTATGCCGGAATTGTGGGAGCTTACAACGGATTGAGAGGTTTTGGAATCAAATATGAACTGTTTACTATACCTAAAGCTGAATCGTCAAACGGAAAAGCAGAATTGATTACTAAATTAAAGCGTCAAACTTTTCCACCAATAAAAATTGTTTTGACCGGAAAAGGCAAAGTAGGAATGGGAGCTAAAGAAATTTTAGATGGAATCAAGTTCAAAGAAGTTTCTGT
The DNA here is from genome assembly GCA_017302935.1 of Flavobacteriales bacterium. Lineage (GTDB taxonomy): Bacteria > Bacteroidota > Bacteroidia > Flavobacteriales > Flavobacteriaceae > Flavobacterium. Next base: position 19,007 of record JAFLBT010000044.1, on the reverse strand, counting down.
TGAAAATTTCCTCACTAAAAAATATTCTGAACCTGTTTATGTGCATATTGACGTATTAGATTACAACAAGCGAAAAGACGGTAAGCGATTGGATAACCAAGATTTTTATGCACATCCGGCTGAATATGTTTCTGATTTTGAGAGATTTACGAAAGTAGCGGATATTTTTATGGCCGGACATTTTTATGGCAATGGTTCGCCGGAGATATTGACTAATGAAATGTTGAAAGCTGTAGATTGTTCGTTGAAAGTAGTAGCTGATATTTCGTGTGATGTAGATGGGCCAATTGCCTGCACAATCAAAGCTTCAACTATAGCCGACCCGTTTTTTGGTTATTTACCTTCTACCCGAGAAGAAGTTCCTTATATGCATCCGGGTTCAATAATGGTGATGAGTGTTGACAATTTACCATGTGAACTACCCAAAGATGCTAGTGAAGGTTTTGGTGAAATGTTCATGGAACATGTAATTCCTTCTTTTTTTAATGGTGATAAAGATGGTATTTTGCATCGAGCAAAAATTACTGAAAATGGAAAACTTACGCCACGATTCAGCTATCTTCAGGAGTATGTGGATGATTTATCGCCAGTTTTAAAATAACTACAGTATTGAGCAGGTGGTTTAATCCGAATTGTTTTTTACATTTGGGAAATGAAACTTGCTTTTATGAAAGGTAAATTTTTAATTTGGTTATTACTTTTTATTTCCTCTGACTTTGTTGCTCAGGAACTGCTTCCTTTTGTAGAAAATTTTACAAAAACTGATTACAAAGGTGATAATCAAGTGTGGAATCTCACTCAAGGTGAAGATAAAGCCTTTTATTTTGCTAACAATCATTATTTATTACGGTATGATGGTGTAAAATGGGAACGTTATTCGTTACCCAATAAAACCATCATTCGTTCTGTGTTCGCTCATCAAGACAAGATTTATTGCGGTTCTTATAATGAATTTGGTTATTGGAAAAGGGAAAAGGGTAAAATGCAGTATTTTTCACTTTCTAAAGGAAAGAATTTTTTTAAAGGAAGTTCAAAGAATGAAGAAATCTGGAAAATTTTTCGTGCCAACAACAAACTGTATTTTCAATCGTTTAATGAACTTTATATTTGTGAAAATCAAACGATTAGAAAAGTGGAAATTCCTTTTTTAATCTCCTATTGTTATGTGATTGATGAACAAATTTATGTGGCTTCTGTTAACAAAGGTGTATATCTTTTTGATGGAAAGCAATTTACACTTTTAAGTAAGTGGGATGCAATTTATAATAATGTAATTCACGGAATCGATAGAAACCAAAAAAGCACTTACATCTTTACCTTAAAAAACGGAGTCTTTGTTGAGCAAGGAAATGGATTAACAGAATGGCAACATCCCTTGAATACAATCCTTAAAAAAGAGGGAATCAATGCAGCCCAGTTTTATAAAAAAGATCAATTAGTAATTGGTACGGTTTCAAATGGGGTTTATATAGTTCAGTTGAAGACCGGAGATTACATTAAAATTGATCGAAATAATGGGTTATCAAATAATACCATTTTAACTATATCTGTAGATCAGGAAAAGGATATTTGGTTGGGATTGGACAATGGTATTTCACACTTAGAAATCAATTCACCCTTTCGAATTTTTTCTGATAAAACGGGTGAACTAGGCAGTGTTTATGCTATTGCAGCAACTTCAAGCGGATATTTATTAGGCTCGAATCATGGAGTTTTTACATATCAAAATAAACAATTGGAATTTTTAAACGGTTCTCAAGGACAAGTTTGGAATATACAGCAGATTGGACAACAATATATCATTGGTCATAACGAAGGTACTTTTTTATTGGATAAGAACCAGTTTAAAAAAGTTAATCCACTGAATGGAGGATGGCAATTAAAGAGAGACATCGCTGTTCCACGTTTTATTCAATCCAATTACTTAGGCATTGCTTTTTTTAGTGAACAAGATAATTTCACTTCATTTAAACGTTTGAATACGGTTTACAGACCCATTAAAGATTTTATTCAAACCGGACCAAATGAAATTGTTGCTTCTGACAGTTATAGGGGACTATTTAAAATAAAATATGATCAAAATCTAGAGGTAGTTTCCTATGTTAATTTAACAGAAAAGAATCGGATTAGTAATGATTTTGGGGTGAAAATATTTCAGTACAAAAGTGAAGTGTTGTACTATATTCACTCTGAATGGTATGTTTTAGACCATGTTACAGATGTTTTGAAAAAGCATGAACTGTTTAATAAACATTTTAAAGGAATCAGTGAAATTATTCCTATTGATGACTCAAGTTTCGGTATTTTGAAAGATAATTTGCTATACATTATAAATCAAAATGAGCAACATTTTTCATGGAAATTAATTGCACCAAAATATTATGAAGGAAAAATTGTAAATAATGATACCCGAATATTTAATTTTAATCATCAATATTTACTCAATTTAGATGATGGTTTTTTGCTTTTTGAAACTAATAAAAATGATTTTACTAAACAAAGTGTAACAATTGAGGCGTATTTGAATGGTGAATTGATTGAAAATGAGACTAAAATACACTACAACCAAACTTTGGAATTACATTTTCTGTCTGATTTTTATGGAAACAAAAAAACCACCTTGTTTTATCGACAAAATGAATCCGTGCTTATTCCTCTGACAGAAGGAAAGTTAGCTTTGAATAATTTAGCAAGTGGGCAAAATAAAATTGAAATTTTTTATACCAATGGAGTGGATTATGTTAAAGCTAATGAATTTACTTTTTATGTTAAAAAACCTTGGTATTTATCTTTTTGGATGATTGTATTGTATCTATCCTTTATTGGCCTTATTTTGTTTATATATTATCGTTGGAACAAAATTAGGTACCAAGAAAAGCTAAAATTAAAAGAAGAAGAACTAAAGCATCATAAGCAGATAGTTGAATTGGAGTTGGAGGCAGAGAATAAGCTGAAAATTCAAGATTATGAAAAGCATATTTTAGAAATGCAAATTCAATCAAAAGCATCCGAATTAGCTGGTAAATCATTATCAATAGCCAAACAAGGTGAAATGATTGAAAGTATAAAACGCATTTTGGAAAATGAAAATGAGATGTTGCAATTGAAAAGTAAAATTCGCAAAGTGATAAAGGTAAACGCTCTTAACAAAAAGGAGTGGGAGAGTTTCGAGAAAAACATTTATCAAAGTCATGATGATTTTGTTCAGCGATTGACAAAACGTTTTCCACAATTAACTTCCAAAGACATTAGACTTTGTATTTACTTAAAAATGAATCTATCTTCTAAAGAGATTGCTCCTTTAATGAATATTTCTTATCGAGGAGTTGAACTACATCGATACCGACTTAGAAAAAAGATTACTCTTGATGCTGATGTAAATCTTTCAACATTTATGATAAATCTATAATTTTCTGAATTATTTTAAATAATTAGAATTTTTAAGGTGTTTTAAATAGCAATCTATTACTACATCATTTATACATCATTTTGCTTTTTTAACGATGTATTCGTATTCGTTATTTTTGTATTTAAATAATTGAATTTCAATATTTTATTTTGTTTTATTTTTTGTTTGATGTATAATTGTAGCTTAATTTATTTGTTTACTACATCGTTTTAGTTAGTATATTTACGATATCAAACTAAACAAACTAACACTATGTATAGAATTCTTTATTTGTTACTTTTAATAGTATCTATTCCTTCTATTCAAGCACAAGAAATTTCCGGAAAAGTTACTGATTCAAATGGTATGCCTTTACCTGATGTAATTGTATTAGTTGTCAAAACTAATGAAAATACGGTTACAGACTTTGATGGTAAATTCAAGATCAAAGCTAATGAAGGAGAAGAACTTCAATTTTCGATGTTAAGTTTTGTAAAGAAAACTGTTCCTGCGGCTAACGGAATGTTAGTTAAATTGGAAGATGATAATTCAAAAAGTCTATCTGAGGTCGTAGTCATAGGTTACGGAACCAAAAAAGCGGGTTCAATAACCGGTTCGGTTTCGCAAATCAAATCAGCTGATATTTTAAAAACCCCATCACAGTCTGCTATTCAATCTATTCAAGGTAGAGCAGCGGGTGTAAATATTGTTACGAATGATGAACCGGGAGCAAATCCATCAATACGAATTAGAGGTTTAGGTACTATTCTTGGAGCAAGAGATCCACTTTATGTAATAGATGGTATTGAAAGTACAAGTTTAAATGGACTAAGTCCAAATGAAATTGAAACCATGGACATTTTAAAAGATGCCTCTTCATTGGCTATTTATGGTCAAAAAGGTTCTAATGGTGTGGTTATCATCACCACAAAAAAAGGAAAAAAAGGAACGATGAAAGTGAATGTTGATTCTTATTACGGTCAACGCTTTATCCAAAGAGAAGTTAAAATGGCTGATTCCTATCGATTTGCTTATTACAATAATACCGCACAAGGATCATCCTCTTATTTTAACTTTGAACAGCCTTATAATACTATTTGGTTAGATGAAATAACGGATAATGGTGAAGTGATCAGTAATCACATCAACATTTCCGGTGGTAATGAGAATGCTACATATTATTTGGGAGCTACAAATTTAAAGGAAAAAGGTATATTGAATGGAACTCAATTTGAAAGAACTAATGTTACTTCAAGAAATGAGTTTTATATTTTAGATCAACGGGTTAAAATTGCTCCATCTATTAATTTATCCATCGTAAACAATACTCCTAAACCATTGAGTGCATTTACAAATGCATACAAGCAATCTCCAATTGTACCAGTGCGTTTTGATAACGGAAGATGGGGAGTTCCTCTTCGAAATCCTGAAACCGGTTTAATTGACATTAACGGAAGTGACCGATTCAATAATGTTGCTAACCCTGCAGCACAATTGTTTTATACGAATGAAGAAAATAAAAACGTTACGTTATTTGGTTCAATAAATACTGAAATAAAAATTTTAGAAGAACTAAAATTTACATCTAACTTTGGTGCAACTTATGATTGGTCAAAAGGTTATACCTTTACACCAAGTAGAGAAATTTGGTTGTCTCAAAATGCTACTTCAACTATTGAGGATTATTCTCCAAATGCTCCCATTAATATTTTACAACAAAGAAGAGCAAATAGTTATCTATGGAACTGGGATAATTTTGTAACCTTCAAAAAATCTTTTAGTGAACATGAGGTTACAGCTGTATTGGGTATGTCAAGATCGACTAGAGGTAATAGCGATTTTTTAACAGGAACACGTTGGAATGTCCCAGAGCAATCTAATTATTGGTCATTAAATTTATCTTCTTACAATACAGAAACCGCTCCTGGAGCGGTAGTATCACACTCAGTTCAAACACCAATCGTTTCTATTTCTTATTTTGCAAGATTGGATTATGAATATAGTGGGAAATATTTGTTTGCAGCCTCTTTAAGAAGAGAAGGAATTAGTGCCTTTCAAGAGTCAAAACGATGGGGAATGTTTCCATCTGTTTCTGCAGGATGGATAGCATCAAATGAAAAGTTTTTACAAAGTTCTAAAGTGCTAAACTTTTTGAAAATAAGAGCCGGTTATGGTGAAGTAGGAAACGGGAATACAATTAATTCTTTAAATATTCCGGTTTTTTCTTCCAATTTTAATTATGCTTTTGGTGAAGATCAAATCATTAATCCGGGTAGTAACCAACCTTATCAGGTAGATCCGAATTTAACATGGGAAACCATGAAAGAATTAGGTTTTGGAATAGATTTTAAAACCTTGGATAATCGCTTGTCAGGAACCATTGATTTATACAATCGAAAATCTGCAGATGTAATTTTACCAATAACGTTACCAACAGTTCTTTCTCCCGAAAGAGTAACTGTAAATACAGGCGATGTTACAAACAAAGGGGTCGAATTATCTTTAAAATGGGATGGAAAAATTAATGACAACTTAACTTATTGGATCAGTGGAAATTTTTCACATAATAAAAACGAATTAACCAGTGTGAGTAATTCATATTTTTCTGATTTCATTGGGGGCAGTATCAATAACGGGCAATGGACAAAACAAGTATTAGTGGGTGAACCTTTAGGAAGTTTTTATGTTTATCAAGTAACGGGGATTGATGCTGATGGAGCATTTACGTATAGTACCGAGCGAGTGGTTGCAGGTTCTTATTTGCCAACACATACTTATGGTTTAAGTTTAGGGGGAAAATATAGAAATTTTGATTTTTCTGTTGATACGTATGGGGTTGGAGGGAATAAAATTTATAATGGAAAAAAAGCACAACGATTTGGAGGAGAAAATATAGAAAGTGCAGTTTTAGATAACTTTTGGACACCGAGTAATCCAAATGCCCCTAATCCACTACCGTTTAATATCGTTCCTGTTTCTTCCACTTACTATATAGAAGATGGTTCTTTTTTCAGAATAAACAATATAACGGTTGGATATACTTTACCAAAATTCTATGAAAAAATAGATAAAGTACGGTTTTATTTCACGGCATTAAATCCATTTTTGTTTACAAAATATACCGGTTTTTCACCTGAAATATCAGGAAATAATAATGCTGATCCTTTGGGTTCAGCAGGGATAGAATTAGATGCCTATCCAACAAATAAATCTTTTTTAATGGGTGTTAACATAAGTTTATAAATCAAGGTTATGAAAAAAATAGTTCAATATAAAGTTTTCTTATTTGTATTAACATTGGTTGGTTTTTTATCATGTGAAGATGATTTGAATGTAAAACCCAACGATGTTTTAAATGAGTTTGATTTTTTAAATAATCCTGCAAATGCTGTTCAATTGGTGAATGGAGTGTATAATAAACAATTGGATTATAACATGTATTCCTTTTCTTGGATTGGAATAACCAGTATCACTTCAGATGATGCAGATAAAGGTTCTACTGCAACCGATACCGGAACGGATAAACACAGGATGGATAATTTAACTTTTGATGCCACTGATATTTCATTTAACGATGTTTGGAAAGGTAGATATGATGGTATTTACAGAGCAAATAATGCTTTGTTTTATTTAGATCAGTTAACTATTGACCCTGTTTTAAAAGACAGATTAATTGGTGAAGTAAAGTTTTTGAGAGCCCTTTTTTATTTTGATTTAGTACGTTGTTTTGGTGGAGTTCCTATTGTAATTGAAAAAATTGATATTAATGATAGTGAGACCATAAATGAGGTGGTTTTTGTTAGAAAATCAAAACAAGAAGTATATGACGTAATTGAAACAGATTTGTTAGATGCAATAAGCAAATTACCATTAAAAGGGCAGTATTCTCCAAATGATTTGGGAAGAGCTACAAAAGGTGCCGCTCAAGCGTTACTAGCAAAGTCCTATTTATATCAAGGCAAATGGCAATTGGCTTATGATATGGCAGGTGAGGTTATCACTTCTGGTCAATATGCATTATTAAGTAATTATGCCGATGTTTGGAGAGAAATTGGTGAAAATAAAGCCGAATCCATTTATGAGGTGCAAGCAACTTTAACTAAAGGATTACGTGATTATACCAATGTTCAAGGACCAAGAGGAACACCTGATTTGGGTTGGGGATTCAATACACCATCATTGAGTTTAGCTAATTCTTATGAAAGTGGAGATTTACGCAAAGAAGCTGCTATAATGTTTGTTCCTTCTGTGTTGTGGGATGGATTCATTGCACCCGTAAGTTGGAATAATCCAAGGTATAATTATAAAGCTTATCAAAGTCCTCTTTTAGAGTCATGGAATGATGATAAAGGAGAAACAGCCAAAAATTTACGTATCTTAAAATACAGTGATATTTTATTGATTAGAGCTGAAGCCGGATTTCAATTGGGAATGACAGGGGAAGCTCTTGACCGAATTAATGAACTACGTTTACGTGCAGGGCTTGATCAAGCAACAACAGTAACGTTGCAATCTATTTTAAATGAAAGAAGATGGGAGATGGCTATGGAGCATGACCGATGGTTTGATTTGGTAAGAACCGGAACCGCAGTAAGTGCAATGTTAGCAAACGGTAAAACATTTGTGGTAGGGAAACATGAATTATTCCCAATTCCAAATGATCAAATTATTGCAAGTGGTGGATTGTTAACTCAAAACCCAGGATATTAATATTACTAACTTAAATATTTAACATTTTAAACATTATGATTATGAAAACAATGAAATTATCAATGAAGGCTATGTCTTTATTATTAATTGGTGCAACTATTATCGCTTGTAGCGATGATGATTCGAAAAAACTACCACCAATTGGAGGCTATAATAGTGCAGATGAGGTTGCTGCTTCAGCTTTAAAAGCATACTGGCCATTAAATGGAAATGGAAATGAAAAAATTTCGAACACAGCTCCATCTACTACTGTTGCTACTACATTTGTAACTGGTATAAAAGGACAAGGAGCTAATTTTAATGAAGGGTATTTGGCTTATCCTACAATTGCGGCATTAAGTTCAACTTCAGGTAGTGCTTCAATTAGCTGTTGGGCAAAAATTTCAAATACTAAATTAGTTCCAGACGGTCCAAGTAACATTTCTCCAATATTTTCTTTAACAAGAACAGGTGAAGTATTTGGAAATTTAAATTTATTTGGCGAGACACATGGCTTAACAACTAGTGATTCAATTCAAGTAAAAGGTATTTTTAGAATTAAAAAAGAAGACGGTACAGAATTCGGTGGTGATGCAGTTAATATGATAAAACAAGAGCCTTGGATGGATGCTACTCATACTTGGAATCCAAATAAAATTGGAGGACAATGGGCTCACATTGTATATGTTTATGATGGGCCAACTGCAACCAACAGATTATATGTGAATGGTGTGAAAATTTCAAATTCTGCATGGGAAGTAAGAAATGGTGGAGATGCATTTTTATTAAATCATTTTACGCCAACAAGACCAGTAATTGGAGCATTGGAAACTGTAGTTAATGGAACAAATACTGATACTTGGAATAAAGCTTTAAAAGGCCAAGTTGATGAAGTTAGAATTTATGATAAAACATTAACCCAAGCTGAAATCGGTGCTCTTTATGAGCTTGAAAAAGCTGGAAGATAATTTGTTTTCATATGATAAGCCTAGCAGGATATTTTCCTGTTAGGTTTATTTCTACTTAATTTTTTTAATGAATTTTATATGCAAAATCTCCTAAAATATTTATTTGTTATTCAATTTTTTTTCATCTCTTGTTCATGTTCTAAAACGAACGAATCTGAGACAGAAGATGATGATATTATAAATATTCCACCTTTATCAGAGCAAGAATTATTAGATTTAGCTCAAAAAGATGCTTTTAAATATTTTTGGAATTATGCAGAATCCAATTCAAAACTAGCTAGAGAACGCTACCATGTAGATGAACCTTTTGTAGATGAGCATTTAGTTACAACAGGTGGTTCAGGCTTTGGTTTGATGACAGTTTTAGTAGGAATAGAAAGAGGTTTTGTAACTAGAGAAGAAGCTGTTTCTCGATTGCAAACGGCTTTAAATTTCCTAGAAAATGCAGATCGTTTTCACGGAGCTTGGAGTCATTGGATTAACGGAACTAATGGAAATACAGTTCCTTTTGGTACGATTGATAATGGAGGCGATATAGTAGAAACTTCTTTTTTGTGTCAAGGGCTAATTTGTGTACGTGAATATTTTAAAAATGGTACAGAAGCTGAACAAGCCTTAGCACAACAAGCCGATGAACTTTGGAGAGGAGTAGAGTGGAGCTGGTATACAAAAGGCGAAAATGCTATGTATTGGCATTGGTCACCTGATTATGAATGGCAATTAAATTTTAAATTAGAAGGTTATAATGAGTGTTTAATTACTTATGTTATGGGAGCTTCTTCGCCAACGCATCCAATTCCCTCAGAAGCCTATCATCAAGCGTGGGCCAGAAATGGAGCAATCGTTACAGCTGCTTCCAGTTATAACATTCCCAAGATTTTTAATTACAATGGGGCTTCAATTGTTGGTCCAATGTTTTGGGCACATTATTCTTATTTAGGGTTAGACCCTCGAGGATTAACTGACCAATATGCTAATTATTGGGAATTGACTCAAAATCATACTAAAATCATGCATGCTTATTGTGTCGCTAATCCCATAGGTTGGAATGGCTACAGTGAGGAATGTTGGGGTTTAACAGCAAGTTACACCAGAAATGCTAATGGAACTGTTGGCTATACCGACCATAAACCCGGTAATGATAGAGGTGTCATTACGCCTACAGCAGCATTATCTTCATTTCCCTACACGCCGGAAGAATCTATGAAAGCTTTGCGGTATTTTTACGAAAGTAATGATTGGAGAGACCGATTAATTGGTGTGGCTGGGCCTTATGATGCATTTTCACCGCATCATAATTGGGTAACAAAACGCTATTTAGCCATTGATCAGGGAACGATTGTCCCAATGATAGAAAATTACAGAACCGGATTTTTATGGAATTTGTTTATGCAAGCACCTGAAATTCGTACAGGATTACAGAATTTAGGATTTTCATCCGCACAACATGGTTTTTAAACAAAGTTTAGTCAATAGTATCATTTTCTGTTTTTTAATAACAGGATATTTTCCTTTTGTTGCGTATAGTCAAGAAACAAAAGGAAGTTATTCCGTTACGTTAGAAAATAAAGTAAATTATGGCTATATTTTACATAAACCAAAAATAAGTGGAACAAAAAAACCAATGATTATCTTCTTACATGGTTCTGGTGAGAAAGGTACTGATTTGGAAAAAGTAAAAGTACATGGTCCGTTAAAGTATCTTCAAACTAATGAATTAGACGCTTATGTTTTAGCCCCTCAATGTACTGAAAATGCTTATTGGGAATCAGAATCATTGCATCAATTGATTCAGAAAATAATGAAAGAAAACCCTATCGACAACAGTCGAATTTACCTTACCGGGTTGAGTATGGGAGCATGGGGAGCATGGAATTTAGCTTTTGCTCATCCGGAAACTTTTGCTGCATTAATACCAATTTGTGGTTTTGTAGATAGGGTTCCAATGATTGAAAATTGTAAAATTGCTCATATTCCAACTCGAATATATCATGGATTATTAGATGATGTGGTGGATGTTGAGTATTCTATCACTATATATAAAAAATTAAAAAATTGCTCTAAAGACATTCAGTTGACTATTTTTGATGATGCTAATCATGATAGTTGGACAAGAGTTTATGCGGATGTCAATCTATATAAATGGATGTTAAGCCAAAAACAAAATCAATAATATGCGTTTATTTCAAGCCTTAATTTTTACTATTTTAATTACAACTCATGTGTTGGCTCAAAAGGGAAACAATCAAAAAATAACCCTTTCTAAAACAGAATTTATAGAGCAATTACTCTCCAAAATGACCTTGGAAGAAAAAATGGGACAATTAAATCTGCCAACGTCTGGTGATATTACAACTGGTCAAGCCAGTAGCTCAGATGTGGCAAAAAATATCAAAGAAGGAAAAGTAGGCGGGCTTTTTAATATTAAAACGGCTGAAAAAATCAGAGAAGTTCAAAAAATAGCAGTTGAACAAAGCCGACTCAAAATACCGTTATTATTTGGAATGGATGTGATTCATGGGTATGAAACGACTTTTCCAATTCCGCTTGGTTTGTCTTCTACATGGAATTTGGCATTGATTGAAAGAAGTGCACAAATTGCTGCCAAAGAAGCCAGTGCAGATGGTATCAATTGGACTTTTTCACCCATGGTAGATATTTCACGCGACCCAAGATGGGGAAGAGTCTCAGAAGGTTCCGGTGAAGACGCCTATTTAGGAAGTGAAATCGCCAAAGCAATGGTCAGAGGTTATCAAGGAAAAGATTTGTCACTTAATACTACTCTTTTAGCTTGTGTAAAGCATTTTGCTCTTTACGGAGCTCCCGAAGGTGGTAGAGATTACAATACTGTTGACATGAGTAGAATCAGAATGTATAATGAGTATTTTCCACCCTATAAAGCTGCTGTTGATGCCGGAGTAGGCTCGGTTATGGCATCATTTAACGAAATCGATGGTATTCCAGCCACCGGAAACAAATGGCTAATGACGGATGTATTGCGTAAACAATGGAATTTTAATGGGTTTGTTGTTACGGATTACACCGGTATTCAAGAGATGATGGAACATGGTGTAGGTGATTTTCAAACTGTTTCATCTACTGCTCTTAATGCCGGAATTGAAATGGATATGGTAAGTGAAGGTTTTTTAAAAACCGTAAAAAAATCAGTAGAGGAAGGTAAGGTCTCAATGGAAAGAGTTGATCAGGCTGTTCGATTAATTTTAAGTGCTAAATACGATTTAGGTTTATTTGATGATCCCTATCGTTATTGTGATTTAAAACGCAATAAGACCGATATTTTTACTGTTGCTCATCGTAATGAAGCCAGAAAAACAGCTGCAGAATCATTTGTTTTATTAAAAAATGAAAAAGGTTTATTGCCTTTAAAAAAGTCCGGAACCGTCGCTGTAATTGGTCCATTAGGAAATAATGCCGTCAATATGCCCGGAACGTGGAGTGTGGCTACAAAACATGAAAAGGCTATTCCTTTGGCAGATGGCATGAAATCAGTTTTAGGAAAATCAGTAAATGTACTCTATGCCAAAGGCAGTAATTTAGTGGCTGATGCCGCTTATGAAGAACGGGCGACGATGTTTGGTAAAACATTATATCGCGACAACCGTTCTAAAGAAGAATTATTGAATGAAGCCCTTCAAGTAGCTTCAAAAGCCGATGTGATTGTAGCTACATTAGGAGAATCTTCTGAAATGAGTGGAGAATCAAGCAGTAGAACAGAATTAGGCATCCCATCTGTTCAAAAAGAATTATTAGATGCATTATTAAAAACCGGTAAGCCTGTTGTTTTGGTTTTATTTACTGGAAGACCATTAGTTTTGGTGGAAGAAAGTCAAAAAGTGGCTGCCATTCTAAATGTTTGGTTTCCCGGAACAGAAGCCGGTTTAGCCATTACAGATGTATTGTTTGGTGATGAAAGTCCTTCCGGTAAATTAACGGCAACTTTCCCAAGAAGTGTGGGTCAAATTCCAATTTATTACAATGCTAAAAATACAGGAAGACCGCTTGGAAATACCGAAGGAAAATTTGAAAAATTCAAAACGAATTACATTGATGAACGCAATGAACCGCTTTATCCTTTCGGATTTGGGTTGAGTTATACGCAGTTTACATATGCTAATCTTCAATTATCCGCAGATAAAATGCGTTCGAATGGAAAAATTACTGCTTCGGTAGAGATAACAAACACCGGGAATTATGACGGAAAAGAGGTGGTTCAACTATACATCAGAGATGTTGTAGGTTCTGTGACTCGTCCAATAAAAGAGTTAAAAGGTTTCCAAAAAATAAACCTTGCGAAAGGCCAAAAGCAAACCGTAACTTTTGAAATTACAGAAGAAGATTTAAAATTTTATAATTCAGAACTTGAATTTATTGCTGAACCCGGAACATTTCATGTTTTTATCGGCACAAATTCTGATGTAACCGAATATAAGCCGTTTGAGCTAGTTAAATAATTTGAGTTTTTGTTGTTCACTAAGCCCTTTGAACTTTTCAAAGGGTTTTTTTCTAAAATCCAAATATGAAAAAAATAGTATTTTTTATAGTTATTTGTTGGGTAATTAATCCTGTTTTTTCACAACAAAAAACATACTGTAATCCCATCAATATCGATTATGGTTATTGTCCAATTGAACCATTTGTGCAACAAGGCAAACATCGGGCAACAGCTGATCCGGTCATCACATTTTTCAAAGGGAAATATTATCTTTTTTCTACCAATCAGTGGGGATATTGGCATAGCGAAAACATGCTCGATTGGAAGTTTATTCCACGAAAATTTCTTCGACCCGAGCATAAAGTGTGGGATGAATTGTGTGCTCCTTCCTTATCTTTCGTGAATGATACAATGTTAGTCATTGGTTCTACCCATACCAAAGAATTTCCGTTGTGGATGAGCACCAATCCGGAAGTGGATGATTGGAAAGAATTGGTTCACAAACACCAAGCCGGTGCTTGGGATCCACAACTATTCTGGGACAAAGAGAAGGATGAATTGTACATGTATTATGGTTCCAGTAATTTGTATCCGTTATATGGTTTAAAATTAAACCGAAAAACATTTCAGCCGGAAAGTGAGCCCGTTCCCGTTTTAGCCTTAAACGATGATGAACACGGTTGGGAACGATTTGGTGAAAACAATGACAATACCTTTTTGCAACCGTTTACCGAAGGAGCTTTTATGACCAAGCATAACAATAAATATTATTTGCAATACGGTGCTCCGGGTACTGAATTCAGTGGTTACGCCGATGGTGTGTATGTAGGGAATAATCCGTTAGGACCATTTGATTATCAACCGCACAATCCATTTTCCTATAAACCGGGCGGATTTGCAAGAGGAGCGGGGCATGGTGCAACATATCAAGATGCTAACAATCAGTATTGGCACGTTTCCACGATAGGTATATGTGTGAAGAATAATTTTGAACGACGCATCGGAATTTGGCCTTCGGGTTTTGATAAAGATGGCGTAATGTACAGCAATACTGCTTATGGTGATTATCCAACTTTTTTACCATCAGAACAAAAAAATCATTTAACAGAAAATTTTTCAGGTTGGATGTTGTTAAACTATAATAAACCGGTTCAGGTTTCTTCAACTTTAGGTGGTTTCCAGGCAAATTTTGCCGTAAATGAAGATATCAAAACCTATTGGAGTGCAAAAACCGGTGATAAAGGTGAGTATATCATTTCCAATTTAGGTGAAATGAGTACTGTGAATGCCATTCAAATTAATTATGCTGATCAAGATGTTGAATTCATGGGAAAACCGGATAAAACAAATGGTCATCAATATATTTTATATGCTTCCAACGATGGTAAGAATTGGAAAATTGTTGTAGATAAAAGCAAAAGTACCAAAGATGTTCCACACGAATACATTGAATTACAAACTCCAATAAAAACGCGATTTTTAAAACTTGAAAACCATGGCATGCCCACAGGAAAATTTGCATTAAGTGGCTTTAGAGTGTTCGGAAAAGGCTCCGGTGAAAAACCAAAAGCAGTTCAAAACTTTGTTCCTTTGCGTTCCGGACCAAAAGTAAAAGGTGAACGTAGAAATGTTTGGTTCAAATGGCAACAAGAACCTTCAGCAGATGGTTATGTGATTTATTTCGGTAAATCGCCCGATAAATTATATGGTTCCATTATGGTTTATGGTAAGAACGAATATTATTTCAATGGATTAGATCGTTCCGATGTGTATTATTTTCAAATTGAGGCGTTTAATAATAATGGGATTGGTCCGAGAAGTGAAATTAAAAAATCGGAATGATTTTCATTTGTTAATGTAAACATGATTTCGTTGATAACTATTTTATTTAAATTGAATTTATCTTTTTGTTCTATTTAAATTTAACTTTTTTAATCACTAATATAACTGTAAATAAAAAAACCAAAAACCAAACTAACCTTTAAAAACAATTTATGAGTTCAACCACTTCAACCAAATGGGCACAGTTCATTCCTTTAGTTACCGTATTTTTCTTTTGGGGATTTGTAGCTGCTAGTAATGATATTTTAATTCCTGTTTTCAAAAAAGCATTCGATTTAACCCAAGGTCAGAGTCAATTGGTATCCGTTGCATTTTATGTGGCTTACACCGTAGGTTCTTTAATTTACATGGGTATTTCTTTTCTTACGAAAGGGGATATCATCAACCGAATCGGGTATAAAAATGCATTAGCGTTAGGGTTAACCATTTCTGCTTTAGGGACGTTATTATTTTATCCTGCGGCCAATAATGGTTCTTTTCCATTGATGCTTTCAGGATTGTTTATTGTTGGACTCGGATTTTCTTTGCAACAAACGGTTGCCAATCCGTTAGCTATTGCTTTGGGACCCATTACTACCGGTTCACAACGATTAACCATGGCGGGTGGAATCAATAATTTCGGAACTACTATTGGTCCATTGATTGTGAGTTTTGCCATTTTTGGTTCTGCGGCTTCTGCCAATACCGATGTGAGTATTGAAAGTGTAAAGATTCCGTATTTGATTTTGGGGGCTGCTTTTATTTTGGTAGCCATCTTTTTGAAATTTTCATCTTTACCGGATCAACCGGAAACCGTTGTTGAGGTAGCAGAAGATGTTAAGTCTTCAAAAAAATCAGCACTTCACTACCCACAATTGATTTTAGGGATGATTGGAATTTTTGTATATGTTGGGGTAGAAGTTTCCACGGCGAGTAACTTACCGGCCTATATGGAATCCGGATTAGGTTTTGAAACCAAAGATATTGCTCCTTATATTTCGTTGTATTGGGCGAGTTTAATGATTGGCCGTTGGACAGGAGCTGTTGAAGCCTTTAATGCGACAGCCAGTACCGAAAAAATATTGAAATTTTTAGCTCCTTATTTGGCTTTTGGAGTTTTCTTGATGGTTAACGCAATTGCCAAACATGATTTGACTCCATTTTATGTATATGCGTTAGTCATTATCGTATTAATCGCTGCGGATATTGCCAGCAAAGGAAATCCGGCCAGAATGTTGTTGATTTTCTCAAGTTTAGGAATAGTTGCTTTATTGATTGGAATGTTTACCACAGGAATGCTAAGCGTTTATGCTTTCACTAGTGTTGGTTTATTCTGTAGTACGTTGTGGCCGTGTATATTTACCTTAGCCATAAGTGGTTTAGGTAAAAACACCAATCAAGGTAGTAATTTTTTGATTATGATGATTATGGGTGGAGGAATTGTGAGTTGGTTACAAGGTGTTGTAGCAGATGAAACCAACATTCACTTTAGTTATATTGTTGGGGTAGCCTGTTTTGTTTATCTCGCTTTCTATGCTTGGAAAGTAAGCGGGATTTTAAAAGCACAAGGAATTGATTTTGATCAAAAAGTGTCTGGCGGACACTAAGATAATTTTATATCTAATTAAAACCCGACAAGTGATTGTCGGGTTTTTTGCTTTCTAACGCTACATACAGTAAATATACAAACCTTATCTATAATTCTGTAACAAGTTACTTCACATGCACCACTACCTTTACACCTAATAGTAAAACAAACAAATTATGAAAAATCGAAGTCTATTATTCGCCTTTGCCTTAACTATCGGATTATTTGCCACTTCATGTAGCGACGACGATAACGACGGTGAAACACTTTTACCTGTAATCGGAAAGTGGAATGTATCCAAAGTGGGAACAGTAATTGCAGGAGAAGAAGTTTTAATCGATGCTCCACAGAATGAAGCAGGTTGTAACAAAGATTATCTTGATCTTAAATATGATAACGACGTGAATCAAGGTGAATACGATTCATCGGACACGCCTTGTGCATTGATTACCAAAACCGGATCGTATTCAAGATCGCACAATAATTTAACGACTACAATAGATGGTGTATCTAAAACTCAAGACATAATGAATCTTACGCTTTCAGAATTAAAAGTGAAAGACGCTTTAGGTTTTATTACCGTGTATGAAAAAGATTAATGCTTAAAATACAAATGAAAGTCCGTCACGTTATGGACTGAATGTAAAAACGGAAACACTTTGAGTAGTTGTTTCCGTTTTTTTTTGAAGTTTAATTAAAAAAAGGTTCACCAAGCAAGCTTAATGTACCTTAATTTCTTAATGGTTTTAAAAATAAATTAATCTAATTCCCCGCTCCCCAATCAATCTTCCTAGAAAAATACATCACAGCCGCTAAAATCAAGAACAAACCAATACTTCCCACCAACAATGCATAATCTTCCATTTGAATAATCACAAAAATAAACGTGTATAAAAACGTAAGCGAAATGCCAATGAAAGCCGGAAACTTTTTGTTCTTTAAAATAGAAATCGAGTAAAGTGAAATCAACACAATCACCGAAGCTCCGGCCACTACATACGCCAGCGTGAAACTACTGTGTTCGGTAATCGAAATCAGCAACGTATAAAACATTATTAACGCCAAACCAATCATCGAATACTGAAAAATATGAATGTTGATTTTGCTGATGCTTTGAATGAGGAAAAAAATTAAAAACGTTAATCCAATGACCAAAAATCCATATTTTGAAGCTCGTTCGTTTTGTTGGTATTCATCCACAGTGGTGATAAAATCAACACCAAAAGCATGCGGTTTCACATTCGGTAACGTTTCAAATGATTGTTGCGGAAAAGGTCGGTTGAGGTGCAACACTTCCCATTCCGCCTCAAAACCTTTGGAAGTGATTTTTTTGTTTTTATCATTTGGTAAAAAATTACCTGAAAAACTCGGCGACGGCCAATTGGAAGTCATTTTTGCAGAAGTCGTTTTGCCAATCGGAGCAAAATGAATCATCTTACTACCGTTATAATTGATTTTGAAAGTGAAATTTTGCTTTTTATTTTGCTGAAGCGATTGCAAATTCACCAAACCGGTTTCTAACGTTGACAACGAATCATTTTGCTTATTTTGAGTGGGTTCGAATCGGTAAATCGAATCCCCTAACTTCAAATTCACCTGACTTTTAATGCTTTTTAAATTGGTGGTTCGAATCTGAATTGTGGCTTTGTCCCACAGGATATTTTCATCCGAAATCGAATTGATTTTAAAGTTGGGAAAAACATAGTTTCCTGAAAAATCCATTTGAGCATTGAACACATTCGACTTATACAAACTGCGTTGCAAGGGTTTCACCATCGTGACATCGGTCGTGTTTTTTAGTTCTTCCGGAAAGAAGTAGGCCAACTTGGTTTCGGTTACGTATTTTTTTACTTGTACGTTGGTTTTAGCATCATATTCAACAACTTCACTAGTTTGTTTGTACGGAATTTTCAAAATCGGACCATAAAAGTAAATGGCTTCTCCCCATTTTTCGGAGGTTTCAGAAACCACTTCTTTTTGGCGGACGGAACGTTCTTCGATCAAGCTTTTCACAAATTGAAGCGGAATCAATAAAATGAGTGTTAAAAAGCCAACCATGATGATTTTTGCGGTGTTGGACTGAAAGAAATTGGTTTGTTT
>JAFLBT010000043.1 GCA_017302935.1 Flavobacteriales bacterium | reverse complement strand
TGTGAATCCGTTTCATTGTCCACTGCGGCACCAATAGCGGCATAAAAAGAACTGTACAAAAAGAATCCGCCAATAAAATAAATCACAAATGAAAACAATAAGGTAAACAAAGGCAATTGTTTAAACTCATTGATATACAACGGCAATTTTTCAGCAAAACCACTCGGGTTAGCTTGTGCAACCGCCTCAGCCGAAACCGCAGAACCAGCTCCCATTTGCATGCCAAAAACAGTAGAAAAAATGAAAAATAAAATCAATCCCAACACCGTCCAAATCAAGAATTGCAAAATTCCCGCCAACGAATTTCCAATGATTTTACCCATCATTAATTGAAACGGTTTTACGGAAGAAATAATAATTTCAATGATTCGATTTGTTTTTTCTTCAATCACACTTCGCATGACGAAATTGCCGTAAATCACAATAAACATCATAATTAAATAACCGAAAATTCCCCCTAAAAACAATTTGATTTCATTCAACCCTTTTACGGTTTCCTCGCCCGATGCTTTTTTCAACACAATACTCACATCCGCTTTCGCTAAATTAATACGAGCCGTATCAATGGCTAATTTTTCATAATTGTAGTCGGTGATTTTATTAGCAATGATGTCTTCCACATCCAAAATATAATCCATCGACGGACTATCATTCGAAATAAACTGCACTTGATTTTGCACCGTCGATAAACTATCCGTTTTCGGGATGTAAATCAATCCTTCATAACTTTCACCCAGTACACTGTCTTTCACCAATTGCAAATCGATTTTTGACAAATCATAGTAGGCATATTCTTCATCGTTGACAAATTCTTTCACAAAATTGCCGCCTTCATCGTGAATGGCAATGCGTTTTAAATCGGCTTTCATCGAAGCCAAAAACCCAACAAAAACAGCAATTCCCACAAACAATAGCGGACTCAAAAACGTCATCACTATAAACGATTTATTGCGAACCTTGGCAATAAATTCTCTCTTGATTATTAAGCTTAAAATACTCATTAGTTTTGACTTACTGTTTTGATAAAAATTTCATTAGCCGTTGGAATTTTCTCTACAAAATGCGTTACTTGTCCGCGTTGCGTTAATATACTCAACAATTCATTCGGGTTGGCGTTACCTAAACCGATTTCTAATTTCAAATCGTCATTGAGCGATTTAAAATCAGCCGGATTCACCGTGAATTTTTGCGTCAAATCATACATTAATCCCTCAACGTTGGCAGTTAAAATGCCCACTTCAAAATGGTGTGTTCTAAACTCGCGTTTCACATCGGTCAATTTGCCTTCAATCAATTTATTGGATTTGTGAATCAAGGCGATATGGTCACACAATTCCTCCACACTTTCCATTCGATGGGTCGAAAAAATAATGGTTGAACCTTGCTTTTTCAACTCCAGAATTTCGTCTTTAATAATGTTCGCATTCACCGGATCAAACCCTGAAAACGGCTCATCAAAAATCAGCAATTTGGGTTTGTGCAAAACCGTGACCACAAACTGCACTTTTTGAGCCATTCCTTTGGAAAGTTCTTCAATTTTCTTGTTCCACCAACCTTGAATTCCGAGTTTTTCAAACCAAAAATCCAATTGTTTTTTGGCTTCCTGTTTCGATAAACCTTTTAATTGTGCAAGATACAAACACTGCTCGCCCACTTTCATGGATTTATACAAACCTCGTTCTTCGGGCAAGTAACCGATATGTTGAATGTGATGCGGTTGCAATTTTTCGCCATCCAAAAACACTTCGCCACTATCGGGCATGGTAATTTGATTAATGATTCTAATTAAAGACGTTTTTCCGGCACCATTCGGACCTAAAAGTCCATAAATACTTCCTTTGGGAACCGAAAGCGAAACGTTGTTTAAGGCCGTATAATCGCCATATTTTTTCACTACATTCCTAACTTCTAAGATGTTGCTCATACTCTTTTTTGCGTTTGGGTAAATATAGGAAATAACAGCCAAAACCGAAATAAAACCCCGTAAATAAAGTACATTTTTTTTAGGTGGGCGTGCCCCCGTTGCAGGAAATCAAATCTCTAAAAGAAAGTAGTTTTAGCAACGGGGTCGGGCTTTCCGCTACAAGTCCTCATTTCGCCTCCGCATGCTCCGTCTACATTCCGGGCTTTCCGCTGCAATCCCTCACGCGGGGTGGGTGCTAATATGAGGTTTAAGTTAAAACTGCAAAAGGGTAAAAAATTAATAAGTAAAAATAATATAATATCTATGAAAGATTATTTATTTAATAGTTGTTTTAACCCTTAAACATTATAAACATAAATTTTGTGAGTCTACTATAATGGATATTTACTAAAGGTGAAGTAAAATAGCAATCTGTTATTAAAAAAAACGTATTTTTGGAATATTTAGAATTAGAATTTTCATTCTTACATTAAACTTCAATTTTATTAAAATTAAATATGAATATCCCTTATAATTTAACAGAACAAATAAGACTAGGTAATGTTGTTCTCTTTTTAGGAGCTGGGGCAAGCTTTGGCACTACAAATTCTAAAGGTGAAAAAATGCCTTTAGCAAAAGAATTGTCTAGTATATTATCCGAAAAGTTTTTAGGAGGAATAAGTGGTGATTTAGCATATACTTCAATGCTAAGTATTTCCGAGAGTTCAATTTATGAAGTACAACTTTACGTTGCTCAAATTATATCTGAGTTTCAACCTCTACCATACCATTTAAAAATTCCTGATTTTAAATGGAAAGCAATTTTTACTACTAATTATGATGCTATAATAGAAACTTCTTATCATCTAAATAAAAATTCTCTTCAAGTTATAAGGCCAATTTCAAAGAACACACCCCGAATTCAAATTTTTACTTCTGAAGATGTTTTACCATATTATAAACTACATGGTAGTATTAATGATATTGCCGAT
Source organism: Flavobacteriales bacterium (assembly GCA_017302935.1). GTDB lineage: Bacteria > Bacteroidota > Bacteroidia > Flavobacteriales > Flavobacteriaceae > Flavobacterium. Next base: position 16,788 of record JAFLBT010000043.1, on the reverse strand, counting down.
CAAGAAGCTCCCCTAATTCTAACTCCCGATCAATTTGTAAAATATGAGAGTAAACGTGATAATTTATTTCGCGAACTACAAGAATTGATGATAAATCATACTTTTATCTTTGTTGGATTTGGAATGCAAGATTCAGATATCCGAATAATATTAAATAAACTTGACGAAAGCCACTCAAGTCGAGTTAGGTCCTATATAATAAGGCCAGATGTTATTCCTGCAGAAGAAAGATTTTGGGAAGGAAAAAAAATATCATGCCTCAAAATGACATTTGAAGAATTCATTAATAAAATTGACATTGAAATTGATAAAGAAACTAGAAAATTATCTAATATCAGAATATCAAATGATTTACCAATTTATGACAAATTTGTTTCATCAATAAAAGATTTATCTCCTACACAACACTTTCTAGAATTTATTGATAATAAAATTGATTATGTACATCAAACGATGAACTCTCCTAATATTGATCCTAAAGAATTTTACAAAGGTAATTTTACAAATTGGGATCCAATCATAAAAAATTTGGATATTCAAAGGGATATAAAAGACGGTATTTTATTTGAAATTTTTTCTAACAATAGTGACGATGATGAGGATCAGTATTTTTATCTTATAAAAGGAAATGGAGGAAGTGGAAAAAGTGTTCTATTAAAAAGACTTGCTTTCGACGCTGCAACTATACTTGAAAAATTTTGTGTTTTTCTCAAAAGTGATACATTAAATTTTCAAGACATATATGAATTATACAAATATGTTAATGAAAGAATCTATCTTTTTGTAGATAATATTGCAACAATTGAAGATGAAATAATATATATTCTCAAAAAAGCTAAAAAAGAAAAAATTAAATTAACAATAATAGGTGCTGAAAGAGTCAATGTATGGAATACAGAATGTAATGACTTATCTACATATCTCTCTCAATCATATCTCATAAAGTATCTTTCTGATAAAGAAATTTTCGATTTAATAAACTTACTTGATCGGCATCAAGCATTGCATAACCTAAAAAGTAAAAGTCCAGAAGAGAGAATATATGCTTTTTCTGAAAAAGCTGGTAGAGAACTTTTAGTTGCTTTATATGAAGCAACAAATGGTAAACCTTTTGAAGAAATAATCTTTGACGAATATAAATCAATAAATAATGTAAAAGCACAGTCACTCTATTTAACAATATCAATCTTTCATAAAATAGGAACATATGCTCGTGCAGGATTTATATCTCGTGTACATAATATCCCGTTTAACGAATTTAAAAATGAATTATTTAAACCTTTAGAATATATTGTGTTTGACAAACGAGACTATACAATTAATGATTTTGTCTATTTAACAAGAAATAGAATGATAGCTGAAATCATTTTTGAAAAAGTACTTACAAGTCCGCAAGATCGTTTTGATGAATATGTTCGTATTATTAACAATTTGAATATTGATTATCAAAGTGATAGAAAAGCATTTTTAGAAGTTGTGAATGCTCGGAAATTGATTGAAATATTTCCAGATCCACAAATGATTAGACAACTTTATGCTTTGTCCGAAACTATTAGCCAAGATGATCCAAAACTATTCCAACAACAAGCTATTTTTGAAATGAATATTAAAGGGGGTAGTATTGTTAACGCAGAAAAACATTTAAAAGCGGCAAATGATTTAGTGGAAGACGATCCTTTAATTTCACATACTTATGCAGAACTTTTATTAAAGAAAGCAGAAAGTGTTTCTTTAGATGCTGAGTTTTTTTCTTACATTGGCAAAGTTATAGATATTTGTAGCAGAATAATAAAATCGAGACCTACTAATTCACATCCACATCATACTATTCTTAAGGCAAACATTTTAAAATTAAAAAAAATTTTAGAAATCAATGATATTCCAGCTATAGAAAGAGTTCTTAAAGAAACCGAAAAAAGTTTTTCAGTTGCTAAGCAGTTTTTATCAAATGATCCTTTTATTTTGGAAATTGAATCTTCATTTAATGAAATTTTAGAAAATAAACCTGATGCAAAACTATTATTAGAAAAAGCATTTCTGGCAAATAAATCGAGCCCCTATATTGCTCTTCGATTATCGAATTTTTATGATAAAGAGAATAATTATCCTCAAGCATTAGATGTTTTAAAACAAGCACTTGCACTAAATCCAAGTGAAAAAGATTTAAACTTTCACTATGCAATGCTTTTAGATAAAAAAGAAAATCCTGACTATGTTGATATAAATTATTATTTGAAAAGATCTTTTACAAAAGGCGATAGCAGATATCAATCACAATTATATTATGCTCGTTCTTTATTTTTACTAAATAATTTAGAATATAAAGATTTTTTCTCTGTTCTATCTAAAGCGAATGTTACTCCTGAAATTAAAAACAATATAACAGGTATCATCATCAAAAACGGTCAAAGGGAGAAATTCTATGGCATTATCAGCTCAGATGAACTTAGCTATGGTTATTTGAAAAGAGATCTAATCTCTGATTCAATATATTTTTACAAATTTCAACAAAATTATAATCTTGGAAATTTAAAAAGAGGAACTAGAATTTCTTTCAATATTGGATTTAATTACAAAGGTCCAATTGCATTCGATTTAAAATTAGTTGAATAAGATTCTAATTCCCCCGCTAGTGCGAGCGTCTAGCTCGTACCCACAATCAAAATCAATCTTTGAAAAATAGATAATTAAAAAAAAGAGTGTACGAGCTAGACGCTCGCACTAGCGAGGGCAGGAGAAATCGCATAACAATAAGCAAAATTCGTTAACAACTTTATGTGATTTCTCCCTCCGGTCGAAATGACACGGAGAACATAGTTCTGCGATAGTAAATCTCCGTTCAACGAAATCTCACGAATTCGAGCAAACTCAAAAACCGCTCACTCAACAAATCATTTCAACCCATTTTTTTGTACCTTCCGCCTTGTAAATGCTTATCCATTGAATATGAAGATAAAATTACACTTAGTTGGGTTGATTTTTTTAGGTTGTTTTTCCATGATGTGTGGACAAAACAGTACGAAACGCACCTTGTTTTTGGGCAACAGTTATACCGCTTCCAATAATTTACCCCAAATGATTGACAATGTCGCCAACTCCACCGGCGATGATTTGATATATGACAGCTATACACCCGGGGGTTACACGTTTTTGGGACACAGCACCAATGCTACTTCGCTCAACAAAATAGCTCAAGGCAATTGGGATTTTGTGGTCTTGCAAGAACAAAGTCAACTCCCTTCTTTTCCCGATTCGCAAGTTCAAAACCAAGTATATCCGTATGCTCAACAGTTAAATAATCTTATCAACCAACAAAACCCCTGTGCGGAAACCGTTTTTTACATGACATGGGGAAGAAAAAATGGTGATGCGTCAAATTGTGCCAATTGGCCACCGGTTTGCACCTACACCGGCATGGATGATTTATTGAATGAACGCTACCGTTTTATGGCGGAACAAAACGATGCGATTCTTTCGCCGGTGGGTGCCGTTTGGCGATACATTAGAGAAAATTATCCAACCATCGAATTGTATTCCGCTGATGGAAGTCACCCTTCTGTGGCCGGAACCTATGCGGCTGCGTGTAGTTTTTATGTCACTTTATTCCGAAAAAATCCTGAACAAATTACCTTTACTGCCGGACTTACCAATGAAGTAGCCACGGCTATTCGAACGGCTGCTAAAGTGATTGTTTTTGACCAATTGTTAGAATGGCACATTGGCGAATATGACCCGATGGCTAATTTTGTGGTTGATGAATTGGGTAGCGGACAATTTTCGCTAACCAACACCTCCGAAAATGCTACTTCCTATCTCTGGAATTTTGGGGATGGAACGACTTCTACAGAGACAAATCCTTCTCATACTTATACCGCTACGGGAGAATTTACCATTGAATTAACGGTAGAATCATGTGGAAAAACAGCTACTTATGCTCAAACAGTTATAGTGACTACTTTATCTTTGGGAGAAGTAAATCATCCCAAAAAAGCAATACAAATTTACCCGAATCCAACACATGATTTCATCACGATTGAATCTTCAGAAGAGTATATTGGTAAATCCTTCTATTTAATTGATATCACGGGAAGAATGGTTTTGAATGCAAACCTCAACGCACTAAAAACATTTCATGATCTTTCCCATTTAACGGATGGCGTATATTTTTTAAAGGTTAATAACAGCTCTAATTCTACGGTTAAAATTGTGAAAAAATAAATGCATACTGCTTTTACAATGTCTTAAACTAACATCGTGGATTTCAATCTTTGTAGTAATTTAAAACCAAAAAAAACCCACCCTTATTTGCATAAGGATGGGAAAAATTGCTATGAAAAAGAATCTACTAGTTTCCTAGTAAAGTTCAAATGTAAAAATATTTTTCAAATTACGAAAACATATCCTTAACTTTTTCAAAAAAAGATTTATCTGTTTTTTCAGGATGCGGAATAAAGTTTTCATCTGTCAGCATTTTCTCAAAAAACTGACGCTGTTCGCGGTTTAACGTCTTGGGTGTCCAAACATTAATATGAACTAACAAGTCGCCATTACCATACGAATTTAAACTCGGAATTCCTTTTCCTTTTAAGCGTAAAATCTTCCCGGATTGGATTCCTTCTTCTAATTTAATACGCACTTTTCCGCCCACGGCTTCAATTTCTTTGGAAACGCCCAAAGCTGCCTCTGCCACACTAATGTATAAATCATAATGTAGATTTTCACCTTCGCGTTTTAAAAATTCGTGTTCAATTTCTTCAATGGCTACAATCAAATCACCCGGAACTCCATTGCCTGGTGCATCATTTCCTTTTCCGGAAACTTTCAATTGCATATCATTCACTACTCCAGCCGGAATTTTGATTGAAACCGTTTCATCTTCCAAAATCATTCCTTGAGCATCGGCATTGTTGGGTTTAGAACTAATGGATTGTCCGGCTCCTCCACAGGTTGGACACGTAGTTGCCGTTTGCATTCTACCTAAAATAGTATTCGTCACCCGCAACACCTGACCGGAACCGTTACACGTCCCACACGTTTTATACGAAACACCCGGAGCTTGAATTTTACGTTTTACTTTTACTTTCTTTTCAACGCCATTGGCAATTTCCTCTAAGGTCAATTTTACTTTGATGCGAAGATTACTTCCTTTCATTCTACGTTGACCGCCTCCACCAAAGCCTCCACCAAATCCACCGAAACCACCACCAAAAGCACTGCCGAAAATATCGCCAAACTGACTGAAAATATCATCCATGTTCATCCCGCCACCGCCAAATCCGCCATTGCCTTCAAATGCAGCATGACCATATTGATCATAACGGGCTTTTTTATCGGGGTCGCTAAGCACTTCATAAGCCTCAGCCGCTTTTTTAAAGTTTTCTTCCGCTTCCTTATTACCCGGGTTTTTATCAGGGTGAAATTCAATTGCCTTCTTGCGATAAGCTTTTTTAATTTCTTCAGCAGAAGCTCCTTTTGAGATGCCTAATATTTCGTAATAATCTTTTTTCATTGTTTTGAATTCGAAATGTTCTATTTAATAAGGTGATAAAACACCATACATAATTATTGTCCGATTACCACCTTTGGAAATCGAATAATTTTATCGCCTAATTTATATCCTTTTTCAACTACATCTACAATTTTTCCTTTCAAATCGTCTGATGGAGCAGGAATTTGGGTGATGGCTTCCGCAAAATCAGCATTAAAATCATCTCCGGCTTTAATTTCAACTTGCTCCAATCCTTTTGAAACCAAAGTTGATTTCAATTTATCATGAATCAATTCCACCCCTTTTAATAATACCTGTTCTTCCGTAGTATCATTTTTTGAAATTTGTACCAACGCACGATCAAAATCATCCAAAACCGGTAACATCGCTTGCAAAACTTCTTGATTAGCCGTTTTGAATAAATCAATTCGCTCTTTTGCCGTACGTTTTTTGAAATTTTCAAATTCGGCAAAAAGGCGTAAAAATTTATCTTTTTCTTTGGCTAACTCTTCTTCTAATTTTTCTTCTTTGGTCATTTCTACCGGAGGAATCTCGGTATTTTCTTGGTTTTGCTCTACTGAAACCTCATTTTCAATGATTTCCTTTTCACTATTTTCTGTATGCTCTTGGTTCATATTTTTAAAAAATTTTTTAAACATTGCTTTGTTTTCATTGGATTGCAAAAGTACTGCCAATTATTTAAAAATGTCAAATTGTCAGCAAAATTTGTCGCAATACTTCTTTCATTTTAATATTTTTTTAAGAGTATGCAACCTATAGCTTTTCTACTTTTGTTGAAACTTTAAACATAAAACTATGAAAAAAATCATTTTAAGCTTGGTGGTTGTAACCACTTTATCGTTAACTTCTTGTAAAAAAGAAACTCCTGAGTCAACAGAACCGGTTGAAGCAGCGGCAGAGGCTTCAGCAGCGTCAAATACTTTCAAAGTTGACGCAACTAAGTCATCAATTGAATGGGTTGGAACCAAACCAGCAGGAAAACACAATGGTACCATTTCATTATCAGCCGGAGAACTTTCGTTGAATAACGGAAAAGTGGAAAGCGGTAAATTTACCATTGACATGAACACTATCACTGTTTTAGACTTAAAAGCCGGTGACGGAAAAGAAGATTTAGAAGGTCACTTAAAAGGGTTAGGAAAAGAAGAAGACGCTGACCATTTTTTCAATACAAAAAAATTCCCGGAAGGAACATTTGAAATCACTTCTGTGGAAACGGTTGATGCAAAAACCACTGTAAACGGTAATTTAACTTTAAAAGGAATTACAAAACCGGTTTCATTCCCGGCAACTATTGCTGTTGATGGTAACAACTTGACACTAAGCAGCGAATCGTTTAAAATTAACCGCACACTTTGGGGTGTAAACTATGCTTCAAAATCGATTTTTGACAACTTAAAAGATAAATTTGTAGATGACGAAATCGAATTGAAAGTAACGGTAACTGCTACAAAATAATTTATAAAAAATTCATAATAAAAACTCCTCCTAAAAAGAGGAGTTTTTTTATGTTAATAAGTTTTCAAGAGCTTTATCTACTGTTGAATATTGAAATTGAAAACCGGCTTTTTGTATTTTTTGAGCACTTACTTTTTGACTGGAAAATAATAATTCATGCATCTCGCCTAGTATCATTCGCATCGCAAAGCGTGGAATGTTTGGCATAAAAATTGGTTTTTTAACTGCTTTTGCAATGGCTTTGGTGAGTTCTGTATTACTTACCGGATGTGGAGCAACGGCATTATAAACACCTTCCAATTGGTTTTGAGAAGCAAAAACAAAAATTGAAGCCAAATCAGTAACATGAATCCAAGATTGCATTTGTTTTCCGGTACCAAAAGGGGAACCAAAACCTAATTTTACGGGTTTCACCATTTCTAGAAGTGCTCCACCTTTATTTGACAAAACTAAACCAATTCTAATTTTACAAACCTTAATGTTCAATCGTTTAAAAGCATCAACACTTTCTTCCCACTTAAAAACAACTTGCCCTAAAAAACTATTGTCAACTGCTTTATCATCCTCTGAGTAAAAAGCTGTCAAACTATCCGGATAAATTCCAATTGCGGAAGCGGAGACAATTTGTTTGACTTGATTCGGATGATTTTTAACAGCATTAAAAAGCAATCGAGTACTCAAAACTCTACTTTCGATAATCTCTTGTTTATAAGCAGCTGTCCATCGTTTAGAAACGGTAGCTCCCGCCAAATGAATAATTGTATCAACTCCCTCCAGACAACTTTCATCAATGGTTGCATTTTGCAAATTCCAATAAAATCCTTTTGCTTTTGTACCGGAATTAATTTTGCTTTTTGATGTAGATAGATAGTGAACTTCAATGCCATTTTTTTCTAACAATTTCATTAATTCATTTCCCACCAATCCGGTAGCTCCGGTAATTAAAACTCTCATTTCTTTTATTTTACACAAAGTTAAGCCAATACTACTAAAAGTAAAATTAATTAGGAATAGTTTAAGTATTGTTTCAGAGCTAAAATCGTTAAAAATTGTAAACTTAAATTTCAGATTCACTTGTTAAAGTTCTATATTTGCAACCCAAAGTTTTGAGATAAAAAAATAAAGTATGATAAAAGTAAGTTTACCGGATGGTTCGGTGAAAGAGTTTGAAAAGAATTCTACACCAATGGATGTTGCAAAAAGTATTAGTGAAGGATTAGCGAGAAATGTAATTTCTGCATCCTACAATGGCACTATTATTGAAACGACAACCACTTTAACCACCGACGGTTCCTTAATATTATATACTTGGAATGATAAAGAAGGAAAGAAAGCATTTTGGCATTCCACCTCTCACGTGATGGCTCAGGTGTTGGAAGAAAAATATCCCGGCATCAAGTTAACATTGGGACCGGCAATTGACAATGGGTTTTACTATGATGTAGATTTTGGCGATACAAAAATTACAGAAGCCGAATTTAAAGCTATTGAAGATCGCGTACTTGAGATTGCTCGTGAAAAACATGAGTTTAAAATGCGTCCGGTTTCCAAATCAGAAGCATTGGAAATCTATAAAAACAACGAATACAAAACAGAATTAATTTCTAACCTAGAAGACGGAACCATTACATTTTGTGATCATTCCAACTTTTTTGATTTGTGTCGTGGTGGTCATATTCCGAACACCGGATTGATTAAAGCTATGAAAATCATGAGTGTAGCGGGTGCTTATTGGCGTGGAGATGAAAAAAATAAGCAGTTAACACGTGTTTATGGTATTTCTTTCCCTAAACAAAAAGACTTAACTGATTATTTAGAGTTATTAGAAGAAGCCAAACGCAGAGACCACAGAAAATTAGGAAAAGAATTAGAGTTATTTGCTTTTTCTCAACGTGTTGGACAAGGCTTACCATTATGGTTACCAAAAGGTGCGGCTTTGCGTGATCGTTTAGAGCAATTTTTGAAAAAAGCTCAAAAGAAAGCAGGTTACGAGCAAGTTGTAACACCACATATTGGTCAGAAAGAATTGTATGTGACTTCGGGTCACTATGCGAAATATGGTGCTGATAGTTTTCAACCGATTCATACACCGGCAGAAGGTGAAGAATTCTTGTTGAAGCCAATGAATTGTCCGCATCATTGCGAAATTTATAACAACAGACCTTGGAGTTATAAAGATTTACCAAAACGTTATGCGGAATTTGGAACAGTTTATCGGTATGAACAAAGTGGTGAATTGCATGGTCTAACACGTGTGAGAGGATTTACACAAGATGATGCACATATTTTTTGTACACCTGAACAATTAGACGCCGAGTTTAAAAACGTAATTGATTTGGTTTTATATGTTTTTGGTTCTTTAGGATTTGAAAACTTTACGGCACAAATATCCTTACGTGATCAGGAAAACAGAGATAAATATATTGGTAGTGATGACAATTGGGAAAAAGCGGAAAACGCAATCATCAATGCTGCCCGTGACAAAGGATTAAATACTGTCATTGAATTTGGTGAAGCGGCATTCTATGGTCCGAAATTGGATTTTATGGTGAAAGATGCTTTGGGAAGACAATGGCAATTAGGCACCATTCAAGTAGATTATAATTTACCGGAACGATTTGAATTGACCTATAAAGGTTCTGATAATGAGATGCATCGCCCGGTAATGATTCATAGAGCACCGTTTGGGTCAATGGAGCGTTTTATTGCTATTTTACTGGAACATACCGCCGGAAATTTCCCATTATGGTTAATGCCGGAACAAGCTATAATCTTGTCTTTGAGTGAGAAATATGAAAATTATGCCAAAAAAGTTTTAAGTTTGCTGGAAAATCACGAAATTCGCGGCCTAATTGACAATCGCAACGAGACCATCGGTAAAAAAATCCGAGATGCCGAAGTGAAAAAATTACCGTTCATGATTATTGTTGGAGAAGAAGAAGAAAAGAACGGCACGATTTCTGTGAGAAGACACGGTCAAGAAGGAAAAGGAAACATCACTTGTACGATTGAAGAATTTGCTTCAATTGTATCAGAAGAAATAAATAAAACATTAAAACCATTTATTGTTTAACTTAAAATTTAATAGTCATAGCAATTAGAAACAACAGGGGTTTTCAACCCAGAGTAGAAAAAAAAGACGCACACCGTATCAATAATTTGATTCGAGTGCCTGAAGTTCGTTTAGTTGGCGACAACATTGAACCGGGAGTTTACAAAATCACGGAAGCTCTTCGCTTGGCCGAAGAATTAGAAGTAGATTTGGTAGAAATTTCGCCAAATGCAGAACCACCGGTATGTAAATTAATGGATTACGGTAAATTTATTTACGAGCAAAAGAAACGTGATAAATTACTAAAATCTAAATCAACTCAAATTGTTGTAAAAGAAATTAGATTTGGTCCACAAACCGATGAGCACGACTATGAATTTAAGAAAAAGAATGCAGAAAAATTCTTAAAAGAAGGTTCAAAGTTAAAAGCATTCGTGTTTTTTAAAGGACGTTCTATTATTTATAAAGAGCAAGGACAAATTCTTTTGTTGCGTTTAGCACAAGATTTGGAAGAATTGGGAAAAGTGGAAGCTTTACCGGTTCTAGAAGGAAAGAGAATGATTATGTATATTGCTCCGAAGAAGAAAAAATAAGGTGCTGAGATTCTGAGTTACTGAGTTACAGAGATTATAAACAGACACCAAAAAATAGTAAGTAAGTTGAATCACAAATAAATTTGGGAAATTATGCCTAAAATGAAAACAAAATCCAGTGCTAAGAAACGATTCAAAGTGACTGGCTCTGGTAAAATCAAGAGAAAACACGCTTTTAAAAGTCACATTTTGACTAAAAAATCTAAAAAGCGTAAATTAGCTTTAACTCATTCCGCATTAGTACATGCGTCTGATGTGAAAAGTGTTAAAGAACAATTAAGAATTATCTAATTAGTAATTAGTCGCTAGTAATTAGTCGCTAGTTCTTTCTATTAATTCTTTAGGTTAAAACAATTTAATAACCTTGGAGTATGGCCAATAAGTTCCCTTGATTGAATTCGGGACGCCTGCTACAAAAAAACAAGAAAATTATGCCAAGATCAGTAAATTCAGTTGCTAAAAGAGCAAGAAGAAAAAAAGTATTAAAGCAAGCCAAAGGTTTCTTTGGAAGACGTAAAAACGTTTGGACAGTTGCTAAAAACGCGGTAGAAAAAGCAATGCAATATGCTTACCGTGACAGAAAGCAAAACAAAAGAAACTTCCGTTCATTATGGATTATGCGTATTAACGCTGGTGCTAGATTGGAAGGAATGAGTTATTCTCAATTTATCGGAAAAGTAAAAGCTAACGGTATCGAATTGAACCGTAAAGTTTTAGCTGATTTAGCAATGAATCATCCGGAAGCTTTTAAAGCAATTGTGAATAAAGTAAAATAAACGTTTTATCAACCCGATTACAACTTACTTAATATAAAAATCCCAATCGAAAGGTTGGGATTTTTTTTATTGAAACACTTCTTCATTTTCCCCATCAAAACTGGCATAAACCATACTTGGATGCGAATCTTGATGGAAAACATTTCCTTTATTATCAATGGCAATCGCACCGGCAAAACCATCAAAAGGTTTAAGTTCTTGAAAAGTTTTGTCAAATGCTTGTTCAAGCGTCATTCCATCCGTTACACGAGTTACGATTTTAGCCGCTACTGCCCCACTCACAATGTCTTCTCCTACTCCGGTTAAACTTACGCCACAAAATTCGTTAGCATAATTTCCGGCAACAGTTGCAGAATCAGAAATTCTACCCGGAATTTCAAACCCTTTTCCACCGGTTGATGTGGCAACGGCAATTCTACCTTCAGCATCAATTGCAACACAACCTACTGTTCCCGAACCGGTAGCTTCCAATTTAGCTTCAAATTCTACTCTACGTTGTGGAATTTCGGTTGAAAACACCTCAAAACCGTGTTTGCGAGCATAGTTTGTCGCTCCTTCACCTCCAATAATTCTATCGTCTTCCTTCATCAAAACTGAAGCGACTTGAATTGGATTTTTTACTTCCTCAATATTGATTACTCCACTCATTTTCATAGAAACACCATCCATTAAAGCGGCACTCATTCTGATTTTACCATCACTTTGAATTTGCGAACCAATGCCGGCATTGAATAACGCATCATCTTCTAACAATGAAACAGCATATACCACAGCTTCTAAGGCCGAATGCGATTGCAGATATTGATAGGAATCTTTTACAATATGAAGTAATGCATTTTGTTTGGCAATTTTGGTTTCAAGGTTGGTGGATGATTCTGAGAAAAAGCCACCGTGGATTATAATTTTTGACATAACAGTAAATTAAAAAGAAACACAGATTAAAGAAATTATATAAATTTTAAAAATTTCTTTAATCTGTGTTCCAAAATTATTTTAATGAATTAAACATATTGCGAAGAATGAATCTTCATTTTATACGTATCCAAGTCAAACGTATCATACATACTCATTACGTGGGTAACCAAATGATTGATGGAAACCGGTTGACCTAATTCAACTTGAGTTAGATTAGTGTCCTTAATTTCTCTACCATCCACCAAAATTACTAATCCAGAACCGATTGCTTCCATTTTTTTATCTTCTGTGATGAGTAATCCGGTATCTTCTCCTAAACCTACTCCCAATACTTTTGGATTTCCAACAACCGCTTGAAACAATCGACCAATCCTGCCACGTTGCACAAAATGAGTATCAATAATCACATCATCAATCAAACCTAAACCGGAAGTAATTTTCACTTCTCCTTTTAATAAAGCCTCGCTACTACTCCCTTGATAAATCATATTGTTAGAAGCCGCTGCAGCACCGGCAGAAGTTCCGGCATAAATGAAATGATCATTTCTATATTTATCCAATAAAATATCATGGAATTTTGTTCCTCCTAAAATAGATGATAATCGCAACTGATCGCCACCTGTGAACATAACTATATCTGCTGCTTTTAATCGATTTAAAACTTCCTCTTCTGAAGCTTGTTCTCTTCTTTCAATATATAAAACATCAACATTGGTGGCATTTAAATAACGAAAAGCTTTTGCGTATTCGGGGCCAACTTCACGTGGAATTTTTGAAGCAGTTGTAATCACTTCAATTCTCGATTTTTCTTTATGCTTGGATTCGTCTATAATTCGTTTTAAAATTCCTGTTTCAAAAAAGTTCATATTCTTTGAAACATCCTGATCAAAACTGGATTCGGTAAAACTGCCTTTATCAACCGCTCCACCGATTATAATTAATTTTCCTTTACTTTTCATATGGCAAAAATAACAAAATATGATATCTAAACTTATCTTTTAACTTGAATTAAAATCAATAAATTAACCAAAACTACTACAACTATTCATTTTATTTTATTGAAAATCAACTTTAAAGATGACATAAATTGCAACTTCCTAAATAAAAACAGAAAAAATAATAACGCTATTGTTCATACCAAATAAAAAATTATTATTTTTAACAAAATCATTACAGATTTACTAAACTAACTAATTTCAATAAAGATTTATGAAAATTTTAAAAATACAAGCCTTGCGTGGACCAAATATTTGGAGCGTTCAAAGAAAGAAATTAATTCAAATGCGTTTGGATTTAGAGGAAATGGAACAATTTCCTACCAATAAAATTGAAGGTTTTAGAGAACGAATTGAAGCCATGTTTCCTACCATGATTGAACACCGTTGCTCAGAAGGAACTCGAGGTGGATTTTTCATGAGAATCGAACGCGGGACATGGATGGGACATGTGATTGAACATATAGCTCTTGAAATTCAAACTTTAGCCGGAATGGAAACCGGTTTTGGACGCACTAGAGAAACCAAAACTCCCGGAATTTATAACGTTGTTTTTAGTTATGTAGAGGAAAATGTTGGACTTTTTGCTGCTGAAAGTTCCGTTCGAATTGCAGAAGCTTTGATTGCCGGAACGGATTATGACTTAGAAGCCGATATTCAAAAAATGCGTGAGATCAGAGAACGTGTTCGTCTTGGACCTTCAACCGGAAGTATTGTAGAAGAGGCAGTTGCCAGAGATATTCCTTGGATTCGATTGGGAACCAACTCTTTAGTACAATTGGGTTATGGTGTAAATCAAATGCGATTTCAAGCCACTATTACTTGCAAAACCAGTAACATTGCCGTTGATATTGCTTGCGACAAAGAAGAAACCAAACGCATGTTAGAAATGGCATCTATTCCGGTGGCAAGTGGTTCCATTTGCGTGGACGAAGAAGATTTAGAACATACTATCAAAAAAATTGGTTATCCAATCGTTATTAAACCATTAGATGGTAACCATGGAAAAGGAGCTTCAATCAATGTAGTTACATGGGGAGACGCGGTGGAAGGTTTAGCTCACGCAAAAAAATACAGCCGTAGAGTCATCGTAGAAAAGTTCATCACCGGATTTGATTTTAGGGTGTTAGTCATTGACAATAAATTAGTGGCTGCCGCCAAAAGAGTTCCGGCTCATGTGGTTGGTGATGGAAGTCATTCTATACAAGCGTTAATTGACATCACCAATCAAGACCCAAGAAGAGGCTATGGTCATGAAAATGTACTGACTGAAATTACAGTGGACAGAGATACGACTGATTTATTGGAAAAATTAGGATATTCATTGGAAACTGTTCCGAAAAAAGGTGAAATTGTCTATTTGAAATCAACCGCTAATTTGAGTACGGGCGGAACTTCTGTTGATGTTACCGACATGATGCATCCGGAGAATATATTCTTAGCAGAGCGAATTTCCAGAGTAATTGGTTTAGATGTTTGTGGAATCGACATCATGGCAGAAAATTTAACTCAACCGTTAAAAGAAAATGGTGGTGTGATTTTAGAAGTAAATGCAGCTCCCGGATTTAGAATGCACTTAGCCCCATCTGAAGGTTTGCCACGAAACGTTGCTGCTCCGGTTATCGACATGCTTTATCCACCGGGAAAACCGAGTCGTATTCCAATTATTGCAGTTACGGGTACGAATGGAAAAACGACCACTACCCGATTATTAGCACACATTGTGAAAAATAATGGTTTTAGAGTTGGATTTACTACTTCAGATGGAATTTATATTCAAAACCATATGTTGGAAAAAGGAGATACTACCGGTCCTATCAGTGCGGAATATATTTTAAAAGATCCAACGGTTGAATTTGCGGTATTAGAAACGGCAAGAGGTGGAATTTTAAGAGCCGGATTAGGATTTAGCAGATGTGATATTGCCATTATTACCAATATTCGAGAAGATCACTTGGGATTAAATGACATTGATACCTTAGACGATTTGGCTCGTGTGAAAAGTGTAGTTGTTCGCAGTGTCAGAAAAGAAGGTTGGGCGATTTTAAATGCAGAAGACGAACAATGTTTAAAAATTGCCAACGATTTAGGTTGTCAGATTGCTTATTTTGCGATGGATGAAGAAAATCCGGTGGTCAAAAAATTGAGTAAAGAAGGAAAGATTGTTGCTGTCTTTGAAAATGGTTTCATTACCATCAAAAAAGGAGATTGGAAAATTCGTGTTGAAAAAGCGTTACACATTCCGTTGACTTTGGGTGGAAAAGCGAAATTCATGATTCAAAACGTTTTAGCAGCAACTTTGGCTAGTTATTTATATGGTTTTAAAACGGATGATATTAGCTTATCGCTACAAACATTTATTCCGAGTGTGGCACAAACACCGGGTAGAATGAACATTTTTGAATTTAAAAAGTTCAAAGTGATGATTGATTTTGCTCATAATCCGGCGGGATATTCTGCTATAGAAGATTTGTTGAGCAATATAGAAGCAACCCGAAAAATCGGAATCATTGCCGGAGTGGGCGATCGAAGAGATGAAGACATTCGCGATTGTGCCGAAATTGCTGCCAGAATGTTTGATCATATCATCATCCGTCAGGAAAAACACTTACGCGGAAGAACCGAACAAGAAATTATTGATTTAATTTTAGAAGGAATTCAAAAAGCGAATCGACCTGTAACGTATGAAATCATTACCAAAGAAATTGAAGCGATTAAACACGCTATTAGCATTGCTGAAGAAGGTACATTTATCACCGCTTTAAGTGATGTGGTGACCAATGCAATTGAAATCGTTCAGGAATATTTGGATAAAGAGAATGAAGAAAATTTGAGTTGATTAAAATAAAACTTTGATAAAGTTGAAATAAAAAAAATCCAAAATTAAGGTTCATTAATTTTGGATTTTTTGTTTTCTATATGATTTTACGTCTTCTGCTTCTTCTTCTTCGCTGCGGGAAATAAAACGTTATTCAATATTAACCGATAACCCGGTGAATTGGGATGTAAATCCAAAACGGTTGGAGCATCACCAACTAAATGCTGATAATCCTCAGGGTCATGACCACCGAAAAAAGTAAACATTCCTTTTCCTTTGGTACCGTGAATGTATCTGGCTTCACCGTTATAACGGTTTTCGCCCATGACTAACACATGTGATTTGACCAATTCACTGTCAAAAGCGGTAGTTTGTCCCATAAAACCTTTTACCAATTGCGTATGATTTTGACATAACATGGTTGGAATTGGGTCCCATTTGGCAGAATATTCCATTAACGTAAAATAATCTTTTTCCATTGGCATTTTACGTTTAGTGGTCATGTCAATGTCGGAGAATTCATAAACCGTTGGACTTCTCTCCAAAATAAAATCGCGGAAGGCAAATGTTCTGGAATAATCAATTTTAGACTGATAATTGGCTTCGCTTTCGTCTCCATCAAACATAGGTTCACAAATATCTACCCCTTCTGCGGAGAGAGCAATATCAAAA
>JAFLBT010000042.1 GCA_017302935.1 Flavobacteriales bacterium | reverse complement strand
AGTACATTTATAAATCGTATAGGACAATTTTCTATGCGTTCATGACAAATACTTTACAGCGTTTTAGTTTACCAATATGTTTGCTGAAAATTATAAACATTAAACTTAAAAATTATGAAAACCAATTTTAAAATTATGCTTTTAATGCTACTTGTAACCATGCAGAACCTAAAAGCACAAGACCAAGAAAGCGAGTTAAAAACAAAAGAAAAGAATGACATTATATCTTCAATAAAAACACACCTTGAGGAATCCTATATTGATTTAGACCTATCAAAAAAAATGATAATTGAACTGGATAAAAATTTAAAGTCTAATAAGTATAAGAAAATTACAAGTCCTGATGAATTCTCTAAGATAATAACTGAAGACCTACAAAGTGTTAGCAAAGACCAGCATCTTAAAGTTCAATTTGAACCGAAGCGTATCGCAAGAGAAAAGCTGGCAGTTTCTGAAGAAAAGCAATTGGAAATGGAAAAAAAAACGGCTGCGCAAATGGCAGAAATTAACTACGGATTTACGGAAGCGAAAATACTGGACGGAAATATTGGTTATTTAAATTTACGTCTGTTTGCAGATATAAAATATGCAGAAGAAACTGCTACAGCTACCATGAATTTTTTAAGCAATACCAACGCAATCATTATTGATTTACGTTCAAATGGCGGTGGCGTTCCAAGCATGATGCAATTGCTATCAAGCTATTTCTTTGATGAAATACCCGTTTTATTAAGTGATTTCTATGAACGAAAAACAGACACAAAAACGCAACTGTATTCACTTGCGAATGTGAATGGAAAACGAAGCATGAACAAGCCAATTTACATTTTAACGAGTAAACATACATTTTCTGCAGCAGAAGCCTTTGCTTATACTTTAAAACATTTAGATAAAGCTATTGTAGTAGGTGAAATTACCAAAGGAGGCGCTAATAGAGCAAAACGAATTAATTTAAATGACGAATTTACAATATCTGTACCTTACATCCAATCCATTCATCCAATTACAAAAACAAACTGGGAAGGAAAAGGTGTGCAACCAAATATTGAAGCAAATGAGAAAGAAGCCTTTGTATATGCATACATTGACGCAATTAATAAAACGAGCCTAAAAAACAAAGAGGCTATTTTAAACAAAATTGGTTATGCTTTTCTAAAAGAAAAATCTGTTGACAATGCTATAATAGTATTTCAAGAAAACGTAAAACTATTTCCAAATAATGCCAATACTTGGGATAGTTTAGGTGAAGCCTATTTTACGAATCATGATAAAGAAAATTCATTAAAATCATACAAAAAAGCT
Source organism: Flavobacteriales bacterium (assembly GCA_017302935.1). Taxonomy (GTDB): domain Bacteria; phylum Bacteroidota; class Bacteroidia; order Flavobacteriales; family Flavobacteriaceae; genus Flavobacterium. The sequence continues at coordinate 18,820 of JAFLBT010000042.1, read as the reverse complement.
TTAGAATTGGATCCAAATCTAGAATCGACGAAAGCAATGATTCAAAAATTAGAAAACATAAGTAAATAAAAGGAAAATTTGATAAAAAACGATATGATATTAGAAGTTATACTTGAAGTCTAAAACTAAAAAAAACCATTCCTATCGGTTTGGGCATTAATTTTGTTTAAAAATCCAAAGCTATCTAAGAAAAATAGAGTTAACATACTTTTAAACTACATTAATAGCTTTAGAAATACTCAATAAAAATTATTTTAAGAATAAAGTGTTTGTTTTTTATGTAATTTTGAAAGTAACCTTAAATCGATGAACAGAAATCTTTCATAAAAGACTTATATTTAATTCATATGTACTAGTTAGCAGAAAGACGAAAAAAAAGGCACAAAAATGAAATATATCATAAAAGACGAAAAACTCGAATTAATATACGAACAAGGAAAAGGTGCTTGGACTTATCATTTACGAATTCCAAATTCCAAAGATATAGAAGGAAAATGGGGCGATATAAAAGTGTCTGGTTTCATTGATAATTACAAAATTGAAGCAAGAAATCTTGCTCCAATCAAAGGAGAGGATAAAATGCTTTCTATAAACGGCGAAATAAGAAAAATAATCAATAAAAAAGGTGGTGACTTTGTTACCGTTTCACTCTATTTATTATCCAAAAAAGAAGAAATAACAAAAAAGCAAATTTTAGAAACCTTCAAAGAATCAGGAGTTTTAGGAGCTTTTGAAAAATTAAATGAATTTGAAAAAAATGAAATTTTCGAAAGTATCATTTCTCAAAAAAATGAAGAGAAACAAATCAAGATAATTATAAAACATATTGATATATTAAGTGGGAAATGATTGGGTAAACATCTTTAAACTTTTTAAAAGAACTTAAAAAAAATCAATAGAGTCGTTTGAGCAAAACATAGTAATTTATCTAGCCCACAAGGAGTAAGTTTTCATTCAGTTTCCGAAATGATATTTATATTGCCCGAAATCACTAAGTTCCGCAGATCACAACAGTTAAAAAGCCACTAGATGTTAAAACAAAAAAGCCAGGTCTCACGACTTGGCTTTCATTTGTTTAACTCTAAGCAACTTAAGGAGACGTCTATATTTAGACGTCTTTCTTTATCATCATTACAACATGCTGATTTATAATAAATTAAACTCAAAAATATTCACTTCGAAAAATATTCGCCTTTTTTGAGTCTTGATTGGCTAAAATGTTTTAGCGTCAAATCTCACTATATATGAGCATTATGTGTTCGAAATCTCCCTGACCATTCATTCATCTCATCCGTCTTTGATATCATCTTTCTTGAAAGTACTGGCCAACAGATATAGAAAATCCAAAATAATGATTGCCTCGTCTTCATTAACTCTGATCCCTCCTTGTCTTAATGTTTTTATTGCCTTGTCGATAGAAACCTTTCTGCTTGAAAAAGGCTTTATAGTTATGTAATTTCTTTTTTCATAAACTTGAGAATTTAGTTGTTTTACATCTAAAACTATAGCATTATAAATTACAATCTTTTTAATAGCCTGATCGATTTGCAACGGGTTAAACCCCTTACTTTGTACATTTATTGACACTGGAGAAAACAAACTCGCTATGTGTCTTTTACCAACAATGTCTTTGGCTTTGTAAAACTGGTAAATATTAATCTCATCATCTAACCAAACATTTTTATTGCTAGAATCATATCCAATAAGTATCTGTTCGAGATGCTGCAACCTACCGTTCAAATAATGAATATTTTGATTATGTTCCTTTTTAATACACCTGAAATCTTCGAAGTCTATTTTTCCTGTAAGTAAGTGACTTCTCGCATTGGATATTAACTCTTCAAATTGAGAAATTTCAGTAATGACAGCCTTTTTTTCATCTAAACATTGTCTTCTAGCAGAGAAGATATTTTCATCTTCAAGCACCAAACTGAAAAGCTTGTATACAAACGGAGAAAGGGTTATTGTTTTTAACTGATCTTCATACAAGGCTTCTAAAATATCAGCCCTATATCTTCCCTTGCATCTTGAGGTAGAACAATGGTAATACCTATATTTTGAAAACTTTCCCTGTGATATACTGCCTGTAAATCTACATCCACAAAATGGACAGTATGTAAATCCCCTTAGAGGGAATAAAAGCTTTCTACAAAATTTTGCTTCTTTCTGTTTGCGTCTGCTTGTAAGCAGTATTTGGACCTTCCTAAAAAGTTCTTCGGATATGATGGGTTCATGTATGGCCTTTACAAATTGAATCTCTTCGTCTTTCGTTGCACTAACCGTTATTATACCACAATAAGTGGGGTTTCTCAGTATCTTCCAAAAATTGTTCTTACTGCATTGAAGACCTTTTTGACATACCATTATCCTGACTTGACTAATAGAAAATGTCCCCTTTGCAAACTGTTCAAAAGCCCATTTGATTAAGTTTGCCTCCGGGAACTTCGGCACTATAATCTTCCTGCCTTCCTGAGTTGACTGATTACTATATCCCATAGGTGCCCGTCCTGGCAACCTACCCATTTTACGAGATCTTCGCATACCATCCGAAGCATTTTTACCCCTCCTGCTGTTCTCCGCTTCCGGTATTGAAAGGTAAACTGCAAGCATAACTATGCTTTCAGGCACTTCAAAATCAATTGGCTGGTCGATTGCCATCGCTGTAGTGTTAAGTCCTTTCAATATTCTAAGCATATGGTATGCAAATTCAATGTTTCTGCTAAAACGATCCCATTTTATAAACAATATGCTATCTGGAGGGCTTTTTTTGTTCCTCTTTAATGTATTGATAATTTTCTTCCATTCTGGCCGATTAAAATCCTTTGCTGAAAAGTTCTCCTTAAATATCCCCTTTACTACAATTTGGTTCTGTTCGCAGTACCTTAACAACCTATCTTCCTGCTCAGGAAGAGAATAGCCTTTTCTCTTCTGTTCGTCAGTACTTACCCTGACATACAAATACGCTGATTTCATAATATTTAAACTTGATAATTTCAAAATAAAATTATCAAGTTTAAAAAAAAGACTTCTACATGTAACGATTAAAATAGTTTTGAAAATAAAAGCATCTGAGAGAACTTTAATCTTTAGTACCCATTATATTAAGCTAATACACTATCTAGTAGTTATTTCCAAGAGATTTCTTTACCGCTTGTTTGTTAAAACATATTAATTCTTTTTTTCAAAAGAAAAAAGATTAATATTGAAAATCAATGTCAATCAACATCATTAAATTCTCATCATTAATCACTACAAAATGAGCCTAAGTTTAGTATTACCTATTAACTCATTTTACTTAAATTATATTTATGATTTCGAAATAATAAGTTTTAATTTAATCAATTATTAGTAAATTTTATTAGAAGAAAAACTTAAAAGGAATAACTGAAAATATTTTTTAGATAAATCCCTCCAAAAATAATCAAACTCAAATAACTTAGTTATTTTAACAAATTCTTAATCGAATTTCATTTAAATCTGTGTAATTTTGTAATGTTTTGATTTTATATATGAAAAAACTTCACATTATAGTATTATTATTTTTAGGCATTTTTTTAATGCCTACGAGTGCTATTGCATGTGGTGTCAAGAACTCAAAAAAATCTTGTAACAAGGAAATTTCATGTTCTAAATCAGAAAAAAAAGAGTGTTGTTGTACAGATAAATCCAATAGTGAAGAAAACAAAGGATGTAATGGCAACTGCGATAACTCTCTTTGCGGATGTGCATCAACCTGCACCACATCAACAGTTAGTTTTTTATCAGAAATTAATTTTGTAACCCGTGTTTTTAACTTCCCTGCGGTAGAAAAAGTAAATTTTCCTAACGCTCAATCGTCTATCTCAGATGGTTTTTATTCTATTTGGCTAATTCCTAAAATAAGCTAAATAACTTTTTTGACAGCCAAAACTGTGTCAAAATGGTAGCTTTTTTGCTATCCACATACAAATTCATACAGTTATAAATTATGCTACATCACTAATAATGATATTATAGCCTTTACATCAACTGTAATTCATTAAAAATTATTTTTATTAACTAATCAAAGTACTCGCTTTGATCAAATATCATTTAAAATGAAAAATTCATTTATAAACATAATGGTAGTAATCTGTGTATTGCTATCAACTACAACAGATGCACAAATTAAGAATGCTACAACCGAGACAGTTAAAATTTACGGTAATTGTGGCATGTGTAAAACAACCATTGAAAAAACAGGAAATATCAAGAAAATAGCGAAAGTAGATTGGGATCAAGACACTCAAATGGCTACTTTAACTTATGATACAAAAAAAACAAACCAGGATGAAATTCTAAAAAGAATTGCCCTAGCAGGATATGATAGTGATAAATTTCTTGCTCCGGATGATGTATATAATAATCTTCATGGATGTTGTCAATATGAAAGAGTTGCAAAAGTTCATGTTAAGGAAGAAATCGGGATAGCGACTACCGAAGGAAATGCTAGTCATAGTAATCATTCTGAATCAGCCAACGTCGTGGTAGAGAATGAAGATCAATTGAAAGCAGTATTCGAAAATTATTTTCTAGTAAAAGATGCATTAATTGCCTCTGATGCAACTAAAGTTGCTTCAGCTTCAAAAGAACTTTTGAGTGCTGTAAATACCATCAAAATGGACAAACTTGAAATGGATGTTCATATGGTATGGATGAAAGTTCTCAGTTCAATAAAAGAAGATGTAAAACAGGTTGGAGACAGCAAAGACATCAAACAGCAACGTCAACATTTTTCAAATGTATCAAAAGATATGTACGGTCTAATGAAAGTGGCTAAATATGAATCCCCTATTTACTATCAGTTCTGCCCTATGTATAACGATGGAAAAGGTGCCAATTGGTTAAGCAAAGAAAACGCTGTAAAAAATCCATATTATGGGTCAATGATGTTGAGTTGTGGTAAAACGGTAGAAACTATAAAATAAGTAAAATGAAAAAGCTATTTTTTATATTTTTCATAATAGCCAATACTTTTATAGTAAATGGACAAATAAAAGTCGGAGACAAATTACCCGCTATCAAACTAAAAAGCAGTCGAAATAGTGACGTCAACTTAACATCATTTCAAGGAAAATATATACTCATAGATTTTTGGGCATCATGGTGTGGCCCGTGTCGGTTAGGTAATAAAAAATTAGTAAAACTCCATAGTGAAATTAGTCCTGATAAGATAGAAATCATTGGAATATCCATCGATACAGACGCTAATAAATGGCTAAAAGCCATCGAAAAAGACAAAATAAAGTTCACCCAATTAATTGATCCGAAAGGGTTTGATTCGAACACAGCTGTTCTATTTGGCGTGGAGGAATTACCATCTAAATTCTTATTTAGTCCTGAAGGTATTTTAATTGCAACCAATCCTAAAGAGGAAGAAATAACCAAATTAATTAAAAAATAAAAAATACGATGAAGAAAATAAATAAAGCATACATAGTAATCGCATCAATAATTTTAATGTTTTCACTTAAAAGTAATGCACAAATTATAAAAGCGGAAATAAGAGCAACGGGTTTAACGTGTTCAATGTGCTCCAATGCAATAAATAAACAATTAAAAAGTATGCCCGAAGTGGCTAATGTAGAAACCGACTTAAACACAAACACATTTACAGTAACATTAAATGAAGGCAATAATTTAAGTCCAAAATCTTTTAAGGATAAAGTAGAAAATGCAGGTTTCTTCATAGGTTCCTTAATTATAACTGCAAAGCCGGAAACCATAACCCAAAGTACTTACATTTTGGTTAGTGACAAACCAGATAACATGAATGAAATACAATTTCAAGTGGTTGACAAAGGCTATGTGACTGAAAAAGAGTTCAAAAAATTATCCAAATCATACAAAAGTGTTGAAACTTATGCTTCAAACAACGAAGATGATTTTCACATTAAAATTCTAAATTAATGAGAAAGATTATTTTAGTTGCAGTTGCAATAAGTTGCCAAAACATTTTTAGCCAGGAGTTATTTGTAGTAACGGATCCGGCTAGTAATGTTCCTGCAAATTCCCTGGCGGTTAATGTGATGCAGTCACTTTTCAAAGAGGAAATGAAATCAGGCTACAATTACCATTTTATGCCCGAAGCAACTTATGGACTAAACAAAAACATTATGTTCCGGGCTTCTGCTTTCATAAGTAACCGAAGCAACCAACTGGTGACTGAAGGAGGTAGTTTTTATACAAAGTACCGTTTCTATTCCTCCGATGATCTGAACAGTCATTTCCGAATGGCAGTATTTGGAAGATATAGTTTCAATAATGCCGACATTCACCAGGAGCAAATAGAAATCTTAGGACACAACACAGGTTTCGAAGGAGGATTTGTAGCCACTAAGCTGATTAAAAAACTGGCAATAAGTTCGTCAGTAAGTTTTGAGAAAGCCTTTGACAACAAACCTGATTATCCGTTTCCAGATAATATGGGCGACAATGCTACCAATTACACCTTATCATTTGGTAAACTGATGTATCCAAAAAAATATACCAGTTTCAAGCAAACAAATATTAACTTTATGGTAGAATTTGTCGGACAAACCATCAATGAAAACGGCAAATCGTACTTAGACGTTGTGCCGGCAATACAATTTATTTTCAACAGTCAGGCACGACTGGATTTTGCATACCGTCAAGAATTAATGAGTTCAATGGTACGTTCAGCACCAAATGGCTTTTATTTTAATCTGTACTATACTTTTTTCGATTTAACAAAATAAAATCAAGATGAGTGAAACAAAATTTATCCCGGCATTAGGTTATGATTTTTTAAGCGATTACTATGATTTAGCTATAAAAGTAACAATGCCTGAAAAAAAGTTCAGAAACAGATTAATTGATTTTGTTGACCCAAAGGAGAAAGAAAAAATTTTAGAATTTGGTTTCGGAACAGCCCAAAACATTATCATACTCAAACAACGATTTCCTAACTGTAACATACAAGGAGTTGACATCGACCCTAAGATTAAGTCAATAGCAGAATATAAATTGAAAAAAACAGGAATTGAAGCACCTCTTTTTTTATATGATGGAAATAAGTTACCATTTGAAGATAATTCAATTGACAAGGTTTATAGTTCTCTTGTTTTTCATCAGTTAGACATGATTACAAAATTGAAATGTTTATTAGAGATTAATAGAATATTAAAACCAAATGGAGAATTAATCATTGGAGATTGGGGTAAAGCAAAAACAAAATGGATGAGGTTATCCTTTTACTTAGTTCAATTATTAGACGGTTTCAAAACTACCACTGATAATGTAAATGGATTGATGATAAAATACATTACTGATGCAGGATTTAAAAATGCTCGGGAAGTAGATTATATCAACACATCAATCGGGACTTATTCTTATTATAAAGCAGAAAAAATAATTAATAACTAAAAAATAACACAGTATGAAAGCACTTATTTTAACAGCTATTTTAGCAATCACTTTAGTTTCTTGCAATCAAAAAAACAAAGAAACAGAAAACAACACTACAGAAACTTCCGCAAATTCAAGTGAACTATATGCATGCCCAATGCATCCCGAGGTTCAAGGAAAAAAAGATGAAACATGTTCCAAATGTGGTATGGAATTAACCGAACTGGTAACTCAAACGCAAGCACCTCACGAAAAAAAAGCAACAGAAGCATCCTCTGCTGCAACAACACAATCCAATGTTAACATCGAGGATATTTTAATTAGTTACATAAATTTAAAAAACAAATTGGTTAAAGATGATACAAATGGTGCTGCCGAAAAAGCAAAAATACTATTCACCTCATTTGACAGATTTGACATCAAAGTTTTAAGCGAAAAACAAAAAAAAGAATATTTGGATATTGCAGATGATGCCAAAGAACACGCAGAGCATATTGGAGATAATGGAGGAAAGATAGAACATCAAAGAGAACATTTTGTAATGTTAAGTAAGGATATGAATGACTTAATTCAATTATTTGGAACCAGTCAAAAACTATATCTGGATTTTTGCCCAATGGCAGATGACAACAAAGGTGCTGTTTGGATAAGTGAAACAAAAGAAATCAAAAATCCATATTTTGGAAAAGAAATGGCTACTTGCGGTTCTATAAAAAAAGAATACTAGTATGAAAAAAATCATCAAAAAAATACTTTTTATTGGGTTAATTATTTTTTTGTTGATACAGTTATATCAACCTGCTCGGAACATTAGTTTTGAGCAGGATATAACTGGTAATTTTACAAAAGTCTATAATGTTCCTAAAAATGTTGAAATCATTTTGCGAACTTCTTGTTATGATTGCCACAGTAACAACACCAATTATCCTTGGTACTCTTACATTCAACCCGCTCGTTTTTTTATGGAAAGTCATATTGCAACAGGAAAAGAAAATTTAAATTTTAATGAATGGGGAAATTATAGTAGCCGAAAGCAAAATAATAAATTAGAAAGAATTGCAAAACAAATCGAATCAAACGAAATGCCTTTGAGTTCTTATACTTTAATCCATAAAAAAGCAATCCTTACAGCCTCCCAAAAAAAAGAAGTATTGGATTGGATAAATAAAACAAAAGATAGTATTTCATTACTAAATTAAAAATAATGGTAGAAAAATTAATAACATTCTCACTACGAAATCGAGCCGTTGTCTTGCTGGTTTCAGCTTGCTTATTTGCTTGGGGAGTTTACAGCGTCCAACAAAACCCCATTGACGCCATTCCTGATTTATCCGAAAATCAAGTTATTGTGTTTACGGAGTGGATGGGAAGAAGCCCACAGGTTATCGAAGCCCAAGTAACATATCCCTTGGTTTCCAACCTGCAAGGTATTCCTAAGGTTAAAAACATTCGAGGCGCATCTATGTTTGGGATGAGCTTTGTTTACATCATTTTTGAAGATGATGTCGATATTTATTGGGCAAGAACCCGTGTATTGGAAAGACTAAATTATGCCCAACGCTTGTTGCCTCAAAATGTAGTTCCAACACTTGGACCCGATGGCACAGGTGTGGGTCACGTTTTTTGGTATCATTTAAACGCCGACGGTATGGACTTGGGAGAGCAAAGAGCCTTACAAGATTGGTACGTGAAATTCGCCTTGCAAACTGTTCCTGGAGTTGCCGAAGTGGCATCTTTTGGTGGTTTTGAAAAACAGTATCAATTAGTGTTGGATCCCTTGAAAATGCAATACTATAACGTCAGTATGATGGAAGTGATGAATGCAGTCAAGGCTAATAATAACGATGTTGGTGGGCGAAAATTCGAAATGAGTGATATGTCATACATTATAAGAGGATTAGGATATATCAAAAACATAAAGGACGTGGAAGAGATTGCTATTAAAAATTATAATTCCGTTCCTGTAAAAGTTAAAGACATTGGTTCAATACAAATGGGTGGCGATTTGAGACTAGGTATTTTTGATGAAAATGGCACTGGTGAAGTTGTTGGCGGAATTGTGGTAATGCGTTATGGCGAAAATGCTGATAAGGTAATAACGGCAGTCAAGGAAAAAATGAAAGAAGTTGAAAAAGGATTGCCTGAAGGGGTTACTTTTAAAACCTCTTATGACCGAAGTGATTTAATAGAAAAAGCAATCGCATCAGTTAAAGGAACTTTAATCGAAATTATGATTACTGTTTCTCTTGTGGTTCTTCTTTTCCTTTTTCATTGGCGAAGTGCTTTAATTATACTCATTCAATTACCTATATCTGTGTCTATTGGCTTTATTTTACTTGAAGCATTTGGCATTTCATCTAATATTATGTCATTAACGGGTATTGCTCTGGCAATTGGTGTTGTTGTTGATGATGGTATTGTAATGGTTGAGAATGCATACAGGACAGTTTCGGAGAAACAAGAAGAAATGGATAATAATCAGTAATTGGAATTAAGATGAAAAATAAAATTAAAAATATATTCAAAAAAGAAAACGATCCGTTGTCTCCTGAAGATAAGTTAAAGCTTATAGAGAGCTCTTCAAAATTAGTTGGCCCAGGTGTTTTCTACTCAACAATAATTGTAATTACATCCTTTTTGCCTGTTTTTCTTCTCACGGGAATGGAAGGCAAGTTATTTGGACCATTGGCTTGGACGAAATCTTTTATTCTGATAGTTGATGCTTTTTTAGCCATTACACTTGTACCAGTGCTAATTAGTTTTTTACTAAAAGGAAAACTTCGTCCAGAAAATAAAAATCCAATTAACAAAAAATTGGAAAGTATTTATACACCCATTTTAATTTTTTGTTTAAAATGGAGAAAAACGGTATTGGGTATCAATATCATTGCCTTGCTGATTGGCGTATTAATGTTTACTCGTTTAGGTTCAGAATTTATGCCTCCTTTAGATGAAGGATCTGTACTGTTTATGCCGGTAACCTTGCCCGATGTATCCAACTCCGAAGTAAAGAGAATTCTTCAGGTTCAGGACAAATTGATAAAATCAATTCCCGAAGTGGCCCACGTTTTGGGAAAAGCAGGCAGGGCAAATACGGCAACCGATAATAGTCCAATAAGTATGGTTGAAACCATTATTTTGTTAAAACCTCAAGCAGAATGGCGAGAAGACAAAACCAAAAATGATATTATCACGGAAATAAACAACAAACTTCAAATTCCTGGCGTGACCAATGGTTTCACGCAACCTATTATCAACCGGATCAATATGCTTTCAACAGGAATCAGAACCGATGTAGGCATAAAAATATACGGAGCAAGTTTAGATACCATCAATGTTTTGGCTCAAAAAATTAAAAAAACATTGGAAGGAACTTCTGGAGTTAAAGATTTGTATGCTGAACCAATAACAGGCGGAAAATATATTGATATTGAAGCAAAAAGAGATGTTATTGGCAGATACGGACTAAACATAGATGATATAAATAATGTAGTTGAAGCTTCTATTGGAGGGATGAAACTCACTACGACTATCGAAGGAAGACAACGTTTTTCCGTAAATGCACGATATGCACAAGAATACAGAAATAGCCTTGAGGCCTTAAAAAAATTGCAAGTTCAAACGATGCAATTTGGTCCAATACCATTAGAAACTGTAGCTAATGTAAAAATAAGTGATGGCCCTCCAATGATAAATAGCGAAAATGCAATGCTCCGTGGCACAGTGTTGTTCAACGTTCGGGAACGTGATTTAGGAAGTACTGTAAAAGAGGCACAGGAGAAACTCAATGCAATGATGACCAAGATGCCAAAAGGATATTATGTGGAATGGAGCGGACAATGGGAAAATCAAATTAGAGCCAACAAAACATTAAGTTTAATACTGCCTATTGTTGTGGTCATTATATTTCTTGTTTTATATTTTACGTATCATTCGATGAAAGAGGCATTAATCACGATGATTACAGTACCCTTTGCTTTAATTGGAGGAATATTTATGGTTTATTTTTATGGAATTAATTTATCCGTTGCTGTTGCCGTTGGCTTTATTGCACTGTTTGGAATGGCAATCGAAACGGCAATGTTAATGACCATCTATTTGAATGAAGCAATGAATAAAATGGTAGAAAAGTACGGAAACACGAAGGAAACCATAACCGAAGAAATATTGAAACAATATATTATTGATGGTTCAGCCAAAAGGTTAAGACCAAAATTGATGACTGTTTCAGTTTCATTATTTGGACTAATCCCCATTCTTTGGGCAACAGGAACAGGATCAGATATAATGCTTCCCATCACTGTCCCACTAATTGGAGGCACCATTACCTCCACGATTTATGTATTATTAGTAACACCGATTGTTTTTGAGATGGTAAAACTTCGAGAATTAAGAACAAAAGGTAAAATAGAACTTATAGATGTTAAAGAATAAATTTTATATAGCCATAAGTTGTTTGATTTTAAGCGCTAGCAATTTAGCAGCCCAAACACTTTCCTTGGATAATGTATTGAATACCATCAAAACAAATAATCCACAATTGAAAATTTATGATGCCGAAATTCAAAGTATGGATGCGGCGGCAAAAGGAGCCAAAAGCTGGATGCCTCCTCAAGTGGAAACAGGTTTTTTTATGACGCCCTACAATACCAAAATGTGGAAAGCAAATGAAATGAACCCTGGTATGGGAAACTATATGTTGGGTGTTACGCAAATGATACCCAATGCATCCAAGTTAAAAGCTGATTTTAATCTTATGAATGCAATGTCATCTGTTGAAAAAGAAAACAAAAACTATACAGTTAATCAATTGAAAGCATTGGCAAAAACAAATTATTATCAATGGTTGGTTTTAAATAAAAAAATAAAAATAGCCGATGATAATTTGTTGCTTTTAGATTATATGATTAAAAGTATGGAAATACGCTACCAGTATAATATGGATAAATTGCCTACTTATTACAAAGCAAAATCGCAATACAGCGCATTAGAGAGTATGATTCTAATGTTGCAAAATGACATTTCCCAAAAGCGAATTATGCTAAACACCTTGATGGCAAGAGATAAAAACACCAAATTTGAAATTGATGAAACTTACGAAATAAAAGATTTTAATTTGGCCATATCAGATACAACTTCTCTTTCTAAAAACCGAAGCGATGTGAAAGCCATCGAAAAAACGATGGAAATAAATCAGCTCAAAATTGTAGCCGAAAAAACAAAGTTATTGCCCGAGTTTGGTATAAAATACGATCATATGTTTGCTTTTGGAGAACAACCCCAACAATTTTCCTTGATGGGAATGATTACCATTCCAATGCCTTGGTCAACTAAAATGAATAAAGCCAATATCGACAGTTTTCAAATTAAAAATGAAAGTTTGAACTGGCAAAAGCAAATGATTTTGAATGAAGCCACAGGAATGATTTCGGGTATGAACAATGAATTGACCGCTTTAAAAAAGCAATACGAGGTTGCACAAAAAAGCATCATTCCTGCCTTGAAAAAAAATTATGAAACTGCAATTTTGGCTTGGCAAAATAATACTGGTGATTTATTTGCCACTCTCGATGCTTGGGAAGCATTAAATATGGCTCAAATTGATGCTTTAGATAAATTGCAAAGTATATTGGCAGCACAAGTAGAAATTGAAAAACAATTAGAAACCAAATAATTATGAACAAGTATATAAAGTATGGTTTAGCTCTTGTTGTAATTTCCATTATCGGAATTGCAATCTATTTCTTTGCCAAAAAATCAGATAATCATTCGGAAATGGGACATCAAAACGAGGTTTACACTTGTTCAATGCACCCGGAAATCATTAGAGATAAACCCGGAAATTGTCCCATTTGCGGAATGACTTTGGTAAAAAAAGTAACAGAGAATAATTCCGTTGACGACAATTCAATCGACAATCTTATAAAACCTACCGACAATTTTATAGTAGGTAATTATCAAACAACAACGGCAATAGACACTGCTTTGAGCAGTGAAATAAATTTACCGGGAATTGTGGAGTATGATCCCAATTCATCGGTAAATATTGCAGCTCGAATGAGCGGTCGAATCGAAAAAATGTATGTCAATTATAAATATCAAAAAGTAAATAAAGGACAAAAACTATTTGATTTATACAGCCCAGAATTACTGACGGAACAACAAAACTTCATTTATATGATTACTAATGATGCTGAAAATCCTTCGATTATTAATGCCTCCAGACAAAAATTGTTGCTTTATGGAATGACTGAAAATCAAATAAATGCGCTGTTTAATTCCAAAAAAGTTAACCCGTTAATAACCATTTATAGTCCAGCTTCTGGTATTATTGAAGGAACAGCAACGATGGATAATACAACTAATCCTGTGATGCAAAGTGCGAGTAACAACACTGAAGTTTTGAATGTTAAAGAAGGGAGTTATATAAAAAAGGGAGAAATCATTTTTAAACTATTAAATACGGATAAAGTATGGGGAATATTTAATGTTATCCAAGGATACAATAGTCTTGTCAAAGCCAATCAATCCATCAGAATTACTTCCGAACTAGACAAAAACGAACTCATAGATGCAAAAATCAATTTTGTCGAAACACAATTAAATCCAGCCGATAAAACCAACAGAATTCGAGTTTATTTAAATAATAATAAATTCAAATTACCAATTGGGTTAAGATTGCAAGGAGTTGTGAAAACAAATTCAGTAAATGGGATTTGGATTCAAAAACAGTCAATGGTAAGCATTGGAAACAAGAAAATAGTTTTCTTAAAAATGGACAATGGCTTTAAGGCATCCACTATAAAGACAGGAATTGAAATAGATGATTTTATCCAAATTATGGAAGGTATTTCAGTAAAAGACACCATTGCCAAAAACGCACAATATTTAATTGACAGCGAAAGCTTTATTAAAACCGAATAATAATGAAGACAATAAAAAAAATAAGTGTACTATCAATACTATTTATGGTAATGGTGGCTTGTAATACTAAAGACAAAGAAGACCATAGCAAAAACAATAAGAGTGCAGCAACAACATTTTACACTTGTTCTATGGATCCACAAGTTAAGGAAGACAAACCCGGAAAATGCCCCATTTGCCATATGGAGTTAACCCCAATAAAACAAGATGACACAGAGGCTAATGAAATAAGTTTGAGTAAACAGCAAATACAATTGGGAAATATCACTACACAAACTATTTCAGAAACTCAAAGCAGTTTAGAGCAAAATTATACAGGAGTCTTGTCCATTAATCAAGAAAAAATAAAAACCATTTCTGCAAGAGCAATGGGACGAATTGAAAAGTTGTATTTCAAAACCGTTGGTGATTATGTTTCTAAAAACCAAGCCGTATATCAATTGTATAGTGAAGATATTGCCATTGCCAAACAGGATTATTTTACGGCATACAAACAACTGGCAATGCCTGGCGATTTTGGAAAAAATGCCCGAAATATGCTCAATGCAGCAAAACAAAAACTGTTGTTCTTTGGTTTAACCAATGCCCAGATTGAAAGTATAAAAACCAGTAAGGAAGTTTCTCCTTATACCATTTTTTATAGCACTGCCAGTGGAACAATATCGGAAATAAGTACCACAGAAGGCAGTTATGCAATGGAAGGTTCCCCCATCATTAAATTGGCGGATTTAAACAGTCTTTGGTTAGAAACACAGGTAAACGTAAACTATGCCAAGAATCTAAAAATAGGACAAAAAGCCCAAATTACATTTTCCGATTTTCCTGATAAAACCATAAATGCGCAAGTTTCTTTTATCAATCCTGAAATAAATCCAGATACTCGTCTGCTTTTAATTCGATTGGAAATATCAAATCCAAATTTGCAATTAAAACCCGGGATGCAGGCTATGGCAAAATTAACACAATCCAATCTAAAAGGATTGTATATTCCTGTAGATGCAGTGATCAGGGAGGAAAACGCTTCCTATATTTGGGTTGAAAAAAGACCGGGAGTATTTGAAAACGTAATGGTAGAAACTGGAATAGAAACCAATGGAATGATAGAAATCAAATCTGAAATAGATCCTGCCAAAAAAGTCGTTATTACAGGGGCTTATGCCATAAACAGCGAATATAAATTCCGAAAAGGAAGTGACCCAATGGAAGGGATGAAAATGTAATATTTAAAAACTAAAAAATTATGACACATACCTATACCATTACCGGAATGACTTGCAATGGCTGTCGTTCTAAAGTCGAAAAAACATTGAATGCTATTGATGGCGTTGAAGCAAAAGTTTCCTTAAACCCATCCATAGCTACTATAACAATGGAAAAACACATTCCAATAACACAGTTGCAAGAAGCATTATCTGCCGTTGGAAAATACACCATAGAAATAGCCAATGATAAAATGTTACAACAAGCAACCTCAAATGAAAATACTGTAAAATCTTGTTGCTCTACGCATTCCCACAGCGATAAAAAAGAAATCAAAATCGCTGTTAATGCTAATGGCAAATATTATTGTCCAATGCATTGTGAAGGCGAAAAAGTGTATGACAAAGCAGGCGACTGTCCTGTATGCGGAATGGATTTAGTCAAAGCTCCGGATTTAACTCTTAGCAAATCCCTATATACTTGTCCAATGCATCCAGAAGTAATTAGTGAAACACCAGGTTCTTGTCCTATTTGCGGAATGGATTTAGTGCCTATGAATCCAACTGACACAGAAGATCAAAAGACCTATAAAGATTTGGTCAAAAAAATGAAAATAGCGGTCGTATTTACAGTTCCCATTTTTGCAATCGCAATGATAGAAATGATGCCAAACAATCCGTTACTTAAAATAATGGATGCTACAAAATGGAATTGGGTACAATTTATACTTACACTTCCTGTTGTTTTTTATGCCTGTTGGATGTTCTTTGTTCGTGCCTTCAAATCTATTATTACTTGGAATTTGAATATGTTTACCCTTATCGGTATAGGAACCGGAGTTGCCTTTTTGTTTAGTTTAGTGGGTATGTTTTTTCCAAACATTTTTCCAAACGAATTCAAAACAGAACACGGAACAGTCTTGCTTTATTTTGAAGCCACAACAGTAATTCTAACATTGGTTCTATTAGGACAATTAATGGAAGCCAAAGCACACAGCCAAACTAGTGGAGCAATTAAGGAATTACTAAAACTCGCTCCTACCGAAGCTATTTTAGTAATTGATGGAAGTGATAAAGTAATTTCGATTCACGACATCAAAAAAGGGGATTTATTGCGCGTAAAACCCGGGGACAAAATACCAGTTGATGGCAAAATTACCGATGGAGAAAGTAGCATTGATGAAGCGATGATTACAGGCGAACCCATTCCAGTGGACAAAAAGAAAGATGACAATGTAATTGCAGGAACTATAAACGGTAACAAATCCTTTGTAATGATTGCCGAAAAAGTAGGTTCAGAAACTTTACTTTCTCAAATCGTGCAAATGGTCAACGATGCTTCTCGATCTAGGGCACCAATTCAAAAATTGGCCGATAGTATTGCCAAATATTTTGTGCCAATAGTGGTGATTATTTCAATAATTACTTTTTTCATTTGGGCTAAGTTTGGTCCCGAACCTGCTATGGTTTATGGGTTTATAAATGCCATTGCTGTATTGATTATTGCTTGTCCTTGTGCTTTAGGTTTGGCAACTCCCATGTCCGTAATGGTGGGTGTTGGTAAAGGAGCACAATCGGGCGTTTTGATAAAGAATGCCGAAGCTTTAGAAAATATGAATAAGGTTAACGTTCTAATTACAGATAAAACAGGAACTATCACCGAAGGAAAACCATCTGTCGAAAAAATATACTCAACCGATAACAAAGATGAAGATTTATTGCAACGCATTGCTTCATTAAATCAATATAGTGAACATCCATTAGCACAGGCTGTAGTTAATTATGCTAAACTAAAAACTGTTTCATTAATTGAAGTTAAAGATTTTGAAGCCGTTGCAGGAAAAGGAGTTACAGGAACGGTAACCAATAAAAAAGTAGCATTAGGTAATAAAAAGCTAATGGAACAAGTCAAAGCAACAGTCTCTGACGATTTAGAAAACAAAATTATTGCAGAACAAAAACTCGGAAAAACAGTTTCCTATATAGCAGTTGAAGGCATTGCTATTGGTTTTGTATCAATCTTCGATGCGATTAAAGAATCAAGTACAGCAGCCATTAAAGAATTAATGAGCCAAGGTGTAAAAGTAATTATGCTAACTGGGGATAATGAAAATACAGCCAAAGCGGTTGCTGATGAATTAGGGTTAGCATCATACAAAGCCGGATGCTTACCCGAAGACAAACTCAAAGAAATAAAAATATTACAAGCAGAAGGCAAAATTGTGGCCATGGCTGGCGATGGTATAAATGATGCTCCGGCATTAGCACAAGCTGATATTGGAATTGCCATGGGAACCGGAACTGATGTAGCTATTGAAAGTGCCAAAATCACTTTAGTGAAAGGAGATTTACAAGGCATCGTAAAAGCTAAAAATTTGAGTCATGCTGTTATGAGAAACATCAAGCAAAATTTATTCTTTGCTTTTTTCTATAACGTATTGGGTGTGCCAATTGCAGCAGGAGTTTTATACCCATCTTTCGGAATCTTATTATCTCCAATGATTGCAGCTCTAGCCATGTCATTTAGCTCAGTATCTGTAATTGTGAATGCATTACGATTACGAAATTTAAAACTTTAAATAAAAAATGAAAATGAAAAAAATAATCTTTATAAGCTTTATGCTATTTCAATCGTTACTAATAGGTGCCCAAGAAAAAGTTCAAATCAGAACCACATCAGCAAGTCCAGCTTCATCATTTGATCAAGAAGTGGGCAGTGCAATAATAAAAATAGCATATAGCAGACCTTTAGTAAGAGGCCGAAAAATATTTGGTGAATTAGTACCTTTCGATAAACTTTGGCGTACAGGTGCGAGTGATTGCACAGTAATTAACACTTCCGAAGATATTTCCTTTGGTAAAAGTATATTAAAAGTCGGTAGTTATTCAATATTCTCAATTCCATCAGTTAATGAATGGACGATAATTGTTAACACAGATACTACTTTACATGGTGAAACGGGCTATGATGAAAAAAAAGACGTGATGCGTTTCAAAGTCCCTACAGAAAAAAGTCCCAACTTCTATGAAACATTCACAATTGAATTAAATGACATCAATAGCAAAGGAGAAGCATTTCTAAAAATATTTTGGGAAAACACTATGGTCAAAATACCAATAAAGAGTAAGGAGGACGATACTATATTAGCATTAATAGACCAACATATTGTTAAAGGCAAAACACAAGATGCTACTTTATTATTTCAGGCAGCTAATTATTATTATAGCACAAATAGAGATTATAAACAAGCAATTGAATGGCTTTTGGAAGCTGAAAAATTAAACCCACAAAATTTCTATTATCCAAATTT
>JAFLBT010000041.1 GCA_017302935.1 Flavobacteriales bacterium | reverse complement strand
TTTTTCCGGTTCCGGTGAAATTATAGTATTTGCAACTGTTTGTGATAAAAGTTGTTGCAAATAGGAAAATGATTATCAAGATTCTCTTCATGGTTTACAAATCAAATTGTTTAATTTTTCGATATAAAGTACGCTCCGAAATACCTAATTCATCGGCAGCAGCTTTCCGTTTTCCTTTGTTGCGTTCCAATGCTTTTTTGATGAGTTCAATTTCTTTGGCATCTAAACGCAAGGTTTCTTCTTCTTCAACTGTTTCAGCAAAAAGATAGTTTTGATCATCGTCATCATCTTCAAATTCTTCTTGATCTGGAATCGGTTGTGCCGGAATGACGCTCATTCTTGGCTCCTCAAACGGAATTTCGGTTTCCTCTTTGCTGCCGTAAATTTTTTGAATCAAATTTTTGTTTGTTTCTTGTACTTTGGCACTGCCGTTTTGCATTAATTCTAACGTGAGTTTTTTCAAATCATTCAAATCACTTTTCATGTCAAAGAGTACTTTGTACAAGATTTCTCGTTCGTTACTAAAGTCACTTTCGGCTTTTTTATCTTTGATAACTGCCGGAAGATTTGAACCTTCTTGTGGCAAATAACTATATAAGGTTTGGTACGAAATGTTGCGATGGGTTTCTAAAACCGAAATTTGTTCAGCAATATTTCGCAGTTGACGAATATTTCCGCTCCAGCGATATTTCAGCAATAAATCCACTGCATTATCTTCTAACTTTATGGGCGGCATTTTGTATTTCTGACTAAAATCGGCGGCAAATTTTCTAAATAACAAATGAATATCCTCTTTACGGTCTCTTAAAGGAGGAAGCGTAATCTCAACGGTACTCAAACGATAATATAAATCTTCACGGAATTTTCCTTTTTCAATGGCATCAAACATATTAACGTTGGTAGCCGCCACAATGCGAACATTTGTTTTTTGTACTTGCGATGAACCAACTTTAATAAATTCACCATTTTCCAACACACGAAGTAAGCGAACTTGAGTGGTTAAAGGTAATTCACCTACTTCATCCAAAAAAATAGTTCCGCCATCAGCTACTTCAAAATAACCATCACGAGCTCCGGTTGCACCTGTAAATGCTCCTTTTTCGTGACCAAACAGCTCACTATCAATAGTTCCTTCAGGAATTGCTCCACAGTTAACAGCGATGTATTTTCCGTGCTTTCGGTGCGAAAGCGAATGAATAATCTTTGGAATACTTTCTTTTCCCACACCACTTTCACCGGTTACCAAAACCGAAATATCGGTTGGAGCCACCTGAATGGCTTTTTCTATCGCACGATTGAGTTTCGGATCATTTCCGATGATTTCAAATCGTTGTTTTATTGCTTGTACGGATTCCATGTTTAGTTGTTAATATTTTTTTTGGCCATGAATTACACTAATTTCCACAAATTAATTGTTACATCATAGTACTAGCCTTTTGTATTATAGTGATTTATTGTTGAAATTTACAATAATACCTAATTGACTTTTTGCTAATTTCATATAATTTAAAGTTTGAGCAATATGTTCATTGCTTATTTCTTTAACAGATTTAACTTCTAATATGATTTCATCGTAAACAATAAAGTCAGCATAAAATTTATGAGGAAGTTGTATTCCTTTATATTCAATATTGAATTCTTTTTCTCTTTCAAATTCGATATCATTTTGTTTAAATTCAAATTGCAAAGCATCTTTGTAAATAATTTCTAAAAGTCCACAACCTAAAATTCTGTGAACTTCCATACATATACCAACAATTTTATAATTCTCTTCTTGTTTATATAGCGTCATTTTAATTAGTGAAAATTAGTGTAATTCGTGGCTAATAAAAAAATTAATTCATCATCTCAGAATAACCAACCGCTTCTCCAATTAATGTCGCAGCGGTACAATCGTTGATTTTTACCATTACAAAATCACCCACTTTGTAATTTTCTTTTGGAAAAACCACTACGGTGTTTTGCGAGTTTCTGCCGCTCCAATGTTCGGTGGAACGTTTCGATTCTTTTTCAATTAAAACTTCAACTTCCTGTCCAACAAAGCGTTTGGTTCTTTCAAGGCCTAATTTTTGTTGCAAGTCGATGATTTCATTTAAACGTCTTTTCTTAACTTCTTCCGGCACATCATCCACCATTTTTCGGGCTGCTAATGTTCCGGGACGCTCTGAATAGGCAAACATAAATCCGAAATCGTATTTCACGTATTCCATCAAACTTAAAGTATCTTGATGGTCTTCTTCAGTTTCAGTTGGGAAACCCGAAATCATATCCTGCGAAAGTGATATATCCGGAATAATTTCATATATCTTATCCACCAACGCCATGTATTCTTCTCGCGTGTGTTGACGGTTCATTTCTTTCAAAATTCTTGTGCTGCCACTTTGTACCGGCAAATGAATATAGTTGCAAATATTATGGTATTTGGCCATAATTTCAATTACTTCCACATGCATATCTTGTGGATTGGAAGTAGAAAAACGAAAACGCATTTTCGGGAATTGCACCGCACACATTTCAAGCAATTGAGCAAAATCAACTGCGGTAGCTTTTTGCATATCGGTGGCTTTATCAAAATCTTTTTTCAAACCGCCACCATACCATAAATAGCTATCTACATTTTGTCCTAAAAGCGTTACCTCTTTGAAACCTCTATCATATAAATCTTTGATTTCTTCCAAAATACTTTGGGGTTCACGACTTCTTTCGCGACCGCGTGTGAACGGAACTACACAAAACGTACACATATTGTCACATCCGCGTGTGATGGAAACAAATGCATTCACTCCATTGCTGTTCAATCGAACCGGAGAAATATCGCCATAAGTTTCTTCTTTAGATAAAATCACGTTGATGGCGTCTCGACCTTCTTCTACTTCTTTTAATAAGTTTGGAATGTCTTTGTAGGCATCCGGACCAACCACCATATCTACGATTTTTTCTTCTTCTAAAAACTGACTTTTCAAACGCTCAGCCATACAACCTAAAACGCCCACTTTCATGGTTGGATTGATTTTTTTTACGGCATTGTATTTTTCCAAACGCTTACGAACCGTTTGCTCGGCTTTGTCACGAATGGAACAGGTGTTCACCAAAACCAAATCGGCTTCTTCCAAGTTTTGAGTTGTGTTATAACCTTGCTCATGCAAAATAGAAGCTACAATTTCACTATCAGAAAAATTCATCTGACAGCCGTAACTTTCTATAAATAGCTTTTTTGTATTACCTTCTTTTTGTGCTAAAACTAAGCTGGTTCCTTGCTTGTTTTCTTCTATAATCTTCTCCATAATCGATTTTATCTGAAATCAGTCTGCAAAGATAATACTAAAATTGAAAATATGACAAGATGGCAGTGGTTGTTTAACAAAATTAGGGTTCAAAACGGTACTTATTTCTTTGAATTTAGTTTCCAAAAATTAAAAATTAAAAAAAAACCATACTTTTGTTGCCAAACAAATACGTACATGGCAAAGAATTTAGTTATCGTTGAGTCACCGGCAAAAGCAAAAACCATCGAAAAATTTCTAGGTAGCGATTATCAGGTAGAGTCCAGTTATGGGCACATTGCCGATTTACCTTCCAAAGAAATCGGGGTAGATGTGGAAAGAGATTTCAAACCCAAATATGAAGTTTCCTCAGATAAAAAGGCTGTGGTGAGTAAACTTAAAACTTTAGCTAAAAATGCCGAAACGGTTTGGTTAGCCAGTGATGAAGACCGAGAAGGAGAAGCCATTTCTTGGCATTTGGCCGAGGAATTAAAATTAGATCCAAAAAAAACCAAACGAATTGTTTTTCATGAAATTACTAAGTCCGCCATTCAAAAAGCAATTGAAAATCCACGCGGAATTGACTATAATTTGGTGAATGCCCAACAAGCTCGAAGAGTTTTAGACCGATTGGTTGGGTATGAATTATCACCGGTTTTGTGGAAAAAAGTAAAAGGAGGTTTATCTGCCGGACGTGTACAATCGGTTTCTGTTCGATTGATTGTAGAAAGAGAACGTGAAATTCAGGATTTTAAACCCCAAGCTTCTTTCTCAGTTACAGCCGAATTTTCTAATGAAGCCGGAAAAACATTCAAAGCTAAATTGCCAAAGAATTTTTCAACCCAAAAAGAAGCCGAAGATTTTCTGCAACAAAATATCGGGTCTATATATAAGGTAGCCGATTTAGAAACCAAACCAACCAAAAAATCGCCTGCCGCTCCGTTTACAACTTCAACTTTACAACAAGAGGCAGCTCGAAAATTATATCTTCCGGTAGGAATTACGATGCAAATTGCTCAGCGATTGTATGAAGCCGGATATATTACTTATATGAGAACGGATAGCGTGAATCTTTCGCAAGAAGCCATGGCGGCTGCAAAAGCCGAAATCACTCGTTCATATGGGAAAGAATTTAGTAAGCCCAGAACTTTTACCAGCAAAGCCAAAGGAGCACAAGAAGCTCACGAAGCCATTCGTCCAACAGATATGTCGAAGCATACCTTAAATATAGATAGAGATCAAGCTCGATTGTATGATTTAATTTGGAAAAGAACGTTAGCATCGCAAATGAGTGATGCGGAATTAGAGCGAACCAATGTAAAAATTGAAGCCAATAATCATAGTGAATATTTTGCTGCATCGGGAGAAGTAATCAAATTTGAAGGTTTTCTCAAAGTTTACTTAGAAGGAAATGATGACGATGAAGAAGAACAAGAAGGAATGTTACCAGCCATGAAAGTAAACGAAAGATTGCTTAATAATTACATCACCGCAACCGAACGTTTCTCCAGACCGGCAAGTAGATATACCGAAGCTTCTTTAGTAAAAAAATTAGAAGAATTAGGTATCGGAAGACCTTCAACCTATGCTCCAACTATTTCAACCATTATCAACAGAAATTATGTTGAAAAAGGAAGTTTTGAAGGGCAAGAGCGTAAATACAATCAACTGACTTTAAAAGGAAATGATATTAAATCAGTTGTCTTGACTGAAAATGCGGGTTCTGACAAAGGAAAATTGGTGCCAACTGATATCGGAATAATTGTAAATGACTTTTTGGTAAAAAACTTTTCTACCATATTAGATTACAATTTCACAGCCAAAGTCGAACAAGACTTTGATGAAATTGCTGAAGGAAACGAAGATTGGACCAAAATGATGCGTGATTTTTACAATCATTTTCATCCGGTGGTAAAAAATGTGGAAGAGAATGCCGACAGAGAAAGTGGGGAACGTATTTTAGGAAAAGACCCTAAAACCGGAAAACCGGTTTCGGTACGTTTAGGAAAATTTGGACCCATGGCTCAAATTGGGGATATAGATGATGACAATAAACAGTTTGCGAGTCTTGGAACCGATCAAAATATTGGAACCATTACTTTAGAAGAAGCTTTAAACTTGTTTTTATTACCTAAAAATTTGGGTACCTATAAAGGAGAAGAAGTAGA
The DNA here is from genome assembly GCA_017302935.1 of Flavobacteriales bacterium. GTDB lineage: Bacteria > Bacteroidota > Bacteroidia > Flavobacteriales > Flavobacteriaceae > Flavobacterium. The sequence continues at coordinate 14,896 of JAFLBT010000041.1, read as the reverse complement.
AGTGAACAATGGTCGTTTTGGTCCGTATGTTCGTTATGGAAAAACTTTTATTTCGTTACCAAAAGGTGAAGATCCGTTTGATGTTTCTATGGAAAGAGCTCAAGAATTGATTGATGAAAAAAACCAAGCTGATGCTCCTATCGGAACTTATGACGGATTGCCTATTCAAAAAGGAGTAGGGCGATTTGGTCCTTTTATCAAATGGAATGGCATGTTTATCAATGTAAGTAAGAAATATAACTTTGATAAACTTTCACAATCGGATTTAAATGAGTTGATTGAGGAAAAACAACAAAAAGAAATCGATAAAGTTATTCATGACTGGAAAGCAGAAGGCATTCGTGTAGAAAAAGCCAGATGGGGAAGAGCGGTTATTTTTAAAGGAAAGTTAAAGATTGAATTGAATAAAGATGTAGATGCTGAAAAATTAACTTTAGCTCAGGTACAAGAACTTATTGAGAAAAAAACTCCTGCAAAAAAAGCACCCGCTAAAAAAGCAACCACAAAATCAACAACCAAAAAAACAACTGCAAAAAAGAAATAAGCTATGGCATTTGATTTTTTAACTCCTGTTAGCGATGAGGTTATAGCATTTGTTGACCAACTTAACGTTCAATCATTGGGAAAAAAAGTAGCTTTTCATTCACAAGTTGATTTTCCTGATTTAAATAAAATAACTATTGCAATTATTGGTGTTTTAGATTCAAGAGGAAATAAATATCTTCCCAATGAAGTTAGTTTAGATGAATTAAGAAAACAATTATATCAATTATTTCCGGGCAATTGGGTCTCAAGTATAGCTGACTTGGGTGATATAGAACAAGGAGCTACACAGGAAGATACTTACTATGCAGTTTCAAAAATAAATGCTGAATTAATTAAAAAAGGAATTATTCCTATTATTATAGGTGGATCTCAAGATATAACGTATGCTATGTATAGAGCATATGATAAGCTTGATCAAATGGTTAATTTAGTTTCTGTTGATTATAAATTTGATTTTGGTAAAGATGAATCACAACATACAGTTGATTCTTATTTGTCTAAAATGATTATTAATGAACCCAATAATTTATTCAATTATAGTAATATTGGTTATCAAACGTATTTTAATTCGCAAGAAGAAATTGATTTAATAGAGAAATTATATTTTGATGCTTATCGATTGGGTGATGTTTCTGCAGATATTTCTATATCTGAACCTGTTTTTAGAGATGCGGATATTGTTTCTGTAGATTTAGGTGCTGTAAAGTCATCGGATTCTAATTGTTTATTGCCTTTTATGCCTAATGGATTTAATGGGAAAGAAATTTGTGCATTATCACGTTATTCCGGTATTAGTGATAAAGTTACTTCTTATGGTATTTTCAATCATTCCAATGAAAAAGGAGAATTTGTTTTGATGGCTCAAATGATATGGTATTTTATTGAAGGTTTTAATTACAGGTCTAAAGAGTATCCTATAATTGATAAATCGGGATTCATGAAATATATTGTACCGGTTGATGATATTGAATTGTTATTTTATAAGAGTTCTATTTCCCAAAGATGGTGGGTAGAATTACCTTTTTTTAATAATGTTAATAATAAATTAATAAAAAATACGTTAATGCCATGTACGCATGAAGATTATTTACGAGCTTGCGACCAAGAAATACCAGAAAGATGGTGGAAGGCACAAAGAAAAGATATAGTATAATTGTTAAAAAAATCTTACAAAAACAAAAAAAATAAGCGTTTCGTCGATAAAATGTGTATTTAATCGATTTTTTTCTTTTTTTGTATTTGTGTTTTGATTAGTTTTGACACAGAAAATAAATTTTACATCAAATAATTGCTTTTTTGAAAAATAATAAATAGGTTTACGGCCTTAAAAATTCGAGTACATGATAACCCAAATTTATATGAAGAAGTTTATCGCATTATCAACAATTTTAATCACTTTAGTTGGATGTGGATCCAGTGAGAAAGGTGAGCTTGTAGGTGTTCAAGGTAGAAAATGGCATCCTGAGAAGCCATATGGTATGGCACTTATTCCTGGTGGAGCCTTTATTATGGGTAAATCAGACGATGATCCTGCTAATATGCAAGATGCACCCACTAAAACAGTAACTGTTCGTTCTTTCTATATGGACGAAACGGAAATTACAAATAGTGAGTATAGACAATTTATCGAATGGGTAAAAGACTCGACTATGCGTATGCGTTTGGCTATCCTTGCTGATGAGTTAGGGCAGTCTGCCGGTACAGGTGGTGGAAGTGGTAAAAAAGGAGGTGGAAGTATAGGTGATTATGCTTTCAAAGATGCTGATCCTGAAAAAATGACTCCTTATGACAAATATATGTATGAGAACTATTACAGCATTGGAACAGAAGATGATCCGTTTGCAGGTAGAAGACTGAATAGAAAAGTAAAATTAATCACTGATACATCTAAATATCCAGACGAGCACTACGTTGAAGTTATGGATTCATTGTATCTTCCTGCTGCTGAATCGTTCAATGGTTTAAGAACTATTAATGTTGATAAATTAGAGTTCAGTTACACTTGGATGGATATCCAGGCAGCTGCTAAAGCAAAAACTGGAAAACGTTCTGATTTTATCAGAAAAGAAAAAGTAAAAGTGTATCCTGATACAACTTCTTGGATTAAAGATTTTGCTTATTCATACAATGAACCAATGCACAATGATTATTTTTGGCATCAAGCTTACAGTGACTATCCAGTTGTTGGGGTTTCTTGGAAACAAGCTAAAGCATTTTGTGCTTGGAGAACACTTAACAAAAACGCATACATTAAATCTAAAAAGAAGAAAAGAGATTTAATCAATTCATTCCGTCTTCCAACGGAGGCTGAATGGGAATATGCTGCTCGCGGTGGTCTTGAATCTGCAACTTATCCATGGGGAAGTCATTATGCTAAAAACGACAGAGCATGTTATTTAGCAAACTTTAAACCAAATCGTGGAGATTATGCTGCTGATGGAGCTCTTTACACTGTAGAAGCAAAATCATATGAGCCTAACAATTATAACTTGTACAACATGGCTGGTAACGTTTCTGAGTGGACAGATTCTTCTTATGATGCTGCGGCTTACGAATATGTATCCACAATGAATCCAACTGTAGGAGATTTGAAAAACAAGCGTAAAGTGATACGTGGTGGTTCTTGGAAAGATGTTGCATATTTCTTGCAAGTAAGTACAAGAGACTATGAATATGCCGATTCTGCTAGAAGTTACATAGGTTTCAGAACAGTACAAGATTACATGGGTACTCAAGTAACCGGAAATGCAAACAGCAAAGGACGAGCAAAATAATTTTTAACATTGAAATTTTTAACCAACTTTATATTAATTAACTTAACTAACTAAAATTTTTATTATTATGGCACTACCAAAAAAAGTAATGAACATGGCCTATGGTCTTGGAGCAGCAGTTGTAATCATCGGAGCATTATTCAAATTGATGCACTGGCCAGGAGCAAGTGCGATGCTTATTGCAGGTTTAGGAACTGAAGCATTCATCTTTGCACTTTCTGCTTTTGAACCGGTTGATCACGAATTAGATTGGTCATTGGTTTATCCTGAATTAGCAGGTGGTCAAGCAAAAGAAAAGAAAAAAGAAGAACCAAAAGATGCACAAGGATTATTGTCACAAAAATTAGATGCTATGCTTAAAGAAGCCAAAGTAGATGGTGAATTAATGGCTAGCTTAGGAAATAGTATCAAAAATTTCGAATCTGCTGCCAAAGGAATTGCTCCAACAGTTGATTCAATTGCAGGTCAGAAAAAATACAGCGAAGAATTATCAATGGCTGCTGCTCAAATGGAATCTTTAAACAGTTTGTATAAAGTTCAATTAGAAAGTGCTGCTAGAAATGCTGAAGCAAATAAAGAAATTGCTGATAACGCTGCAAAATTAAAAGAACAAATGCAAGCAATGACTTCTAACATCGCATCATTAAACAATGTTTACGGTGGTATGTTGTCTGCAATGGGAAATAGAGGATAATTAGTTTTATCAAATCATAAATCAATTTAAAAAAACTAATTAGAAATGGCAGGAGGAAAATTAACCCCTAGACAGAAGATGATTAACCTGATGTACTTGGTTTTCATCGCAATGTTGGCATTAAATATGTCAAAGGAAGTATTATCTGCATTTGGTATTATGAACGAAAGATTTGAAGAATCAAATAATGCTTCTGTTCAATCCAATGCTCAAATGTTAGCAAGTTTAGACGCAAAAGCTTCTGAAGCTGGTGGAGAATTTGCTACAGCTGCAAAAACAGCACATTCAGTTGAAAAATTAACTAAAAATTTCTATGAATACATTGGAGCTTTGAAATCTTCTGTAGTAGAAGGAACCGAAGTAGATGAATCAACTGGAAAATTACCTTATGAATCAATGGATAAAGGTGATAAAATTGATGAGTTATGGTTTCAAGGAGATAAATATACAGCCAAAGGTGATGAAATTATCAGCACAATTGAGAAATATAAAGCTGATATGAAAGCTGCACTTGGAAACAACAAAAAATTTGCATCTATTGTAAAAGAGATTGAAACTAAATTTAATACTGATAAAGTTACCAACAAAGAAGGCGTTTCAATTCCTTTCTTAGATTATCATTTTAAAGGTTTTCCATCTATTTCGTCTTTAGCTAAATTATCTGCTTGGCAAAATGATGTGAAAAAAGCTGAAACTGATGTTTATAATGCATTATTAGGGAAGGCTGCTGTTGCTGCTGCTTCTTACAGCAATTATGAAGCAATCGTTGTGCTTGAAAAAAATGCATATTTCCAAGGTGAAAATGTAAAAGGAAAAGTTGTATTAGGTCGTTATGATGCCAATACTTCTCCTACAAAATTTGAAGGACCTGGTAAGATTGAAAACGGTCAAGCCGTTATTTCTTTGACTGCGGGTGCTGTTGGTGAGCAAAACATTAACGGTCAATTTACTTTCGTAGAGGATGGAAAAGAAATTCCTTTAAAGTTTGCTGGTAAATACGTTGTAGTTCCTCAACCAAAAGAAGCTACAATTTCAGCGGATAAAATGAATGTTGTGTATCGTGGTGTAGTTAACCCAATGACAATTTCTTTTGCCGGAGTTTCTGATTCTGATGTTACTGCTCAAGCTCCAGGTTTATCAAAGGGTACTGGTCCTGGTAAATATAATATGAGTCCTGGTCAAGGTACAGAAGTAGTAATTAATGTTAATGCAAAATTACCTGATGGTAAATCTGCTTCTTCTAAAAAAGTATTCCGTATCAAAGGTATTCCTGCTCCTGCTGGTGCAATTGGTGGAGAGATGTATTCTACTAAAGGTGCAAAATCAAGATTAGAAGTATCTCAAATTTCTGCTAAATTACCTGATTTTGATTTTGATTTAAAATTAAAAGTTACTGGTTTTACTTTAAAAGTTCCTGGTCAAGCTGCCGTAATTGTCTCTGGTGATAGAGTTAATGATCAATGTAAAGCTGCTTTAGCTAGAGCAGGTCGTGGTGACCAAGTAACTGTTTCTGATATCAAAGTTAAATTAGAAGGTTCAGATATCATGTTGCCAAGAACAGCTCCAGTAATTTATGAAATACAATAAGTAAGATATAATAACGTTATCTTCTTAGAAAATAACCTACAAATCGTTTAAGATGAAATTAAATTCAATAATAGCATGTTTTTCTACTCTGTTTGTAATGCAAATCGGAGTAGCTCAGTCGAATCTTTTAAATGCTAAATCTCCAACTGAAATTGGTAAAAAAACGGCTGCTCAAATGGAATCTGATAATGATAAACCATTGCAGTACGGTTATGTGCATGACAGAGATGTTTTAATGGGTAAAATGGTTTGGGAAATTATTGATTTAGATGAAAGAGTTAATTTTCCTTTATATTTCCCAGTTGATACCGCAAATATTGGTAAAGAAAGACGTTCTTTATTTGATGTGTTAATCAAAGAAATTAAATCTGGAAGAATTACTGAAGTATATGCTGATGATTACTTTAATACAAAGAAGTCATTAAAAGATATGAAATCATCTTTTACGTATATCGATACTACGGATGCTGGTAGAGAGGAAATTAATACTTATTATGATCAGTATTTTCCAAAAAAAGCAGCACCAAAGTACGATAAAAAAGGCAATTTAATTCCACAACCTGAAGTTGTTGCAAAGGTATTAGACCTTCAGTATATTGATAAAAGAGAGCTTGGTGCTATTGATGTATCCGGCTATAAAATAAAAGGATATTGGTATTTTGACAAAAGACAAGGTGAAATGAAGTATCGTTTACTTGGAATTTGTCCTGTAGCTCCTGAAGCTCGTGAAGTTGGCACTGATAATCCTGACGTAATTGAATTGTTTTGGGTTTATTTTCCTGCAACTAGAGATGTCTTACATGAATGGACAGCTTTTAATAATGTAAATTCGGCTATGCCTATTACATTTGATCACTTATTAAATTCACGTCGTTTTAGTGGTGTGATTTACAAAGAAGAAAACGTTTATGGTGACCGTCAAATTCAAGATTACATGAAAGACAATGCTCTTAACCAATTGTTAGAATCGGAAAGAGTGAAAGAAAAAATCAGAAATTTTGAACAAGATATGTGGAATTACTAATCACATAAAATTAAATACTAAAAACTCTTACCATCTCGGTAAGAGTTTTTTATTTTTGCACCATGATAGATTATTTAATTGTAGGTTCCGGATTAGCGGGTATTTGTTTTGCAGATGTAGCTTTACAAAACAATAAATCCATTAGGGTGATTGAAAACTATTCTCAAAATTCTTCTATCATAGCCGGGGGCTTGTATAATCCTGTTATTTTAAAACGATTTAGTGAAGTTTGGCAAGCACAAGAACAATTGACGTTAGCCGATGGTGTTTATCAATCTTTTGAAAAACAATTAAACATAAAATTAGATTTTAAATTACCCATTTATAGAAAACTATTTTCTGTAGAGGAACAAAATAATTGGTTTGTTGCTGCCGATAAACCACTTTTAGCTCCATTTCTTTCTACCGAACTTCATTATAGAAATTATCCAGGTGTTCATTCGCCTTATGGTTTTGGTGAAGTACTTCACTCCGGGTATGTTGATACTGCATTATTAGTAAAAAGTTATCAAGCTTTCCTAAAATCAAAAGATAATTTTATTTCTTCAACATTTGATTATCAACAATTGAAAATTGATGAAAACTATCTTGAGTATGATAACCTTCAATATAAAAACATCATCTTTTCAGAAGGCTTTGGATTGCTTTCTAATCCATTTTTTAATCAATTACCACTTGATGGGACGAAAGGAGAATTATTAATCATCAAGTGTCCTAATTTAAACTTGGATGTTATTATGAAATCTTCTGTATTTATTCTTCCTTTAGGAGATGATTTGTACAAGGTTGGGGCAACGTATAATTGGGAGGATAAAACGGCTACACCGACTGAGGAAGGTAAACAAGAATTACTCAACAATCTTAAATCAATTTTACATCTTGATTTTGAAATAGTGGAACATTTAGCAGGTGTAAGACCAACAGTTAAAGACCGTCGTCCTATGGTTGGTACGCATCCAAAACACAAAAATCTTCATGTGCTTAATGGTTTAGGAACACGTGGCGTGATGTTAGCTCCTGCTATGGCAAAAGCTTTGTTTGAACACATAGAACATCAAACTTCTTTGCCAAAAGAAATCGATATCAAACGGTTTAAAAAAATGACTTGGGATTAATGTTTATGCTCTTTCCAATTTTTGTCAAAATGCATAAACATATTTATCCAAATGTTTCGTGACAATCGCAAGATGATTGGGTAAGTGAAAATTAAAGTTGCTACAATAGCTATAAAGGAATGAATTAATCCTAATCCAATAAATACATTCGAAATAATAAAAGCTGCAACGGCAAAAGCAATACTAACTCCATAACTCACATACATTGCTCCATAAAAAAAGGAAGGTTCCATTTGATATCGAGTCCCACAATGGCTACACGTTTCATGCATATCGAAAACTTTTCCCATTTTGTAGGGATTTTTTTCTTTATACATGCTTTCTTCTTGGCATTTTGGACAACTTCCTGTTAAAATGCTATTCAGTTTGGATCCTTTTTTTAACATTTGCAAAAATTTTATACAAAGGTATCTTTTTCAAAGATTACACAATGTAACATAAGTCACAAAATTATGCTGAACATACACAATTTATCGGTTTCCTTTGGTGGTACGTATTTATTTGAAGAAGTTACTTTTCGTCTTGGAGCAGGCGATAGAGTAGGGTTGGTGGGAAAAAACGGTGCCGGTAAATCTACTATGCTCAAAATTTTGTCAGGTGATATGAAACCGGATTCCGGAAGTATTGCCACAGAAAAAGAAATCAAAATGGGTTTCCTGCGTCAAGATATTGATTTTGAACAAGGTCGAACAGTTTTAGAAGAGGCTTATCAAGCGTTTGAAGAAATTAAACGTACCGAAAAAAGAATTGAACAAATTAATCATGAATTGGCTACACGTACCGATTATGAAAGTCTGTCCTATTCAGAATTAATTGATGAATTAAGCGATGTTACCCATCATTATGAAGTGTTAGGTGGCTATAATTATGTAGGAGATACCGAAAAAATCTTATTAGGTTTGGGTTTCAAAAGAGAAGAATTCAATAATGTAACCGAAACCTTCTCAGGTGGTTGGAGAATGCGAATTGAATTGGCCAAATTACTCTTGCAATCCAATGATATTTTGTTACTCGATGAGCCTACCAACCACTTAGATATTGAAAGTATCATTTGGTTGGAGAGTTTCTTACGTAATTTTCCCGGAGTAGTTGTGATTGTTTCTCACGATAAAATGTTTTTGGATAATGTAACGAATCGAACCATCGAAATTTCACTCGGAAAAGCTTACGATTTTAATAAACCGTATTCTCAATATTTGGTTTTGAGAGAAGAAATTCGCGAAAAGCAATTGGCGACTCAAAAAAATCAGCAAAAGAAAATTGAAGAAACGGAAAAATTAATCGAAAAATTTCGTGCCAAGGCTTCTAAAGCTTCCATGGCTCAATCTTTAATTAAAAAATTGGATAAAGTAGAGCGTATTGAAGTAGATGAAGACGATAATTCTGTGATGAATATTTCTTTTCCGGTTTCTCAAACCCCGGGAAGAGTAGTTATTGAAGCAGAACATGTTACTAAAGCTTATGGTGATAAAACCATTTTAAAAGACATTTCTTTATTGGTTGAACGAGGAAGTAAAATTGCATTTGTTGGTCAAAACGGTCAAGGAAAATCTACTTTTATCAAAGCCATCGTAAACGAATTCAAATATGATGGAACGATTAAACTCGGACATAATGTACAGCTGGGATATTTTGCTCAAAACCAAGCGGAATATCTGGATGGAGAAATTACATTGCTAGACACTATGATAAATGCGGCTACCGACACGAATCGTTCTAAAGTCCGTGATATGCTTGGTGCTTTTTTATTCCGTGGAGATGACGTGGAGAAAAAAGTGAAAGTGCTTTCAGGAGGTGAAAGAAACCGCTTGGCCTTATGTAAATTGTTGTTACAACCTATCAATGTTCTTTTGATGGATGAGCCAACGAATCACTTAGATATTAAATCTAAAAATGTCTTAAAGGCAGCTTTACAAAAGTATGAAGGAACGTTACTTTTAGTTTCACACGACCGTGATTTCTTGCAAGGAATGGCCAATGTAGTATATGAATTTAAAGACCAAAAAATTAGAGAATATTTAGGCGATATTAATTTCTTCTTAGAGCAACGTAACGCTATGAACATGCGTGAAATTGAGAAAAAAGATGTTGTCACGACTTCTGCTTCAAAAGAAAATAAATCAGTTTCGTATGAAGACCAAAAGAAAGCTAAATCACTACAAAACCGTTTAAGCAAAATTGAAAGTCAAATCAAACAACTTGAGATTGATATTCAAAATGACGATAAAGCTTTGGCTTCTAATTACGACAAACACATTGAAGACGCCAATTTCTTTGTAGCTTACAACAAGAAAAAACAAGAACTTGACAAATTGTTAGAAGACTGGGAAACAGTTCAGCTTGAAATAGAATCTTTATAATTATCTTAAAAGTGAATCGAAAGAATGTACATTTAATAGTATCAGTTGCTATAGTGATTCCGACTGCTTTCTTTTATGGTTGGAATCCGGAACATGTTTTGCCCTCTTTTTTTGATTTTCAAGTAAAAACAGCGGATTTGAAAAGTGTGTTTCGAGCAATAATGGGGTTATATCTTTCGTTTAGCTTACTATGGATTTTAGGTATCGTAAAGCCATTTTTTTGGAAAGTTGCCACACTATCCAATGCTTTTTTTATGAGTGGAATTGCTTTAGGAAGATTGCTAAGTTTATTCCTAGATGGAAAATCTTCTGATTTATTTTTCTATGGTTTTTTTGGAGAAGCAATTCTTGGAATTTTTGCTTTTTATCAGTACCAAAAATATAACCAATCTATTTAAACGGATTCCGTTCTTGCCATTCTGTTTTAGGTTCTAAATAGCAAAATAATTTATCCATTTTGGAATTGATAATCGAATTGGAATGATGGATATACCCAAACATTTCTTCAGGTTTGGCACCAACTGAACTTTTGATTTCCAATGCGGTTCGAGCAAAAATGATTTCCTTAAAACCTTTGTTGATAGAATAGGCAATCATGTCATACAACATATTCAAATACAACATTTTTTCCCGCTGTATGGTTTCGTCGTAGCCTAAAAAGTAAGTATCCATTTGGTTGCCGTTTTTTATCAACGTATTGAAGCCAATCAGTTTACCATCTTCAAAATAACCATAAAATAAAAACAAATCTTTGAGATTTTTTTTCAATTCGCTAAAATGGTTTTTAGGCAAAAAGAAGGTGTTGAAAGGTGCATTTTGAGCCACATGATGATATAAAGCATAAATCGTTTCTTCGTAAGCTAAAATGTCGTCTAAATTCATTTTTTGTTTGTGAATGCCTTCTGCTTTTTTTCTGCAACGCTTATATTGATCTCGATATTTTTTGGAAAGTGCCGAAACATAATCATCAAAAGTATGCCAGTTTGGGTCGGCTTTAAAAATCATATTGGGTTGAGTAGAAAAACGATAATACGATTGAAATGCGGGAACAGAAAACGGAGTTGATTCTAGTTCATTAAAATCTTTAAAAGTAGTAATATGTACTTTTATTCCTTTTTTCTTGAGTGTGTTTTTAATTTCTTCTGCGGCTGCTTGCAAAAGTTCAACTCCTTTTTTTGGATCAAATGATGCATCAAATTGAAAAGCATTTTGACCCGTCAGCATATTGTTTCCGATGAATAGAACATGAGAACAAAAATTCCTGAAAACTACATTCCGAATTGATTTTTTGACGCATTTATCACGTTCTCCAAAAGACGAAAGTTTATTCAAATTTAAAAATTGAGCGAGGGCAATTCCAACCAACCTATCATTTTCAAATAAGCTGATAAAATAACAAGTCATGTTTTGAGGAGCTGCATTTTCTAATATTTTCAAATAAGCTGTTTGTAAAAATATAGTGGATTGAGCCAATGTGTCCCAATCTTGGTTTAATTCGGAAGTGGAAGTTTGAATCTTAAAATGTAAAGAGCTCGTCAAAAGAAATTTGAAATTTTGAATTAAGGGAATAAAGTTAAAGTTTGTTTGCAAACTACAATTTTATTTAACTTTATATAAATAAAAAACCAATGAAAACCTATTCAGAAATTTCGGCAAAGTAAAAATTAGAATGCTTGAAAGAATGGATATTTCAAGAAAATTGCATTTGTAAAACATTTGTTTTTACTAATTTTTCTGAGGCTTTGGCTTTTATGCTACAAGTTGGATTGGTAGCCGAAAAACAAAATCATCATCCGGATTGGACGAATGTATATAACAAAGTCTTTATTCGATTAACCACCCATGATTGTGGTGGAGTAACGGATAAAGACTTTGCTTTAGCTATAGAAATTGATGCGTTGTTTTAAACCCAACCACAAACAATTGCTCCCATAATCGTCATGACAACGGTCCAGTAACCGGCATGAATGAAAATGTATTTCCATGATTTACGTTCAAATAAACCGTTGATAGCTACCAAAGGTAACGCTAAAAACAATCCCGACATAAAACCATGTAATGCTCCGTGTTTGTAAGTACGAAATGCATCACCATAATCTGCCATGAATGCTGCATAGGAAGGTTTGGCAGTCTCAATAAAATCCGGACCGCCAATTAGGCCTAATGGTCCAAATTGATGAATACAAAGAACTTGCATAATCATCGCTAAAAAAAGAGAGAAGACAAATGTTAATCCGAAGATTTTAACCATGCTTCCCTTTTTTAATTCTTCTTCCGTAAATCCGGTTTCAGCCATCCAAGCTTTTCCAAATAACGGACCATACCATACAAATCCAACCAATAGGGTAGATATTGCTGCAACTAAAATTGCGTAAAAATTCATTTCCATTTGATATAAGTTATTGATTAGTATTTCAAAGTTACTCTTTTAATCAATATCTTTTTCAAAATTAAAACGTTAAGTTTCCGGCCAATTCTTTCAAACTAATTTCAGATTGTTTGCAATTCAATTCTGCATTCGTTAATCGAATAACAGCATTGGCATAATTTTCTTGAGCTGTTCTAAATTCAATCGGAGCTACAGAACCTATTTTGAACTTTTCAAGTGTAATCTCTAAGTTTTGTTTTGCCAGATTTTCGTTTTTCTTTTCCAATTCAAAAAGGGAAACATTCGAAAGATACGTTTGATATAATGCCGTTAATTGCGATTGGACCATCTGCGATTGTCTTTCGATTTGAAGTTGAGTGTTTTCCAATTGAATTTTGGCCGCTTTTTCATTTCGATTTTGATTGAAACCATCAAAAATGTTCAAAGAAGCAGAAAATCCGTATGTAAAGTTTCGTCCGGTTGATTCAGTAATAAACCCGAAAGGTGATTGTGAACGAACCAAATTATAACCGCCTTGCACACTAACTGTTGGCAATCGTTTGGCTTTAACTTGTTTTAATTCGTATTCCTGAATTTTTTTCTGAATAAATTGCAATTGCAATTGCGGATTTTGTTTTTCTGCCAAAGGAATTAAATCGGTCAACAAAAGAGTTTGGTCAACACTAAAAGTAGAAATCACTTCAAAATCAGTATCTAAAGGTTGTGTAATTAATTCATTTAACGCAATTTTTTGAAGCTTGTATTGTTCTGTAAGCTGAATTTTAGCGGATAAATCGGTGTTTAAATCCACTTCTGCATTCAAAACTTCTAACTTCGATGCTTTGCCGATAGCAAATCGATTTTTGGCTGTTTTTACTCGAAATTCAGATACTGTTATAATACTGTCAAAAGCCTTCAATTGATGTTGTTGAGCTACCAAAGTAAAGTAGGTTTGATACACCATGCTTACACGATTTAAAATGGCAATTTTTAATTCTGTAGCTCCTAAATTTTGAAGTTCTTTTAATTGGTTATGTCGGGCAAACATTCTGAATCCGTCAAAAATGGTCCAATCTAAACCAACACCATAATTGATATTTATATTTCTGGCACCGTCAATTTCAATTTCATTTCCACTCGCCTGCGTTTGCGTTTGATTTAAAATGGTATTATTGTTTAAAACAGTTCCCGTTACTCGTGGAAGCATACCGGCATTACCGGCAGTTACATTTATTTCGTCAATTTTCAATTCGTTTTTGGCAATCTTAATATCAAAATTATTAGAAAGCATTTTAGAAATGGCATCTTCCAAGGTTAGAATAGGTGTTGTCTGACTCCAAATAGAAATACTACAAAAAAACAGAAAAAGGGTAATTACATTTTTCATCGCAAAAATGGTTATAAATTGTCAAATTCCGGACGGTGCTTTTTTTCTCTTGACCACATCAAATAAACAGCCGGAATGACATATAAAGTTAAGATTAATGAAAATATGGTTCCGCCAACAATAACTATTCCCATTCCCATTCTACTTTGAGAAGCTGCACCTATGGATACTGCAATGGGCATCGCACCCAACGCCAACGTCAAACTCGTCATTAAAATCGGACGTAATCTGGATTCAGAAGCTTCCATAACGGCGTCGTATTTTGATTTTCCTTGTTCTCGTAATTGATTGGCAAATTCTACAATCAAAATTCCGTTTTTGGTCACTAATCCAATCAACATCACTGTTCCAATTTGACTAAAAATATTCCACGTTTGACCAAATAACCAAAGCGAAAACAAAGCACCTGCTACTGCCATCGGTACCGTTAGAATAATGATAAAAGGATCTACAAAACTTTCGAATTGTCCGGCTAGAATGAGGAAAATCAATAATAAAGCCAATCCAAAGGCAAACATAGTATTTGAATTACTTTCTGCGAAATCTCTCGATTCTCCACCTAAATCGGTTGTAAATGAATCGTCTAAGACTTTCTCTTTGATGCGTTCCATGGCTTCAATTCCATCGCCAATGCTTTTTCCGGGAGCTAAACCTGCCGATACGGTGGCAGACATATAACGATTGTTGTGAAACAATTGCGGTGGGCTACTTTGTTCTTCCATCGTAACCAAGTTGTCTAATTGAATTAAATCACCACTTTTATTTCGAACAAATATTGAAGCTAAATCCAAAGGTTGATCTCGATCTTTTTTGTCAAATTGACCAATAACTTGATATTGTTTTCCATTCATTAAAAAATAGCTAAAACGTTGTCCGCTCAGCGAAAGTTGAATCGTTTGAGCTACATCCAAAACGCAGTGCTGCCTGCAACATAGATGCTTCCGTCTGAAGCAGCGGCAATTACTTTTCCCATATCGTAATTGCCGGAAGGACCGTCGTACGATTTTTCCCACAGGAGCGTTCCGCCTGAAGAATATTTTA
>JAFLBT010000040.1 GCA_017302935.1 Flavobacteriales bacterium | reverse complement strand
TTTATCCATTGATAAAGAACAATTAGGTCATGCAATTCGTGGGGTCTATGGTAGTGATAAAATTGATACAGATGAGTATTTAAGAAGATTCATAGATATTGAATATAACATACCTGAACCGGAAACTGAAAAGTTTGTAAAATACCTCTATAATTACTTCAATTTTGATTTGTTTTTTATGGATGAAACAAGATTAAAATTCAATATTTTTCAAAGAGACTCTAGAGATTTTATAGAAACTTCAATTCTTTTTTTTAAGAATAAAAAGCTAACTCTTAGACAACAAGAAAAAATATTTTTACACATAAAACTTTCAATAAATACCTTTCAATTAAATAATTATTTTTTTCCTCATTTGTATGTTTTTTTGATATTGATGAAATTTCATGATCAAGATAAATATGTGAAATTAAAAAACAAGGAATTTGAAATTGAAGAGTTACAAAATTATTTTTATGAATTAATAAAGGATGATATAAACGAAAACAAAATTAATTTTTACACTTGGTTTGAAGCATATATTTTGTTTTTTTATGCAAGATTTAAATACAATAGTATCAGTAGAAATAAAGTATTATTTAAAAATATTTCTATTAACAATTGGGAACTTTTGACTAAATCTTTGGTTGATAACTCTGAAAATCAAAATAGTTTTTTGAATTGTTTGATTTCATTTGAACGAGACATTGACCACAGTAATTTTGACACAAACTTTATTTTTAACAAAATTGATTTGCTGGATACTTTTCAGAAGTAGTTAGTTTGTTAATATAATTAAATTATTTGACTTAAATTTAGAAAACCTATTAAAGCCGATTATTTTTTTATGGAAAACCAAATCGAAATATACAAATCAACAGAAAATCAAGTTGAAATTGTGGTTCAATTTGAAAGTGATACCGTTTGGCTCAATGAAAGCCAGTTAGGAGCTTTATTTAACATAGATAGAACGGTAATTGGAAGACATTTAAAAAATATATTTAAAGAAAATGAATTAGATGAAAAAGGGGTGTGTGCAAATTTTGCACAAACCACAAAACATGGAGCAATACAAGGCAAAACCAATTTAAAAAACATTGAAGATTATCGATTAGAGGAGTTGATTATTAAAGATTTAACGGCATATCCAGATAGTGGATTCAGCGAAATACATCAAAGAATAGGATTAGAAATTAATCAATATAAAGTAAAGTGAATGTTGAAAAATATGGTTGTAAAAGAAATTTTAGTTACAACTGGTGGTACAAGAGGAATGAAGTATCAATTAAAGCAAAACATGTAAGAAAACAACAAAATGCTTTAATTCTGCTTTAATTCTGCTTTAATCATAAAATACAATATATAAAGCAAAGTATGTAAGAAAACATACAAATGCTTTATAAGTTGCTTTATAAAATGCTTTATAAATAATATAATTGAAAATAGATCAATAATTAAATGAGAAACGAATCCGAAACCCGTGCCGAATTAATTGACCCGCACTTGCAGCAACAAGGTTGGGCAGTAGTTCCGGAAAGTAGAATCCGAAGAGAATATCCCATCACCAAAGGACGTTTATTGGGGAGCGGCAAAAGAGCTATGCCCGATAAAGCGGATTATATTCTTCAATTCAACAACCGAAATGTAGCGGTTTTAGAAGCCAAAGCAGAAGGGTGCTATTACACGGAAGGATTGGCACAAGCCAAAGACTATGCCACTCGCTTAAACCTTCGTTTTGCTATTTGCACCAATGGTCGAAAATACTACATGGCCGACTTGCAAGGCAGAGAAAACGATATTGATGAGGTACCTACACCGGAGGAGTTATGGAATAAACTATACAAAATAGAAAAACAAAACAACCCCAATTCCTTCGATTGGGAACAGAAATTCCACAAAATACCTTTTGAAACAAAAGGCGGCTCATGGGAATTAAGATATTACCAGCAAAACGCCATCAATGAAGTGCTGAAAGCAGTGGCTGCAGAACGAAAACGTATATTAATCACGTTAGCCACCGGTACCGGAAAAACAGCAGTAGCTTTTCAAATCGTTTGGAAGTTATTCCATGCCAAATGGAACATGAATAAAGACGGAATCCGTAGCCCGAGAATCTTATTTTTAGCCGACAGAAACATTTTAGCCGACCAAGCATTTAATTCTTTTGGGGCTTTTGAAGAAGATGCATTAAAGAGAATTAAACCATCAGAGATAAAAAAAGAAGGAAAAGTGCCCACCAATGGCAGCATTTTCTTTACTATTTTTCAAACCTTTATGTCAGGTGAAGAAGCTAATTTTGGACAATACCCAAAAGACTTTTTCGACTTTATCATCATAGACGAATGTCACCGCGGGGGAGCCAACGACGAAAGTACTTGGAGAGCCATTTTAGAATATTTTGAACCGGCAACCCAACTGGGATTAACCGCAACTCCAAAACGGGATGGAAATGGAGATACATACAAATATTTTGGCGAACCGGTGTATGTATATTCATTAAAAGAAGGGATTAACGATGGATTCTTAACGCCGTTTAGGGTCAAACAATTTCAGACCAATATAGATGAATACCAATTCACACCGGATGATATTTTGGTTACCGGTGAAATTGATGTGGCCAGAGAATATACTGAAAGCGATTTCAATAGAATCATAGCCATAAAACAACGGGAAGAATTTAGGGTAAAAGAGTTTTTAAAGCTCATCAATCAAAACCAAAAGACTTTAGTGTTTTGTGCTACACAAGACCATGCGTTGGCTGTACGTGATTTAATTAACCAACATAGTGAAAGTAAAAACCCGAATTATTGCCAAAGAGTAACCGCAAATGACGGAGCGTTGGGTGAGAAATATTTAAGAGATTTTCAGGATAATGAAAAAACGATACCTACTATTCTCACTACATCACAAAAATTGAGTACGGGTGTTGATGCTCCTGAAATCAGAAACATTGTGTTGATGCGTCCGGTAAATTCAATGATAGAATTCAAGCAAATTGTGGGAAGAGGAACTCGATTGTTTGATGGAAAAGATTATTTCACAATTTACGACTTTGTCAAGGCCTACAAACATTTTAATGATCCGGCTTGGGATGGTGAACCATTAGAACCGGAACCAAAAGAACCCGGCATACCATTGCGTGTATGTACAATTTGTGGACAAAAGCCATGTATATGTCCGAAACCCGAAAAAGAGCCATGTGAAAAATGTGGGTACATTGAGTGTCGTTGCGAAAATCAAAAAGAAGTGATTGAAGTGATTTTGTCGGATGGAAAAGCACGTCAATTGCAATCCATCGCAACAACCTCATTTTGGAGTCCGGACGGAAAACCGATTTCAGCACCGGAGTTTCTAAAATCCTTGTATGGTACAGTTCCCGAATTATTTCTGTCAGAAGCAGATTTAAAACAACAATGGAGTGTGCCGGCAACGCGTAAATCATTATTAGAAAAACTGGCTGATAAAGGGTTTACAAGAGAACAATTGGCAGAATTTCAAAAAATTCTTAAAGCTGAAAACAGCGATATTTACGATGTGTTATCCTATGTTGCCTATCAATCAGAAATGCTGGAAAGAGAACAACGGGCAGCCAAAATGAGAGAACATTTTAAAGAATTAAACGCCAACCACCAAGAATTTTTGGAATTTGTACTCAATCAATACATTTTGAATGGAGTCTATGAACTGGACGATGAAAAACTCGGCACCTTCTTGCAACTAAAATACAAAACCATCGCTGATGCAAAACCAATCCTTGGCGATTTAAAAACCATTCGAAACAATTTTATTGAGTACCAAAAGTATTTGTATGTGTAAATTTTAAATCGGTTAGGAAATTGAAAATATTGGTTTAACCAATCAAATTATGAATTCATTAACGAGTTGGAAACTAAAGTCGGAGAGTATTTGTAAGGCATAAACCTTTTATAGTTAATAAATTACAAAGTATTAAAAAACCAAAAGGCGTTCGGTTAATAAAAGTGTGAAATAACGAAAGGTTTTATAACAAATTTAAAACGAATGAGTTACAGTTTCTAGTGATATAAAGAGTAATTACTGGAAAATACTTCCAAAAAACAGGTCTATAATGGAAAATGCAATACTATTTTCCACTAAAAAGCACTTGCAGAGGAAATGAAAATCAACCAGCAATGTATTTATAATGGAAAATTTTTACACTAAATAACTCTTTAATGGAAAATAAAAGCTAATTTTGAGTTTCAAAAGCATTTATAATGGAAAAGAACATCCCAATCCATCTTCAAGAAATCATTTTTGCAACAAGTGATAGTAAATTAAATCGGAAAGTAAGCAAACTGGAAGAAGAAGGAAAGATAAAAAAAATTGCTCCAAGAATCTACACGTCAAACTTCAATGAACCTGAATCGGTAATAATCAGAAGAAATATTTTTACGATCTTAGGAAAACTTTATCCGGGAGCGGTAGTAAGCCATCGCTCCGCTTTAGAATTCAAACCTACAGCAGCAAACCAACTATTTGTTACCTACACCTATACAAAAAAAATTGAGCTCCCGGGGATAACCATTCGTTTCCTTGAAGGAAAACCGGCGATAGAAGGAGATAATCCATTTACCGGCGAATTATTTGTGTCACAACAAGAAAGAGCTTTTCTGGAAAATCTACAAACTTCACGCCAAATAGGTCCAACATCAAAAACCATTACGTTACCCGAAATGGAAGCCAAATTAGAACAAATCGTTCAAGTAAAAGGCGAGGAAGGATTAAATCAATTCAGAGATAAAGCAAGGGATATCGCTGAAAAATTGGAAATGCAACAGGAGTTTGAAAAACTAAATAAATTGGTAAGTGCTTTGTTAACTTCAAAACCGTCAAAAATACTAACATTACCTTTTGCACTCGCAAGAGCGTTAGGAAATCCATATGACAAACACCGTGTTGAAGTATTCGAAAAACTATTTATAGAATTACAGCAACAGCCTTACAAAGACCATAAAGACAGAAATTTAGAAAGCAATGCATTCAGAAACATTGCTTTCTTTGAAGCCTATTTTTCTAACTATATCGAAGGTACAATTTTTGAAATAGAAGAAGCCAAAAGTATCATTCAAACAGAGACTCCAATTCCAAATCGTGATGAAGATTCTCATGACATTTTAGGCACATACAAATTAGTAAGTAATCAAAAGGAAATGAGTACAACTCCTTCAAATCCGGAAGAATTATTGAATATTTTACTATACAGACATCAAATACTTTTAGCAGCCAGAACCTCTAAAAAGCCGGGGCAATTCAAAGATAAAAACAACCGTGCCGGAGAAACAAATTTTGTTGACAATGCCTTAGTAAGAGGAACGTTAATAAAGGGGTTTGACTATTATCAAGCATTAAAA
Source organism: Flavobacteriales bacterium (assembly GCA_017302935.1). GTDB lineage: Bacteria > Bacteroidota > Bacteroidia > Flavobacteriales > Flavobacteriaceae > Flavobacterium. The sequence continues at coordinate 15,182 of JAFLBT010000040.1, read as the reverse complement.
GAACCATTTGCCAAAGCAGCTTACATCATGTTTATGATTAGTGAAATACACCCATTTCTGGACGGTAACGGAAGAATAGCAAGAATCATGATGAACGCCGAATTAGTAAAAGCAAACCAAACAAGAATTATCATTCCAACCGTTTACCGCGATGATTATTTGGGAGCATTAAGAAGACTAACAAGAAACGATGATCCGGCAGTTTATATCAGAATGTTACAAAGAGTACAAGAATTCAGTGCTACACTATCCGCAATCGATATGGAAACCCTTGAAAATCAGTTAACCCAAAGCAACGCTTTTAAAGAACACGACGAAGCCAAATTGAAAATATTAAAATTCTAATGAAATAACCATTACTCTACTAAAAAGTTAAAATAAACTAACAAATCATCTTAAAACAAATAAAATTTAAAAAACTAAAAAACTAAAAAAACTCTTATATGCCCGGTTTAACGTTTTAGTCCTCCGTTCACCAACGCTTGCCAACGCTCAAAAAAGTTTTTGTATGCCCACAAAAGCATTCCTTCGATAAATGAGAGTGCTCGGCAACAAAAACTTTTCCCAAAGCTTCTTTACATAATGTGGCATTATGAGTCAATAAAGAAGTGTATTCCTCCGAAACAAGAGTATTCATTGCCCCATAATAACATTATGTAAAAAAGCCGCACGGCCAACGCTCGAAAGCCCCGCTCCAGCCACACATTTTTTTCGCTTTCCTCGCACCACCCAGCTTCAAAAAACACGTGGCTTCGCGGGTCTTACTTTGTGTTTTCATAAGAACATTTATCCTTTGCTTAAAAGCCTCACTTCGAATAACGTTTTGTCAATGGTCTTTATCAACGAACCGCTTAAATCGGAAGTATTTGCATTATATTTTGAAGTTGCTTTTAGTTTTCATAACAACATTTAAACATTTAAACCCTTAAACATTTAAACCTTCCAAGCAACCTCAAAATATAAAATCATCCGCAAGAGTATAGTTTTGATTTGCTCAAGCGATTAGTAATCATTGCTTTTAGTCTTGCCGATGCCTTTATTGGTATCAAGAACTTTTAAACTTCTAAAACTTTCAACTTTTCAACCCTTTCCCGGCATCAGCAATCCTTAAAAACAATCAGAAAATAAGTGCTAAGCAAATAAAAACTATACACTTGCTCATCCTCCGTAATAAATTCTTCCTAAAAACTTAAAAAAAGCGGTAGTATTTGCATTGTTTTTTGAAGGTGCATCCCCTCTCCGTATCAACTGCCAACTAATATCTGCCTCCTGAACACTTTCAGGCACCCTCAAAAATCAAAACGATGTGCCAGTAAGAGTTTCAAATTTCGTGTTCGGATAAAAAGCGTTTATATTGTTTTTGGTTTTTTTATCCGCCCCCAAAATTTGAAACACTTACGAGAAAATCCCAACTCCGAACGAGAGTCAAACCGTCTTCGAAACAAAATCCTTCTAAATACTTTAAAAAGCGGAAGTATTTGCATTGTTTTTTGAAGGTGCTATCCATCTCCGAATGCACTGAACACTAACAACTGAATACTGTACACTACCTCGCACCCTCAAAAATCAAAATGTGCCAGCAAGAGTTTCCAATTTCGGTTCTGGATGAAAAGGGTTTATATTGTTTTTTGGGTTTTTCATCCAGACCCAAAATTGGAAACACTTACAAGACGACCCCAACTCCGAACGAGAGAAAAAACCTGCTCCGAAAGAAATTCTGCTACTTATAAACTATCCGGATTGAGGAAGAAAGTTCTACTCCGAATCAAAAAAAATAAAATAAAAAAAAAGAGAGCAAAGTTAAGTTCCGGGTTATCAAAAAAGCAAGTTCAAGCCCTGCGGGTTTTTTAAAAAATCTCCACCACCCATACCTCTCCGAATCACGATTTATCTAATTCTCTTTTTCATAAGACGTGTCGGGGTGGTAGTATTTTTTAAAAAAAACTTGCTTTTTTGAAACCCTCCACTTAAAGAGAGTGCTTTCTTTTTTTTTCTTTTTTTTCTTTTGAAATAATTATTGTTTCCAAAATTTAATTGAAAAAATTCAATAATTATTCTTCGCTTCCGATGAAAAACAATAAAAACGAAGCGGAAAAAAATTTTATGGGAAAAGTGTGACTAGTCAGTAATTCTTTAAACGCCACGTTATGATAAATTTTAAATTGAAACACCACCGAACTGGGGAAACCTACTCAAACCCTCATTTTTTCATTCTCAACAAAGGAATGAATACAGGGAAACACCTAGAAGCTCCATGCCCGAATTGCTTTGTAATTTCGTTCTGTTGTTCCGAAGATTGTGAGCACATGAAAGCGATTATTTCATCACTTTGGAGAATAAAATTTTGGCATCAATTTTTAATCGGTTCCGTTATTCCATATATCCGAATCCATGATTTTTCCAAAAATCTGATGCTAAAATCCAATGAAATGATGCAAGATTTTGAGCAGCACAAAAAAGATGTCGCAACGCTTAAACTTTTAGAGCAAAAAGAAGACCAATTTCACAAAAATATCATCCTTATAAATGACCTCAGAAAGGTTATTCTATACCGGTACTGTAAAAGGTAGTATAAAGCAAGAAAAGCCTGGTCTCGCGACTAGGCTTTCTTTTTAATTCGGAAAAGGTTACCAATCAAAACCGAATTATTTTTCTTTAGATTTTGTTATCCATTTGAGCAACAAGGTTACAAAAAAACTAACAATTGCACCAATAATGGCTAAAATTATTGTTCGTAAAACATCAACTGAAGTAATATTTGGAACGATACTCAACAAGGTTCCGCCAGCAGTACCTACTTTCAAAGAAAGTGTATTGTCGAAACTAGCCATCGGGTTCGCCTCCTTGGGGCTGACCTTCATCATCAGCTTCTTTTTTGGCTGAATCCTCAACAGTTACCTGACTAACTGCTGACATAACTCCTCCGGCTACGGCAATGTATCCGGCTGCAGTCACAACTGCTGCCGGTAAGGCAACCGGTGCAGCCATTACAGAACCACTAATGCCCAATAAAGCTAGGCCTATGGTACGCAAAATCTTGAAAAACTTTGGGGTGGGAGCTTTCGCTCGTTTAGCTATATTCATGACGCTAAGTATTAAAACCTACTTCGTGTAGGTAGATTGAACAATCAATAAAACGGACTCTTTTCTTTCTAAAGCTTTGTAAACTTGATCTTTTAGTTTTGTAAAAGCTTTTCGGGAGAACAGTCCTAAACCTGGACCCGATAACTTCGTTACCGGTGCAATACAGCCGTTTAACTCTTTCAAGGCATTATTAGCAGGGTGGAACAAAATCAAACTTCGATTTTCAACGTCCAAAACATGCAAATGCCATTTGAATTTCAAACTGTATCGTTTCTCAATAAAATATTCCCCCTCCGGAATACAGGAAACTCTTCTTTCATTGTTTCGCCATGGCAATTCGATGGTGTTACAAATCAATTTTCCCTCACATTCGAGTTTTCCGTTTGTTCCTTCGGGGAAATAAGTTCTTGTTAGCACTAAAACCATACTTAAATTTTCTGATTTTTAAAGACTAACTTCAAATTACAGTCCGCTTACTTGAACCAAAGAAAGAGGGTTAAACGCTCCATTTTTCAACGGATACATTTGCCCATTCACTTCTTGATAGAACTCTAACCCAAGAGCTAAAAACAACGGTTTTGTACTGTTAGGTGTAACAGTATTAACTTGGTTAATAGCAACTGTTGGAGCCGCATCCCATGGTAAAATTGCAGTTTCAGAGTTTTCCACCACAAACGTTTCAGCTTCAAAATCAACTTCTGCTCCCGCAGAGATGATTTTAAAATGAGTCGTTCCGGTAGGTGCTGCAATCATGTTTGCAGGAACAAACGGTGCCAATGCAACAGAGATTTCTCCCGTTACTCGGTCAATTGCTCCAACAAAAGGAGCATACAAACTCGTTCCAAGTTTTCCACGGATGTTAAACTCGAATCCGGCAAGTAATTCCGCCTCACCATCAATCACATTTCTCAAACCTCTTTCGTTCACAGCATCCGCTTGAATCACTTTTACCATACGTTGAGTCAAACGACTCACCATTCTGGAATCAGCAGAATTCAAAAGCAAAGCTCTTAAAGAAGTTCTAAGAATCTTTCCGGCAGCACCTGCACGTCCAAATTCAGCCCCATTCTCACGCGTTCTCTGAAACGCAGGATCACTCGCGATTCTACTAGCGTCAATACCGCCTTTTTCTCTCGCTAAGTGCCCGTCTTGGGTTTTGTAAAAGGTAATATCCCCGATAGTACCTTTTAATTTAATTATGCCTTTCTGTCTAGCCATAATTTCAAAAATTTAAGTTCAAAAATCATTTTCACACTCCCTCAATCCACATTCGGTTGCAACCCTTTCGATTGATTTCAAGGCAAATATTACACTTAAACTAAAAATTCACACTACGTAGCTATACCATATGACAATCAATGGTCTAAATGTCATATATCAACACAAATGACACGTAAAACACATCAAAATTGAAGTAAATTGCACTCCTAAATGGAAACATATTTTTCAGTAACTTTAAATTTTGAAAAGAGAAATCAAGTCCAACCCAAAGACTACTCAAAGCCAAGTCATAACCAAGGATAATGTATGAGAACAGAACCAAAACGAATATGTATCTATCCAAAGGACATACAACGCATTACAGGCAAGTCCTACCGTCAAAGCATTAGATTGTTGCAAAAAATTAGAAAAGACCTCAGTAAGCTCGAAAATGAGTTTGTGAGTATAGAAGAGTTCTGCCAATACACTGGCTTAAAATATGAACAAGTAGAGCCATTGATTATTGGATAATATTCTTGTAAACAGTACTAAATATTGAACTATTTAATTGGTATTTTAATTACAATTCATTAATTTTGATACTATCAATACAAGTAATAGATTGAGTTAAATTTAAAGGTGCACAATTCGGTGCACTCATTTTGATTAAGTTATAAAGCCTCATAAATAAAGGCTTGAAAGAGGTGACACAAATCCCTCTTTCTCCGCAAGCTGAAAGTAATTCAATTAAAAACCCTTAAAATACATATTTTGAGGGTTTTTTTAATATTCAAAAATTATTCAAAGCAAATAATCAGAATTGGAATTATTTTATTTATTTTTAAAATTCTTCTCAATCGCCTTAATCATTTCCCCTGCAATATCTTTATTAGTCGCCCCTTCAATTCCTTCTAAACCGGGAGAGGAGTTAACTTCTAACAAAAGTGGGCCTTTGCTGGAACGAATAATATCTACTCCGGCAACTTTTAAGCCCATGGCTTTGGCTGCTTTGATGGCGATAACTTTTTCTTCTTTGGTAGGTTTTATTACTGTAGCCGTTCCGCCTAAATGAATGTTGGCTCTGAATTCTCCGGCTAATGCTTCACGTTGAATTGTAGCAACTACCTTTCCATCAATGACAAACAAACGCAAATCTTTTCCGTTGGCTTCTTTGATGAATTCTTGAACTAAAATGTTTGCATTCAAACTTTTAAAAGCGTTAATTACACTTTCTGCAGCTTTTTTGGTTTCTGCCAAAACAACTCCTTTTCCTTGTGTTCCTTCCAAAAGTTTTACAATTAAAGGAGTTCCACCTACCATTTTAATCAAATCATCTGTATCTAAGGGTGAATTGGCAAATCCTGTGGTTGGAATGTCAATCCCATTATTCAAGAGCAATTGCAACGAATACAATTTATCCCGCGATTGCGTAATGGCAGAAGAAGAATTTAAACAAAACACCTTCAAAGCCTCAAATTGACGCGTCAATGCACAACCATAAAACGTAATATTTGGGCGGATTCGTGGAATAACGGCATCCAAATCGTTTAGAATTTTTCCGCCACGGTAATGAATTTCGGGCGTGTCGGCATCTAATTTCATGTAACACTCTTTGATGTTGAGAAATTGCATTTCGTGACCACGGCGTTCACCGGCTTCCATAATTCTTTTGTTACTATACAATTCCGGATTGCTGGCTAAAAGTCCTATTTTCAAACCTCTTTTTTCATTGAGCACTTCGGGATATAAATCTTTTAATTTATCTGTTGAAGTATCGCCAAGGAGGTATTTTTGTTCCGGGTCAACCAAAGCTCGTCCGCTCATAGCTTCTCGACCTAACAACATGCGAAAACCCATAGAATCTCGATTGGTCAGTGTCATTTCAATTGCCCAACTCGATTCTCCTAATTGTAATTGGGTTTGAATCACAAAACGCTGTTCTCTAAAACCACTAGAGCTTTTGACAATTCGTTTATCAATTAATGGAGCTTGACAACTTATTATTGTTTTTACATTATTTTGAATGGGATTGATATCGAACTTTACCCAATGTTCTCCGTCTTTTACAAATGGGCTAATATTAATGGCATGCAGAGCAGAAGTTTTGGCTCCTGAATCTACACGAGCTTTGATGGTAGGAATTCCTAATTCGGGAAACGAACACCATTCTTCACTCCCTAAAATTAATTTATTGTCTAACATTTTTTGATGATGATAATTAAAATAAAACCACGAATTCACATGATAAAAATAATTTATTCGTGAATTCGTGGCGTTATGAAAAGATTATATTTAACTCGTTGGCTTTTCGGCTTTTTTGATTTTTACTGTTAGTTCATCAGAGTTGTCTTCTAAATCCATAAAGATTTCATCACCTTCGTTAATTTTAGAAGTAATGATTTCTTCGGCAAGAGCATCCTCCACATATTTTTGAATGGCTCTTTTTAACGGACGGGCTCCAAACTGTTTATCAAAACCTTTTTCAGCAATATAAGCTTTGGCTTTGTCTGATAAATTTAAGGTATAACCTAAATCTTTGATACGAGCATATAATTTTTTCAATTCAATATCAATAATCAAATTGATATGCTCTTGTTCTAATGGATTGAAAACAATTACATCATCAATACGATTTAAAAATTCAGGTGCAAAGGTTTTCTTTAAAGCATTTTCAATAACACTTTTAGAATGATCATCGGCTTGTGAAACTTTTGCAGCCGTTCCGAAACCAACTCCTTGTCCAAAATCTTTTAATTGACGAGCTCCCACGTTGGAAGTCATAATGATAATGGTATTTCTAAAATCGATTTTTCTACCCAAACTGTCTGTCAAATATCCGTCATCCAATACTTGCAACATCATATTGAAAACGTCAGGATGAGCTTTTTCAATTTCATCCAATAATACCACGCAATAAGGTTTACGACGCACTTTTTCAGTTAATTGTCCGCCTTCTTCATAACCTACATATCCTGGAGGTGCTCCAATTAATCTGGAAATGGCAAATTTTTCCATGTATTCGCTCATGTCAATACGCACCAATGCATCTTCTGAATCAAACAATTCTTTAGCAATAACTTTAGCCAATTGCGTTTTTCCAACACCGGTTTGACCAAGAAAAATAAACGAACCGATTGGACGATTTGGATCTTTCAATCCCGCACGGTTACGTTGAATGGAACGAGCAATTTTCATAACTGCTTCATCTTGACCTATCACTTTACCTTTGATTAAATCGGGTAGGTGAGCCAATTTGTTGCTTTCGGTTTGAGCAATTCGGTTCACCGGAATGCCTGTCATCATCGAAACAACATCGGCTACATTATCTTCAGTAACGGTAATTCTATTATTTTTAGAATCAATTTCCCATTGTTCTTGAGCGATGGCTAAATCTTTTTCGATGCGTTTTTCATCATCTCTCAATTTGGCCGCCTCTTCATATTTTTGCTTTTTAACAACAGTGTTTTTTAATTCACGAACATCTTCTAATTGTTTTTCGAGTTCCAAAATTTGTTGCGGCACTTCAATATTTGTAATATGCACACGTGAACCCGCTTCGTCTAATGCATCAATTGCTTTGTCCGGTAAAAAACGGTCGGACATATAACGACTGGTTAATTTTACACACGCTTCAATGGCTTCCGGAGTGTAAGTAACACTATGATGATCTTCGTATTTTCCTTTGATATTATTCAAAATGGTAATGGTTTCTTCCACTGAAGTTGGCTCAACAATTACCTTTTGAAAACGTCTCTCCAAAGCTCCATCTTTTTCAATATATTGACGATATTCATCCAGTGTAGTGGCACCAATACATTGAATTTCGCCTCTAGCTAAAGCGGGCTTAAACATATTAGAAGCATCTAAAGAGCCGGTTGCACCACCAGCTCCCACGATAGTATGAATTTCGTCAATAAATAAAATAATATCGTCGTTCTTTTCTAATTCGTTCATCACCGCTTTCATGCGTTCTTCGAACTGACCTCGGTATTTTGTCCCAGCAACTAAACTTGCTAAATCAAGTGTTACCACACGTTTATTGAACAAAATACGAGAGACTTTCTTTTGAATGATTCGCAACGCTAAACCTTCGGCTATAGCCGATTTACCCACACCGGGTTCACCAATCAACAAAGGATTGTTTTTCTTTCTTCGGCTTAGGATTTGAGAAACCCGTTCAATTTCTTTTTCTCTTCCTACAACCGGGTCAAGTTTTCCTTCTTCAGCCAATTCAGTTAAATCGCGACCAAAATTATCTAAAACCGGAGTTTTCGATTTTTTATTGGTTTTTCCGGCTGGATTGTTAAAACTACCTTCTTTTAAACTGTCATCTTGTCCGGAATCATCATTAAACGATTCGTTTTTAGGGAAGCTGTCAGTGTATTCTTCGTCGTTGTTATTGGGTATCATATTTAAATATTGTTCTTTAGCTGTATCATAATCGATTTTCAGCTTGTTAAGTAATTTTGTTGTAGGATCGTTTTCGTTCCTTAAAATACAAAGTAAGAGATGTGCGGTGCTTATTGATGAACTTTGAAAAACTTTGGCTTCTAAAAAAGTAGTTTTTAAAGCTCTTTCCGCTTGACGGGTCAAATGCAAATTCTTTTTGTCGTTGCCAACTTCGGTAATTGGGTTGGGCGGGCTCAGGATTTCAACTTTTTTTCGTAAATAATCTAAATCCACGTCTAAATTAGTAAGAATAGAAATTGCTTTTCCGTTGCCGTCTCTCAAAATGCCTAGCATCAAATGTTCAGTGCCAATAAAATCATGACCCAAACGAAGAGCTTCCTCTTTACTAAAGGTTATAACATCTTTTACTCTTGGAGAAAAATTATCATCCATAGCCTTTTTTTTAATGGTAAATTTAATAAATATTCAGACCAAAAACAAAAATCATTCCGAACCGAATCAATTGTCAGCTAATTGACAAAAAAAAAATGAAAAATAAAAGCCAAAACAAAGTATAATTATTAACTAAAAAAGGTGTGGATTTTGTTAATAAATCGTTGAAATTACCTAGCAAAAAAGCTTCCTAAAAGCCCAAAAATTCGTATATTGGCACGTTTGAAATAGCTATAAATTTAATATTTAAATACTTATGTCTGAAGGAGAAAAATTAATTCCTATTAACATTGAGGATGAGATGAAATCAGCGTACATCGACTATTCGATGTCAGTAATTGTTTCCAGAGCATTACCGGATGTTAGAGATGGTTTAAAGCCAGTACACCGTAGAGTTCTTTACGGAATGTATGATTTAGGAGTTTTTTCAAATAGAGCTCACAAAAAATCCGCAAGAATTGTTGGAGAAGTTTTAGGTAAATATCACCCACACGGAGATTCATCAGTTTATGATGCGATGGTTCGTATGGCTCAAGAATGGAGTTTACGATACTTATTAGTAGATGGTCAAGGTAACTTTGGTTCAGTTGACGGAGATAGTCCTGCGGCGATGCGTTATACTGAAGCCAGAATGCAAAAGATTTCAGAAGAAATCATGGCCGATATTGAAAAAGAAACGGTTGATTTTCAATTGAACTTTGACGATACGTTGTATGAACCTAAAGTAATGCCGACCAAAATTCCTAATTTATTAGTAAATGGAGCATCAGGTATTGCTGTTGGTATGGCTACAAATATGCCACCTCATAATTTAACAGAAGTAATTGACGGTACGTTAGCCTATATTGATAATAATGAAATCGAGATTGACGAATTGATGAATTTTGTCAAAGCACCTGATTTTCCGACAGGAGGTATTATTTATGGTTATGAAGGTGTTCGAGAAGCATTCAAAACAGGTAGAGGTCGTATTGTGATGCGGGCTAAAACTTCTTTTGAAGAAAGTAACGGAAGAGAAGCAATCATTGTAACTGAAATTCCATACCAAGTGAACAAAGCGGATATGATTAAAAAAACCGCTGATTTGGTAAATGATAAAAAAATTGAGGGAATTTCAAATATAAGAGATGAATCCGATAGAAATGGTATGCGAATCGTTTACGAATTAAAACGAGATGCAGTACCTAATGTTGTTTTGAATACCTTATATAAGTTCACACAATTACAATCTTCGTTTAGTGTAAACAATATTGCTTTAGTTAATGGTCGTCCGCAAATGTTGAATCTGAAAGATTTGATTCATTATTTTGTGGAACACCGTCATGATGTAGTGGTGAGAAGGGCTCAATTTGATTTGCGTAAAGCTGAAGAAAGAGCACACATTTTAGAAGGTTTAATCATTGCATCGGATAATATTGATGAAGTAATTGCTTTAATTCGTGGTTCAAAAGATGGAGATGAAGCCCGTACAAAATTGATTGAACGTTTTTCATTAACCGAAATTCAAGCACGTGCAATTGTTGAAATGCGTTTGCGTCAACTAACCGGATTGGAACAAGATAAGTTGCGTGCTGAGTATGAAGAAATAATGAAATTGATTGCTTATTTGAGAGATTTATTAGCAAATAAAGACTTGAGAATGCAAGTTATCAAGGATGAATTGATTGAAATGCGTGATAAATATGGCGATGCAAGACGTTCTGTGATTGAATATTCGGGTGGTGATGTAAGCATAGAAGATTTAATTGCTGATGAAAATGTTGTGATTACCATTTCACATGCCGGTTATATCAAACGCACTAATTTATCTGAATACAAAACGCAAAATAGAGGAGGAGTAGGTCAAAAAAGTGCAGGAACAAGGGATCAAGATTTCTTAGAGCATTTATTTGTAGCTACCAATCATCAATATATGTTATTCTTCACTCAAAAAGGAAAATGTTTCTGGATGCGTGTTTATGAAATTCCGGAAGGAAGTAAAACATCGAAAGGTAGAGCAATTCAAAACTTAATCAACATTGAAAATGATGATAAAGTAAAAGCATTCATCTGTACGCAAGATTTGAAAAACGAAGAATATATCAATAGTCATTATGTAATTATGGCTACTAAACAAGGTCAAGTGAAAAAGACGTTGTTAGAACAATATTCTCGTCCGAGAGTCAACGGAATTGCAGCAATTACTATTAAGGAAGAAGACGAATTGTTAGAAGCAAAATTAACCAACGGAAAGAGTCAAATTTTAGTGGCTGTAAAATCCGGAAAATTGGTTCGATTTGAAGAAAGCAAAACCCGTCCGATGGGAAGAAGTGCTTCCGGAGTTCGTGGAATTACCTTAGCAGATGATAAAGATGAGGTGATTGGCATGGTTTCTGTAAACGATATGAACAGTGAAATTTTGGTTGTTTCTGAAAATGGATACGGAAAACGCTCTTCATTAGAAGATTACAGAATTACTAACCGTGGTGGAAAAGGTGTAAAAACACTTAATATTACGGATAAAACCGGAAAATTGGTTTCTATTAATAATGTGACAGATGCAGACGACTTGATGATTATTAATAAATCAGGATTGACTATTAGAATGGAAGTTTCCGATTTACGCGTGATGGGAAGAGCCACACAAGGAGTTCGATTGATCAACATCAAAGGAAACGATTCTATTGCTGCGGTAACTAAAGTAATGAAAGAAGAAGCAGCCGAAGAAGTAGAATTTGAAGATGTTACTGCAGCTGTAACAGGCGAAACAGCTTCAAATGACAATTCATCAGTTGAATATGATGATGATTTCACAGAAAATGACGACGAAAACAAAGATGACCAAGAATAAATATTAATTAAATTAACTGTAAAATGAAAAGTAGATACATCATTTCTGCCTTTGCTTTATTTTTAAGTTTGGGAGTATTTGCCCAAAAAGACCAATTAAAAGCATTGGAAAAAGCGATTAAAAACTATGAACCTAGTAACTTAAAAAAAGCTCTTACAGATGCTGAAGCGGTAATTGGTTCTGCTGCAGATGCTGAAAAAGCTCAGTATTATTTTTTGAAAGGTAATGCACATTTAGAATTTGCTAAAAAAGGTATGGAAAAAGGGAAGAACCTAGTTTCTGCCGCCAAATCGTATCAAGATCTTCTAGCAATTGAAAAAACATTAGGAAAAAAGAAGTATTCTTCTGAGGCAGAAACTTCACTAGCAACTGTTAGAGATGAACTAGTAAATGCTGCAATTGAAGATAATGCTGCAAAAAAATATAAAGAAGGTACAGAAAAGTTGTATGAAGCATACAAACTAAACACTAAGGATACTGTTTATTTGTATTATGCGGCAAATGGTGCGGTAAATGCTAAGGATTATGATAAAGCATTATCGTTATATGATGAGTTAAAAAAATTAAACTATTCAGGTAAAGGAATGGCTTATTATGCTAAAAATGTTTTAACAGAAGAAGAGGATTTCTTCAACTCAAAACAAGAACGTGATAATTCAGTTCGTTTGAAAATGCATGCCAATCCTAGAGATGAAAAATTACCTTCAAAAAGAGGTGAAATTCTTAGAAATTATGCCTTAATTTTAGTTGAAAAAGGAGAATCAGATAAAGCTAGAACAGCTATTCAAGAAGCCAGAAAATCAAATCCTGAAGATCATTCTTTAGCGATTACGGAAGCAAATTTATACTTAGAAGCTCAAGATTTCGAATCCTACAAAAAAATTGTAAATGAAATCTTGACAAGAAATCCTAATGATGTGGATTTATATTATAATTTAGGAGTAATTTCTTCAAAAGCAAATAATGCTGTAGATGCTGAAAAATATTATTTGAAAGCAATTGAAATTGATCCAAAATACAAAAATGCATATTTGAATTTAGCTATTTTGGTATTAGATGCTGATACAAAATTAGTAGATGAATCCAATAAATTAGGAAATTCAGCTAAAGACAATAAGCGTTATGAGGAAATTAAAGTAGAACGTGAGAAGGTTTTCAAAAAAGCATTACCTTATTTAGAGAAAGTGGTTGAATTAGATCCTAAAAATAAAGAAGCTAAACAAACGTTGATGAATGTTTATTCTGCTTTGGATATGACTGATAAATACAAAGCAATTAAAGATACTTTAGATTAATAATTTTATAAATTGATTAAAAAAAGGTCGGATAACAAAATCCGACCTTTTTTATATAATTTTTTTTATGACTCTTAGTTTATGTGTATGTCTATTAGATTCAGCATTATAAATTCCTAAATGGTCCAGACGATCAATTCTAACTTTTCCACTGGCATGAATAATATAATTGTCATTCATAATTATACCTACATGAATGATTTTTCCCTCTTCATTATCAAAAAAAGCCAAATCACCGGCTTCACTTTCTTCTATAAAGCTTAAAGCTTCACCTTGTGTGGCTTGCTGAGAAGCATCCCTCAATAGTTTATAACCGTTTAGTTTATATACCATTTGTGTAAATCCGGAACAATCAATACCAAATGGAGATTTTCCACCCCATAAATAGGGAGCGTTCAAATATAAAAAAGCTGTTTTAATTAATTCTGACTTAGCTTTTTGACCGGTAACTTTTAAACCTTCAAAAATAAAATTGTTGACATTTATTTTTTCAAAATTTAAAAAAGTAAGTGCTGCTCCAAGTGGAATTGGCATTAAAATATTTTGGTCATTTGTTACAAATTCAACTAAATCATTGTTTAGAATTATGGAGGATTTTGAGATTTCATCAAATTCGTTTAAAGAAATGATTTGACATTGTTTGGAATCAATCCAGCCTTCATATTGATCAAAGTGAAGTTGAATTTTTAACCATTGTTTTTGTTGATCAATAATGGTAAAATGTTCTCCAAATAATACCTGCGAAACTTGTTCGCTTCTATCATTTGGTTCAACCCTTAATGGAATAATTGCCAGATTACAAATTCCGTACATGCAAAAAAATTATCAATTATGCTCTTTCAATAACAACAGCAGATGCACCTCCGCCACCATTGCAAATTGCTGCCGCACCAAATTTAGCATTATTTTGATGTAAAACATTAATTAACGTTACTAAAATTCTCGCACCTGAGCAGCCCAGAGGGTGTCCCAACGATACGGCACCTCCATTTACATTGATTTTATCAGATGTTAAACCTAAAATTTTAGCATTTGCTAACCCTACAACGGAAAAAGCTTCATTAAATTCAAAATAATCAATTTGATCAAGTGATAAACCTGCTTTATCTAAAGCTATCGGTAGAGCTTTTGCCGGAGCAGTAGTAAACCATTTTGGTTCTTGAGCCGCATCGGCATAACTGGTTATGTAGGCTAATGGTTTTAATCCTAACTCATTTGCTTTTTCTTCACTCATTAATACCAGAGCGGCTGCACCATCATTAATGGTAGAAGCATTTGCAGCGGTTACAGTACCGTCTTTTGTAAAAACAGCATTCAGACTCGGAATTTTATCTAGTTTTACATTGGTAAATTCTTCATCTTTTGAAACGATAATTGGTTCTCCACGTCTTTGTGGTACTTCAACTGGTACAATTTCATTATCAAATTTACCTTCTTCCCATGCTTTAGCAGAGCGTTGATAGGATTGTATAGCAAAGGCATCTTGCTCTTCTCTTGATATATTATATTCTTTTGCACACAAATCAGCACTAACTCCCATTGCATTATTGTCATAAGCATCAGTTAATCCATCTTTTTGAAGACCATCCATCATAGAAGCCGGGCCAAATTTGTAACCATTTCTTAAATGAACATAATGAGGAATCAAACTCATGTTTTCCATTCCACCCACTACAACAACTGAATTGTCTCCACATTTGATCGATTGAGCACCTTGCATAAACGCTTTCATACCTGAAGCACAAACTTTGTTTATAGTCGTACAAGGAACAGCATTTGAAAGTCCGGCATATAAAGCAGCTTGTCTTGCTGGAGCCTGACCAACTCCGGCTTGTACAACATTACCCATAAGTACTTCATCAACTAATGATGGATCTAAATTTATTTTGGAAAGAGCTCCTTTTATGGCTGTTGCACCTAATTGAGGAGCA
>JAFLBT010000004.1 GCA_017302935.1 Flavobacteriales bacterium | reverse complement strand
TTAGCAAAAGGAATCGCAGATGCTATTTTATCCTATAAAAAAGAATATTATGGCGGAACAATTGTTGTTGATAAAAGAGAAAGAGAAAAAGAAAAATCAGTTCCAAATGAAAGCTTATCTAAAATTGATACACCTAAAACAAAAGAAGTTAAAAAAATTGAACCTGAAATCGTAGCAAAACCATCAACTGAGGAAGCCGTCTTTAAAATCCAAATTTCAGCAAGCGGAAAAAAATTAGATTTAGTTCCGCAGAATTTTAAAGGTTTATCGCCCATTTCATTGGTAGTTGATAATGCATTATATAAATATTTTTATGCGGAAACCTCCAGCTATGAAGAAGCCAAAACAAAATTAGCTGAAGCCAAAGAAAAAGGATATGAATCATCGTTTATTGTAGCTTTTAAGAACGGCAAAAAAATCAGCATTCAAGAAGCTTTGAAAAAAAAGTAACTAGAATTATTATACATTTGTAAAAAATAAATTGCATTGAAACTATCAAGAGAGATTAAAACTGCCATACTGGTTATATCAGCCATTTTATTATTTATTTGGGGATATAGTTTTTTAAAAGGAACTGATATTTTGTCCAATCATAAAACAATTTATGTTTTATATGATGATGTAGAAGGACTTATGTCTTCTTCACCGGTAACCATTAATGGATTAATAATAGGTAAAGTAAAAAACATACAATTTTCTGATGATTCAGGAAAGTTATTAGTAGAACTTCAAATTAATTCGGATTTTAAAATTTCTAAATCTAGTTTAGCCAGAATTTATGAACCGGGATTAATAGGTGGTAAGCAGATTCAAATAGTTCCCAACCTTGACGATAAAACTTTTATTGAGGATGGTGGTTTTCTAAAAGGTGGTGTTAAGCCCGGTTTAACGGAATTAGTTTCTGAAAAATTAGCACCCTTACAAGAGAAAATTGAAAAAGCAATGGAAAGTGCTGATTTAGTTTTATTGAATGTAAACAGTTTATTGGATGAAAAAGCCAAAAATGATTTAAAGAAAAGTTTTAGCGAGTTAAGTGAAACACTTTCGGCATTAAATCAAGCATCAAATGGAGCAAATGAGCTTATTTCTTCCAACAAAGGAAAATTAAATAATGTGGTTACCAATTTTGAAAAAGTTTCTTCCAATTTTGAAAAAATTTCTGATTCTCTTGCTCAAGCTAACCTTAAACAAACGGTTCAAAATTTAGAAAAAACTTTGGCAAGTGTTGATAAAATAATGGCTAACCTTGAAGCCGGAAATGGAACAATGGGTAAATTATTGAAAGATGATAAGATGTATGAAAATTTTACCAAATCATCCAAAGAATTGGAACTTTTGCTACAAGATTTACGGTTAAATCCTACACGATATGTAAATGTTTCTTTGTTCGGAAAGAAAAACAAACCTTACGTAGCTCCCAAAGAAACCGATTCAACTCAATCTAAAAAATAAGTTTTTATGAGTTATTTAGATAATTTTTTATTTTCGATTCTTTTAGCACTTGGTTTTGGATATTTTACGATTAATGTCAAAAAATTAATCCGAAATATCAAATTAGGACAAGATGTAAACCGAAAAGACTACCCGTCCGAACGATGGAAAAATATGGCTATGATTGCTCTAGGTCAATCCAAAATGGTAAAAAGGCCTATCGCCGGAATACTTCATATAATTGTGTATATTGGTTTTATAATCATTAACTTAGAGTTGTTAGAAATCATTATTGATGGTCTTTTTGGAACACACCGAGTTTTTGCATTCATGGGAGGATTTTACGATGTTTTAATCGCTTCTTTTGAAATATTAGCCGTTTTAGTGGTGGTTGCTGTCATCCTTTTCTGGACCAGAAGAAATGTAATCAAATTAAAGCGTTTTATCAGTTCTGATTTGAAAGCATGGCCCAAAAGTGATGCCAATTATATTTTATATTTTGAAATCGTATTGATGTCTTTGTTCCTACTTATGAATGCAGCAGATTTATGGTTGCAACAAATGGATGTGCATCATTACAATGAAGCGGGGAGTTTTCCGGTAAGTCAGTTTATTGCACCGCTTTTCAATGGCCTTTCAGAAGGAGTTGTGATAGTAATTGAACGTGCCGCTTGGTGGTTACACATTTGTGGGATTTTGGTTTTCTTGAATTATTTATATTTTTCAAAACATTTGCATATTCTTTTAGCTTTTCCGAATACCTATTTTGCTGATCTGAATGCCAAAGGAAAGTTTGATAATTTAGAAAGTGTTACCAACGAAGTAAAATTAATGTTGGATCCTAGTGCCGATCCTTTTGCCGCTCCTGCCAATCCTGATGCTGTTCCGACTAAGTTTGGTGCAAGTGATGTACAAGATTTGAATTGGGTTCAATTACTCAATGCCTATACGTGTACAGAATGTGGTCGATGTACTTCCTCTTGTCCGGCAAATCAAACCGGAAAGAAATTGTCTCCACGAAAAATAATGATGGATACTCGTGATCGATTGGAAGAAGTGGGTAAAAACATCGATGCCAACAAAGGTGTTTTTGTACCGGATAATAAATCATTATTAAATGATTACATCACTTCGGAAGAACTATGGGCTTGTACTTCTTGCAATGCTTGTGTAGAAGAATGTCCGGTTAATATCAGTCCATTATCTATTATAATGGACATGAGAAGATATTTGGTTATGGAACAAAGTGCTGCTCCTATGTCGCTCAATGCTATGATGACTAATATAGAAAACAACGGAGCTCCATGGCAATACAATCAAATGGACCGATTAAACTGGAAAGACGAAAACTAATATAAACCAAACAATTTCCCATATATGTGAGGCTTGGGGAGGTGTTTAATGCATGTGAAACAAATTAAAATTTAAAAAATGAAAGCGGAAGACATTGAAAAGAAATTACAAACGGTGACCGAAAATGGTCAACATTTAAGCCCAATTTTACCTCCGGGAATTAAAAATTATTTGATTGATATTGACGGTACCATTTGCGACGATATTCCAAACGAGGAACCCGATCGAATGCTGACAGCAGAAGTATATCCGGATGCTTTAAAAACATTGAATAAATGGTATGATGAAGGTCACATCATTTTCTTTTTTACATCCAGAACCGAAGCACATAGAGAATATACCGAAATTTGGTTGAAAAAACACGGATTCAAATACCACGGTATGGTAATGGGAAAACCCAGAGGTGGGAATTACCATTGGATTGACAACCATTTAGTAAAAGCCACTCGTTACAGAGGTAAATTTACCGATTTGGTTGAAAAAGAAGTAACCATTCAGGTTTTTGATGACGAACATCATGAATAATTAACGATTTTTAGATTATTAGATTTTCCGATTTTCTGAAAATCTAATAATCTAACCATCTAACAATCTATAAAGCATGGCAGAAAATCTAGTAGTGCCAACTATGGCAGAAATGATGGCTCAAGGCAGACAACCCGAAGTTTTATTTTGGGTAGGTTGTGCCGGTAGTTTTGACGATAGAGCCAAAAAAATTACCAAAGCTTTTGTACGGATTTTAAACCGTGCCAATGTTTCTTTTGCCGTTTTAGGAACAGAAGAAAGTTGTACCGGTGATCCGGCAAAAAGAGCCGGAAACGAATTTTTATTTCAAATGCAAGCCATGATGAATATTCAAGTGATGGATGCTTATGAAGTAAAAAAAATTGTGACAGCTTGTCCGCACTGTTTCAATACATTAAAAAACGAATATCCGGAACTTGGCGGAACCTATGAAGTGGTGCACCATACTCAATTTTTAAAATCGTTACTAGATGAGGGTCGTCTAACGATTGAAGGCGGCCAATTCAAAGGAAAACGAATTACCTTTCACGATCCTTGCTATTTAGGAAGAGCCAACAATGTGTATGAAGCACCTCGTGATTTGATTCAAAAACTGGATGTTGAATTACTTGAAATGAAACGTTCTCGTGCCAATGGTTTATGTTGTGGAGCAGGAGGAGCCCAAATGTTTAAAGACGCCGAGCCCGGTAATAAAGAAGTAAATATCGAACGTACCGAAGATGCATTGGAAACCAAACCGGATATTATTGCAGCGGGTTGTCCGTTTTGCAATACCATGATGACTGATGGTGTGAAAAATAAAGAAAAAGAAGCCAGCATTAAGGTTATGGATGTAGCAGAATTAATTGCAAATGCTCAAGACTTATAATAAATGGTAACTGGTAAGCGGTTATTTTTGATCTAAAAATATTTATGCATTAAAAATTACCGACAACCGACAACCGATAATTGATAAAACAAAAAAATGTACATTCCTTTTGAAAACCTTCCGGAAGAATCTCGAATTTGGATTTACCAATCCAACCGAAAATTTTCGGATGATGAAGTTACAGAAATAGAAAACGATTTAATAGCTTTTGTTGAAGACTGGTCTGCTCATGGTACGTCTTTAGAAGCTTCTTTTACCATTCAATACAATCGATTTATCATTTTGGCTGTAAATCAAGAAGTACAGCAAGCCACCGGATGTTCTATCGATAAGTCGGTAGAGTTCATTCAAGCCTTAGAACAAAAATACAAGGTAGATTTGTTAGACAAAATGAATGTAACCTACCGTCAAGGCGAATATATCACACACAAATCTCTGCTTGATTTTAAACGCATGGCCAAAGAAAAAGCGGTTTCTTCGAACACCATTGTTTTCAATAACTTAGTTAATACTATTGAAGAATGGAAAGAAAGCTGGGAAGTCCCCGCTGCCGAGAGTTGGCACAGTCGCTTTTTTTAAATTACTTTCATCACATAATAATTTTAGCTTAAAAAACTGCGTTAGGCCTAAAAAGGCATTAAAATTGATGTCTTTGAATAATTATGAATAGCAAATATTTTAAAATAGTTCCGTTGATTTTAATCTTGATTGTGGTTGTTAATTGTGCAACCAACAAGATCAAGCAGAAACCTTTGGCTATTCATGAACCTACCCAAACGCATCAAAAAGATACTTTACCTAAATTAGAATATCATCATTCCACGTCATTTAATTATACCGTTCCAACTACAGACGAAAAGAAATGGGTGGATAGTATTTATAACGCTCTTTCTTTGGAAGAAAAAATAGGTCAGCTTTTTATGGTGGCGGCTTATTCTAATAAAGATTCGGCTCATATAAAATCGTTAGATAAATTAATCACGGAACAAAAAATAGGTGGATTAATTTTTTTCCAAGGCGGACCCGTTCGTCAGGCAAAAATGACCAATCGGTTTCAAAAACTATCAAAAACGCCTTTGTTTATAGGTATAGATGCCGAGTGGGGACTGAGCATGCGTTTGGATTCGGTAACAAAATTTCCTTGGAACATGACTTTAGGAGCAATTCAAGACTTGAAGCTTATTGAAGAGGCAGGGAAACAAATGGCACTTCAATCCAAACAACTTGGTGTCCATTTTAATTTTGCTCCGGTTTTAGATATCAATACCAATCCCAAAAATCCGATTATCGGAAATCGTTCATTTGGTGAAGACAAAGAACGAGTAACTGATAGAGCCTTGGCTTTGATGATTGGGTTACAAAACAATGGAGTTTTTGCCACAGGAAAACATTTTCCGGGACATGGAGCTACTTCAACTGATTCACATTACACTTTACCGGTTATCAATTTTACGCAAGAACACATTCGGAATGTAGAATTGTATCCGTATAAAAAACTTATCAATAAAGGGTTAGCCAGTGTAATGGTTGCTCATCTTGAAGTACCTGCATTTGAAACACGTAAAGGATTTCCTTCTTCCATTTCAAATGTAATTGTGACCGATTTATTAAAAGAGGAATTGAATTTTAAAGGATTAATTTTTACCGATGCCTTAAATATGAAAGGAGCGAGTAATTTTAAAAGTCCAGGAGATATTGACTTAGCCGCTTTTCAAGCCGGAAATGATATTTTGTTATTTCCGGAAAATGTTCCGATTGCAATTCAAAAAATTAAAGAAGCTTACGAACAAAATTTAATAACGGAAGAACGACTTGCACATTCAGTAAAAAAAATATTGCATTATAAATTCAAAGCAGGTTTGTCTAAAGTAAAATCAATTGATTTAACGAATCTTTCTAAATCAATCAACAATGAGGAAACAAATGCTTTATTATATAAATTGTATGAAAATAGTATCACCGTTATAAAGAACAAATTGAGCATTTTACCCATAAAAAATATAGAAAAAGAAAAGATAGCATATCTTAAAATGGGTGATGATTCAAAAGGAATTTTTCTTGAAACACTTTCAAAATATGCAGAAGTTGAAGAAGTTTATAATGAAAACTTAGATTCATTATTACTTCAATTGACGGATTTTAATAAAGTGATAATTAGTTATCACAAGGCAGATGGTGCATGGAAAAAGCATGATTTTTCTGTAAAGGAATTACAATGGATATCTGAAATAGCAAAACGTAAAAAAGTAATTTTTACAGGTTTTGTTAAGCCTTATGCATTAAGTTCAATTACAAGTTTTGAAGATTTAGATGGGGTTATTGTAGCCTATCAAAATAATGAAATTGCTCAAACGGTCGCGGCGGAAATAATTTTTGGATCAATTGAAGCAAAAGGTTTTTTACCGGTTAGCATCAATGAAGAATTCAAAGTGAATCATGGATTGAAAACAGAAAAAATAAATCGATTGGGTTTTACACATCCATTAAATGTTGACATGAATCCGACAATTTTAGCCAAAATTGACGAGATTATGCAAAAAACTATCGATGCTAAAATCATTCCCGGTGGTCAAATTCTCGTGGCTAGAAAAGGAAAAGTAATTTATCAAAAAGCGTTCGGTTATCATACTTTTTCAAATAAAACAAGTGTGAAAAATTCAGATATTTATGATGTAGCTTCATTAACTAAAATAGTTTCTACATTACCAATCACAATGCAATTATTTGACAAAAAGAAAGTTACTTTAGAGACAAAAGTAGGAGATATGCTTCCTGTTTTTAAAGGAACTGATAAAGAAAATATTATTTTTAAAGATTTGCTTTCTCATTATGCACAATTGCAAGCGTGGTTGCCTTTTTACAAGCAAACATTAACAGCGGACAAAAGGCCATCGGATAAATATTATAGAAAGCTATATAGCGAAGAATTTCCTTATCAAGTAGCTGAAAATTTGTATTTGAGAAAAGATTATCAAGATTCGATATTACAAACCATTGCAAATAGTAAGTTGTTGCCTAAAAAGGAGTACAAATACAGTGATTTTACATTTATCATTCTGAAAAATTTTATCGAAAAATCTACAAGTAAATCATTAGATGAATTAAGTGAACAAGGGTTCTATGCCAAAATAGGGGCAAATAACACACTTTATAATCCGTTGAAAAAATTTGATATGAGTGTTATTCCGCCCACAGAAGAAGATAATTATTTTAGATACCAAACCATTCAAGGATATGTACATGATATGGCTGCAGCAATGGAAGGTGGAGTAGGTGGACATGCCGGAATTTTCTCCAATGCAATGGATATGGCTAAAATGATGCAACTTTTTCTCCAAAAAGGTAATTATGGTGGGCAACAATTTTTCTCTGAAGAGACCTTTGATGTGTTCAATACATGTTATTATTGTCCGGAAGGCAACCGACGCGGCATTGGGTTTGATAAACCTCAATTGGGTAAGTCCGGTCCAACATGTGGATGTGCATCAATGACTAGTTTTGGCCATACCGGATTTACGGGAACTATGGCTTGGGCTGATCCTGAAAAAGAATTAGTATATATTTTTCTATCCAATAGAACCTATCCGAATGCGGATAAAAACTTACTTTCTCAAAACAACATTCGAGAAAATATACAACAAATAATTTACGATGCTATAATAAAATAATAGAATAGTTTATAATTTGTTCATATTGGCCGCAAGCGTCTCAATAAATTTTGAGATTGGGCCTTTAATCATCATGGCCATCATAGGGTTGAACTCACCATCAAAAACCAATTGCACCTCCGAATTATTTTCAGATAATGAATGGATATTTCCGGTTAAAGTAAAAGGTAATTTATCTGAAGCGGCTCCCAAAACGACTTGACTTGGAGCATTTTTTTCCTTCATTTTCAATTTGATTTCCGGCATTCCTTTTAAACCGAAAATAAAAGAATCTTCTCCGGTTACTTCAAATTTGGCGATGGTATCCGGCATTAATTTTTCAAAATTGCGAACATCACTCAACGATTCAAATAAATACTGAGCTGATTTTTCTACGGTAACTTTTGGGCTTTCTAAATTCATTTTTTCTCGGTTGTCTGTTGACTGTTATCTGTTGTCTGTTGACTGTTGTCGGCAAACGGATAATCTATTTTCTATTCTCTATTTTCTATTTTCTTTTCTCAAACCTCTACACCCCAACTAGATGGACTCACTCGCCATTCTTGCAAAGTATGTTGTTCTTCTTCGGTGATGTATTTTTTGGCAACGGCCAATTCTAATAAATTGTCATAATTAGACAACGTATGCAACGTTACATTAGCTTTTTTGAAGTTTTCAGTCGAAACATCAAATCCGTAAGTAAATATGGCAACCATGCCTTTTACATTTGCACCGGCTTCTTTTAAGGCTTCAACAGCCATTAAACTACTATTTCCGGTACTAATTAAATCTTCCACAACTACCACATTTTGTCCTTTTTGCAAAAAACCTTCTACTTGGTTTTGACGACCGTGTTTTTTGGGTTCCGGACGAACGTAAACAAAAGGAAGTCCCATGTATTCTGCAACCAACATTCCAATACCGATAGCACCCGTGGCAACACCGGCAATAACATCGGGTTTTCCAAATTCTTTTTCTATGTGTTTGGAAAATTCCTCCCGAATATAATTTCGAATCGGTGGAAATGAGAGCGTTACCCGATTATCACAATAAATTGGCGATTTCCATCCCGAAGCCCATGTAAAAGGATTTTTAGGATTTAATTTAATTGCGTTTATTTGTAAAAGCAATTCGGCTGTTTTTTTAGCTGTATCTTTATTAAAAATCATAGTACAAATGTATAAAGTTTTTGTGAACGACAAGCCACTTTTTTTGACAAATCAGATACAAAAAGAAACTGATTTTCAACTTTTTTTATTGGATAGTGTTGATATAAAAGAACTTATCATCAAAATTTTTAAAAATAAAGTGGACAAAGCTTTTTTATACCATCCGGATGAAAAAGAAATCCTCAAAAAATTGAAAGCTAAAATTCCGGTTGAAAAAGCCGGTGGCGGATTGGTTTTTAATGATAAAAATGAAGTTTTATTCATTTATCGCAATAAAAAATGGGACTTACCCAAAGGTGGAATTGAAAAAGGCGAAGAAATTGAAGATACAGCCCTACGCGAAGTAGAAGAAGAAACCGGAGTAAAAAATTTGAAAATCACGCGTAAATTGACAAAAACCTATCATATTTTCAAACGCAACGGTCGCTATAAATTGAAAATTACCCATTGGTTTGAAATGAAAACGTCCTTTTCGGGAAAAATGACAGGGCAATTGGAAGAAGGCATTGAAAAAGTAGAATGGGTCAAACCCGAAAATATTGCTTCGTGTTTGACCAATTCCTATGAAAATATTAAACTTTTATTTGAGAAAGAAACGATTTAATTATTTAAAATTCTATAAACCGGGTAGGTAAGGTGAGTGGCCTCATAATAAGCCGAATTTTTATAAATCCAGTCCAATTGAGCTGAGCCATTTTCAGCAAATGCTTTGTCTTCGGCTTTTTTCTTTTCCAATTTTTCCTTTAAAGATGGATTTTTCTTTAAAATCTCAACAGCCAAATCTTCGAATACATACGCAGAATAACCTTCTTTTTGTTGCAAAACCGCATCAAAAAAGTTCCAATTAAAAAAGGAGTCCGGAGCTTCAGGTTCTAATGTTTCCAACAAATATTTCACCCCAAATTGTTGAGTAGAAATGATATAGTCTCCTTTTTGGAATGAAACTTTTTCTATGGATTTAGTTACTGTTGTATTCGAATGTTGATAATGCCCTTCATAAGCATTTGAACTCGTCTTGTAATCTGCAATTTTATATTTTTCTACTTCAATAATAGTGTCGTTTTCCAATTGCGTCATTTCAATTTGATTGAGTTTTAACAAATCCAGAACGTTCCACCACGATTTTGGAATGACATAGGCTGATGGAATAGTTACGCTTTTGGTGGGAACATAAGAAGTGTAATAGGGTATTTGCTTTTTAAAGGGTTTCTTTTGATCATAGTACAGACGGTCTTTTCCGGATATTTCGCTTTTTTTGTATCCGGATTCAAAACCTAAAAATTCAATTTGTTCCACTTTTGTACTGTCAATTTTCCACAGAATAGGGTAAGATTTTCCTACAGAAAAAGTTTTTGCATTATCCTTTTTTAACGTTTTAATTTTTTGAAAATTATTGTCGGTGTAGTTTAACGTTTCCACCATAAATTCATAGGTGACTTTAACCCGATCTTCATATTTTTTGAGCATGTGTGTTTCCGGCATATAACCTATTGTATGAAATAAAGAGGTATAACCGGTTGAAAATCTGGGTAAATCCATCATTTGTGAAAACCCTTTATCCGGTGTCGCACCATATACCGTTACATACGGAATACTTTCAATTTTCTTTTTCAATAACTGTTTTCTAATGGACGGTGTCATTTCATTTTGTAAAAAGAGGCCTATATCTGAACCTAATTTTTGATGTTGTGTCTGAATATAAGTAAACACATATTGGTAATCGGCACCATTGCTTACGTGATTATCAATAAACACATCCGGTTTTACAAGATGAAAAATTTCGGCAAAACTTCTAGCATTTTTGGTATCTGATTTTACAAAATCACGATTCAAATCATAATTTCTGGCATTTCCTCTAAAACCATAGGCTTCCGGTCCGTTTTGATTGGCTCTTGAAAAGGAATTTCGATTTAAGGTTCCACCTATATTATAAAATGGAATCATCGCAATAATCGTATTTTTGGGTGTTGGAATTTTTTGTAAAACCAAATCCCGAAAAAGTAGCATCGAAGCATCCACACCATCGGGTTCACCAGGATGAATGTTATTATTAATCAATAAAATGGCTTTAGATTGATTTTTTGAAAGATCAAAATTGCGATCCGGATTATACAGCAAAAGATGTAAAGGCTCACCAGAATCGGTTTGTCCCATTTCTTTGATTTCTAATGTATTGTGTTGAGCAGCTAAACTTTTGTAAAAAAGCATCGCTTCTTCATAAGTTGCGGTTTGATTTTTATTTCCTTTTTCATAAGGTGTTTGCCAATCAGAATTTTGAGCAAAAACAAAAAAGGGTAAAATAAATAGAAAATAAGCCAGTTTTGATTGGAACATAAAGTTATTTTATTTTTACTGATTCGGGAACTAAAACCGTGAAGTCGCCACCATTTCTGATGACATCGCGAACGATGCTTGAGCTTATATACGAGGTTTTTGAGGCTGTCAACAAGAAAACGGTTTCAATTTTTGATAGACGGCGATTGGTATGGGCAATGGCTTTTTCAAATTCAAAATCGGCCGGATTGCGTAAACCACGCAAAATAAACTCTGCTTTTTCTTTTTTGCATAAATCGATAGTTAAGCCTTCGTAGGTAATGACGCGAACTTTGGGTTCATCTTTAAAAGCTTCTTCAATAAACTTTTTACGTTCTTCCAACGAAAACATGTATTTTTTTTCAGCATTTACACCAATAGCAACAATGACTTCATCAAACAAGGAAATACCACGTTGAATGATATCAAAATGCCCTAAGGTAATTGGGTCAAACGAACCGGGGAATATAGCTTTTTTCATACTTAATTTGGTTTTAAAGCCAATTCAATGGCATTATCAAACAATTCCGTTAACGAAATTCCGGCAACTTTAGCTTGCTGTGGCAAAATACTCTCGGTTGTCATCCCCGGAATGGTATTCATTTCCAGCATATAGGGTTCGTTATTTACGATTATGAATTCACTTCGAGAAAAGCCTTTCATTTTCAACACTTCATAAGCTCTTTTGGCAACTGTTTCTACTTTTTGTTTCAATTCATCGCTTATTCGGGCCGGAGTAATTTCTTGCGATTTTCCCAAATATTTGGCTTCGTAATCAAAAAAATCATTTTCAGAAACGATTTCTGTAATAGGAAGAACGGTTACTTTTCCTTTGTAATTAATCACTCCAACCGAAACTTCAACACCATCCAAAAAACTTTCGATGATGATTTCGTTATCTTCTTTATAGGCATTTTCAATGGACGGAAGCAGTTCTTCAATGGTTTTCACTTTCGAAATTCCGAAACTCGAGCCGGATTTATTGGGTTTTACAAAACAAGGTAAACCAACCGTTTTAATTATTAAGTCGGCATCAATAACATCGCCTAAATTCAAATAATAGGAAGTTGCTGTTTTAATTCCATAAGGTTTTAAAACCGAAAGCAAATCTCTTTTATTGAAGGTTAAAGCCGATTGGTAATAATCGCAACTCGTTTGAGGAATTCCTAATAATTCAAAATAGGCTTGCATTAAGCCGTCTTCACCGGGTGTACCGTGAATAGCATTAAAAACTACATCAAAAGTTAATTTCTTCCCATCAACATCTACAGAAAAATCATTTTTATTTATGGGATATTCAGAACCGGAATCGGTTACATAAACCCATTTTTCTTTGAAAATATGAATTTTAAAAGCTTTGTATTTAGTTTTATCTAAATAAGAATAGACAACGCCGCCGCTGGTAAGCGAAATTTGATATTCACTGGAATATCCACCCATGATGATGGCAACATTTTTCATTTGATTGCGTTTGAAAGGTTAGGTTTATGATAAACAAAATTATCATTATTTATTGAAACAAAAAACGGTTTATAATTTTATATCTTTGCAACAAATAAAATAAACATGAGTCTAAGAGCTTATCTAACGAGTAAAATTTTCTTCAAACAAATGATTGCGGCAATTTCTATTGTTTTGGTCATTGCATTTCTGTTCTTTAATATGCTTTCTTATTTTACTAATCATGGTGAAGAAATTACAGTACCTAATTTAGGAAAATTGACAATTGAACAAGTAGAAGATAAATTAGATGACCTCGATTTAGAATATGTTTTATTGGATACATTAGATTATAACAAAGATTTTCCAAAATTTTCCGTTGTTGAACAAGAACCAAAAGCTGGAGCCAAAGTAAAAGCAAATAGAAAAGTTTATATCAAAATTAACGCTGATGGTTATGCATTTGTTATGCTACCAGATTTAATTGAAAAAACCTACCGTCAAGCGGAACCAACCTTAAAATCAATTGGTTTAGAAGTAGGCAGCATAACGTATAAACCCTATTTGGGTAAAGATATGGTATTAGAAATGCGATATAATGGTCAAAAAGTGAAACCAGGAACAAAAATCATGAAAACTTCTAAAATTGATTTAGTATTGGGTGACGGAAAAGTAGCTTTTGATGAGACTGAAATAGACAGTTTGTTACAACAACAAGAATTACCACTTACCGATGAATAAATTTTCCAACGAAGAATTAGAATCAGAGGATGAATTATTTGAACACCATCGGTTTGAAGTACCGAAAGGTCAATCATTGGTTCGCATTGATAAATATTTGATGCAAGTAGTTGAAAATACGACTCGAAATAAAATTCAACAAGCCGCAACAGAAGGAAATATTTTGGTTAATGAAGTTGCGGTAAAATCAAATTACAAGGTAAAACCCTTTGATGTCATTCGTTATTTGATGGCACATCCGCCGTATGAATATTTATTGGAACCGGAAGATATTCCTTTGAATATTATTTATGAAGATGATCAATTGTTGGTTATAAATAAAGAAGCCGGAATGGTTGTACATCCCGGTCACGGCAATTATAGCGGAACACTAGTAAATGCATTGGCTTTTCATTTTGAGAATTTACCAATGAATAGTTCCGAACGACCGGGTTTGGTGCATCGTATTGATAAAAACACTTCTGGTTTATTGGTTATCGCTAAAACAGATCATGCTATGGCGTATTTGGCCAAACAATTTGCAGATAAAACTTCAGAAAGAGAATACATTGCTTTAGTATGGGGAAATCCTTTAGAAGAAGAAGGTACTATTAGAGGTTTTATAGGAAGACATTTGAAAGACCGCATGCAAATGGCAGTTTTTCAAGACGAAGCGTATGGAAAACCAGCTGTTACCCATTATAAAGTACTAGAACGATTTGGTTATGTAACCTTGATTTCCTGTAAATTAGAAACCGGAAGAACACACCAAATTCGTGCCCATATGAAACATATCGGTCATCCTTTATTTAATGACCAACGATATGGTGGAGATCAAATTTTGAAAGGAACAACATTTACAAAATATAAACAATTTGTAGAAAATTGTTTTAAAATTCTTCCGCGTCAAGCATTACATGCCAAAACACTTGGTTTTGAGCATCCTACTACAAAGGAATTTATGCGTTTTGATTCACAAATTCCGACTGATTTAATGGAATGCATAGAGAAATGGCGAAACTATTCTAAAACCCATCAACAACAGGAAGAAGAATAGAAAAATTACTCTCTATAAATTTTTTCGTAAAGATGTTGGTATTTTTCTTTTACAATTTTCCGTTTCAGTTTCATGGTAGGTGTGAGGTGACCTCCATCAATTGACCAAACATCAGGAGTTAACTCAAATCGTTTGATTTTTTCCCAATTTCCAAATTTTTCATTGGCTTCATTCACTTCTTCTTGAAATCGTTCAATCACTTTAGGATTTTTAACAAGTTCATCATTTGATTCTGTTAAATCAACATGGTGTCTTTTTGCCCATTCTCTTACAAAATCAAAATTAGGTTGAATAAAAGCTGCGGGCATTTTTTCACCATCACCAATTACCATTGCCTGTTCTATAAAGAAAGATTGTTTTAAACGATTTTCAATCAATTGAGGGGCAATATATTTGCCACCGGAGGTTTTAAACATCTCTTTTTTACGATCGGTAATTTTCAAAAAACCATCCTTATCAAATTCGCCAATATCTCCCGTATGAAAATAACCGTCTTTAATGACTTCGTTTGTTAAATTTTGGTCTTTGTAATAACCCATCATCACATTTGGTCCTTTACAAAGAATTTCTCCGTCTTCCGCAATTTTTACTTCTACTCCTTTTATTAATTTTCCAACGGTACCAATTCTAAATAGTCCGTTTCGCATATCGTTTACAGATATAACCGGAGATGTTTCGGTCAAACCATAACCTTCCATCACTGGAATTCCTGCAGCAGCAAATACTCTAGCTAAGCGAGGTTGAAGAGCTGCACTTCCTGAAACCATAACATCTAATTTTCCACCTAGAGCTTCTTTCCATTTACTGAAAATTAATTTTCTTGCAATACCTAGTTGTTTTTCATACCACCAACCGTTTTCACCATAAGGTTTATAACGTAATCCAAGATTAATCGCCCAGAAAAAAAGCATTTTTTTGATACCGGTCAATTCTGCACCTTTTCCATAAATTTTGTCATATACTTTTTCCAACAAACGTGGAACTACAGTCATTACATTTGGATGAACTTCTTTGAGGTTGTCGGTCAATTTTTCTATACTTTCAGCAAAATATACGGATACCGAATAGTATTGATAGATGTATAAAATTACCCTCTCAAAAATATGACAAATTGGTAAAAAACTCAAAGCAGTACTCGTGCCTTCTTTAAAAGGAATTCTAGGAGCACTATCTAAAACATTGGAAACAATATTGTGATGAGAAAGCATAACACCTTTGGGCCTTCCTGTAGTTCCGGATGTGTAAATGATAGTCGCTAATTCTTCTGGTTTTACATTGTTTTTACGGTCTTCCACCACATCTTGATTAGAAGTATCTGAGCCTAATGCTAATAATTCCTTCCAGTTTTTACAACCTGAAATTTCATCAAAAGAAAAAATATCTTTTAATGTTGGGACATTATTTTTTATTGCAATTAATTTATCATAAACAACTTGATCTGAAACGATGCAATAACTCGATTCAGAATGATTTAAAATATATTCGTAATCTTCTGAAGCGATAGTTGGATAAATAGGTACCGTTTGAGCTCCTACTTGCAACGAACCAATGTCAAAAATATTCCATTCCGTTCGATTAGTTGAAGATATTAAAGCTATTTTATCATTTTTTTGAACTCCTAACCGAATAAAAGCTCTTGAAATTGCATTCGATTTATCGATGTATTCTTGTGTAGAAGTTTTTACCCATTCACCATTGTATTTGGTGACTAAACAGTCTGGAATGTTGTTTTTTTCCAGTTGATAATAGGGAAAATCAAAAAGGCGGGTTATTGAAATCATCTTTTTATAGAATTTTATGCAAATTAGAGAAAAAACAATGATTTTCAAACCATTTTAATAAAAAAAGGAGTTAAAAATTGTCAACTCCTTGATTTTTATTGATTCATATTCGAATTTATTTTTTACTTGTGCTATACTTTTTTGATTTATAGAGAAAATCAGCTATAATCAAGTGTGCTAGAGCATCATTGGCTAGCTCTTTATTAAGTTTATTGGGCAGTAATAGACTATCTTTTTCTACTTTAAATTGTTTGGGTTCTGCTTTTGGCATCAAGATTACCAAATCATTTTCTACTCTAAAGCCAAAATTATCATGAAATTGCATCAAACTTCGTGGTTTTAATACTTTATCTTGAGTTAAATTTCTTCCTAACATTGGCGTTTCATTTTTCATCCCACAGTAGCCTAAAATAGTAGTTGGAATATCAATTTGACTAGCTTGTTCTTTATATCGTTGACCTTTCGGAATATTTGGTCCAATAAGTAAAGCTGGAATTCTGAATTTTTTTATTGGGACTAAATTATTTCCGTAGGTACGCGTATTATGGTCAGAAATAATAACGAAAATAGTATTCTTGAAATATGCTTCTTTTTTTGCTAATGCTAAAAATTTTCCAATACTAAAGTCGGCATACTTTATTGCATTGTTTACTGTATTTTTCTTTTTATCATACAATTCAATCCGATTATCAGGAAATTCAAAAGGATCGTGATTGGATGTTGAAAAAAGTAGAGAGAAAAATGGTTTATCGCCTAACGTTTTGAAATAATCATTGGCTTTAGTAACCAAATCTTCATCTGAATAACCCCAAGTCCCTTTGAATGCATATTTTTTGCCATCTGCATCAAAATCGGTTTCATCGATGATA
Organism: Flavobacteriales bacterium; assembly: GCA_017302935.1. Classification (GTDB taxonomy): domain Bacteria; phylum Bacteroidota; class Bacteroidia; order Flavobacteriales; family Flavobacteriaceae; genus Flavobacterium. Next base: position 29,150 of record JAFLBT010000004.1, on the reverse strand, counting down.
TTTTCAAATCCATTTCCGCTAAAAAAGGAAGCCATATTGTCAAAATTAGCCATTCCGCCATAAATAAAACTGGTATCAAATCCTTCTCTTTTAAAGATTGATGCAAGTGTGAAAAAGTCATTTTGAGCATTACTTAATTTAACTACACTTTCTGATGGAGTGGGCATGAAGCCACTTACAACCGCTTCAATTCCTCTCACACTTCGAGTGCCAGTACAATATAAATTGGTAAAAAGAAGTCCTTCATGAGTTAATTTATCCAATTCAGGTGTTAGCGGTAACCCTCCTAGAGCACCAACATACTCAGCTCCTAAACTTTCTTGCAAAAAGATTACAACGTTGTATTTTTGATTGTTGTCACTAATAACTGATGTTGGATGAAAAAAATCATAATCATTACTTTTTATTTTTTTTGGATTAAAATCAGTATATTTTTGAACACGACTTACCGCTTCATCAATAGACATTTTACCATACATTTTTATGATGTTTTCTTCATCCTTAATTGAATAAGCCGCAAAACCAATAGTGTATAATGAATTTAATGCCAATGAATTGACCATTTGATCGGTAGAAAACACAGCATTACTTGCATTGATTGGTCGTTTGGACGTTAAACTTGAACGAGCTCCAAAAACCAATAAAAATGCGATAACTGGAAATACAATTAATCGCTCTTTGTAATTTTGAGCGGTTGTGTAAAATAATTTTTTTCTGAACTTAAGTCCCAAAAAAATGGCAATTCCAAGAGTAATAAAAGTAATAATTATTGAAGTTCGGTAGCCATTTACCAATGTTCCCATTACTTCTTTGGGATAAATTAAGTAATCAAGAAAGATTCGGTTGGGTCGGGTGTCATATTGTTTTACAAAATCTGGTGTAGCTAATTCGATAAATAAAAGTAAAAGTAAAAAAACTAAAAAGTAATACGATAGTAGTTTAACCACACCTTGAAACCATTTTTTTGAAGTAATCATCAATAATAAAAAAGGTACAATTGAAAGATAACTCAACAGAATAATATCAAATCGCAATCCGATTAAAAATAATTGTCCGTAGGATTCTACATCAGTAACACGTTCCAAATGAGTGATAAACAAAAAAAATCTGCTAAGATTTAAAATAATTAAACCTAAGCAGATAAAAACCAAAATTGGTTTTAGAAAAGTAATTAATTTCATAAAAATGTTAAAAAACCAAAAATATGAAATTTTAAGTATAATAAATTTACAAAAACTTAATAATTACTTAATATTCATAATCCATTTTCTAGCATTTACAAAAGCTTCCAACCATGGCGAAACTTCATCATTTCTGTCTTTTGGATAATGTGCCCAATTCCAGGGGAAAGTGGAACGCTCAATGTGAGGCATCATTACCAAATGACGACCCGTTTTATCACACATCATGGCTGTGTTGAAATCGGAACCATTCGGATTGGCAGGATAATTTTCATAACCATATTTGGCTACGATATGATATTGACTTTCTTCATACGGCAACTTGAATTTTCCTTCGCCATGCGAAATCCAAACGCCTAAAGTTGAACCTGCCAATGTGGAAAGCATCACCGAATTATTTTCTTGGATTTTGACAGAAGTAAATCCGCTTTCGTGTTTATGACTGTCGTTGTGGTGCATTTTTCCGTGAATTTCATGTTCCGGATTGATGACTTCTAATTCCATAAACAACTGACAACCATTGCAAATTCCTACGGATAAAGTATCTTCTCGTTTGAAGAAATTATCCAATGCTGTTTTTGCTTTTTCGTTGTATAAAAAGGCTCCTGCCCAACCTTTGGCAGAACCCAATACATCTGAATTGGAAAACCCACCCACAGCTCCAATAAACTGAATGTCTTCCAAGTTTTCGCGACCCGAAATTAAATCGGTCATGTGTACATCTTTTACATCAAATCCGGCCAGATACATAGCGTTGGCCATTTCGCGTTCAGAATTACTACCTTTTTCACGAATTATGGCTGCTTTTGGTCTTGGTTTTGATGCATCAATCTCCGGTTTTTTACCATTAAAATGAGATGGAAATTGATACTTTAACGGTTGATTTTTATAATTTATAAAGCGAGTTGCCGCTTTACCGTTTTTGGTTTGTTTTTGATCTAATAAATAAGACGTTTTAAACCAACTATCTCTGTATTTTTCAATGTCTAACGAATAATTTCCTATCGCTAAACTATTCGAATCGGTTACTTTTCCTAATTTGTAGAAAGTGATATTTTCTTCCTTCAAGAATGATTCAAAAACGCTGTCATCATTTGCTTGAAGCACAATTCCGATATTTTCAGCAAATAAAATTTTCAGCAAATCTTTTTCTTCAAATGATGAAAAATCGAGTTTCGCACCCAAGTGATTATCCGCAAAACACATTTCTAATAACGTAGTAATCAATCCACCGCTTCCAATATCGTGCCCAGCAGCAATTTCATCGTTTTTGATTAATTCCTGAATCACATTGAATGCTTTTTTGAAAAAAGCTGCGTTTTTGATGGTTGGTGTTTCTTTTCCAATCGAATTTCTAATTTGTGAAAAGGATGAACCACCCAATTTGAATTCATCTTGCGACAAATTGATATAGTAAATAGAACCTGCATTTTTTTGAAAAACGGGTTCAACCACTTTTGTAATTTCATTACAATTTCCGGCAGCAGAAATAATTACGGTTCCCGGAGCAATGACCTCAGTATCCGCATATTTTTGCTTCATGGAAAGAGAATCTTTTCCGGTTGGAATGTTGATTCCTAATTCGATTGCAAATTCAGAACAGGCTTCAACGGCTTCATACAAGCGAGCATCTTCGCCTTCATTTTTACAAGCCCACATCCAATTGGCAGAAAGTGAAACACTTTTTAAACCCTCTTTGAGCGGAGCAAAAACAATATTGGATAAGGCTTCACCAATCGCATTTCGACTTCCGGCTGTTGGGTCGATTAAGGCAGAAACAGGTGAATGACCGATTGAAGTTGCAATACCTTCTTTCCCTTTATAATCCAACGCCATTACACCTACATTATTCAACGGCAATTGAATAGGTCCGGCACATTGTTGTTTGGCTACTTTTCCGCCTACACAACGATCGACTTTGTTGGTTAACCAATCTTTACAAGCTACAGCTTCTAACTGCAAAACTTGTTCTAAATACGTTTCAAAATCGGCTTCTTTATAATTGATTTCGCTAAAATTCCGTTCTACCGAAACATCTTTCATAATCATTTTAGGAGAACTTCCGAACATATCGGCCAATTCAAAATCCATAGGTTTGGCTCCGGTAGTTTTTGATTCGAATGTAAAACGATGATCGCCAGTAACTTTTCCCACCTGATACATAGGAGAACGTTCTCTTTCGGCAATGCGTTGCAAGGTTTCAATGTTTTTTTGACCGATAACCAATCCCATTCGTTCCTGACTTTCGTTGCCAATAATTTCTTTGGCAGATAGAGTAGGGTCGCCCACAGGCAATTTATCCAAATCGATTAATCCACCGGTAGCTTCTACTAATTCAGATAAACAGTTTAAGTGTCCGCCCGCACCGTGATCGTGAATGGAAACAATCGGATTTTCATCACTTTCCACCAAACCACGAATGGCATTGGCGGCTCTTTTTTGCATTTCAGGATTAGAACGTTGGATAGCATTTAATTCGATTCCAGATCCAAAAGCACCAGTATCGGCTGATGAAACGGCAGCTCCACCCATTCCGATTCGGTAATTTTCACCACCTAAAATCACAATTTGATCTCCGGTTTTTGGTTCGTGTTTTTGGGCTTGATTGGCTTTTCCGTAGCCAATTCCACCTGCCAACATGATTACTTTATCGAAGCCTAATTTTCGGGCATCTTCTTCGTGTTCAAAAGTTAAAACTGAACCTGTGATTAACGGTTGTCCGAATTTATTACCAAAATCTGAAGCACCGTTTGACGCTTTGATTAAAATATCCATTGGGGTTTGATACAGCCATTTACGTTCTTCCATGGCATTTTCCCACGGACGAGTTTCTTCCAAACGAGAATAAGAAGTCATGTAAACCGCAGTTCCGGCTAACGGAAGTGAACCTTGTCCACCGGCAAGTCGGTCTCTGATTTCTCCACCCGAACCGGTTGCTGCACCGTTGAAAGGTTCTACTGTTGTTGGAAAATTATGCGTTTCAGCTTTTAAGGAAATAACCGAATCAAATTCTTTGGTTTGATAAAAATCAGGTTTATCGGCACTTTTGGGAGCAAATTGTTCCACTTTTGGACCTTTGATAAAGGCGACATTATCTTTGTATGCCGAAACAATATCGTTCGGATTTTCGGCAGATGTTTTTTTGATTAATTTGAAAAGAGAAGAAGGTTTTTCCTCACCATCAATCACAAAAGTTCCATTGAAAATTTTGTGACGGCAATGTTCTGAATTCACTTGTGAGAAACCAAAAACTTCAGAATCCGTTAAATTGCGTTTGAGTTTTATTGCTAACGTGTTTAAATAATTGACTTCTTCTTCGCTTAATGCCAATCCTTCTTGTTTATTGTAAGCTGCGATATCTTCAATTTCTTTGATGGCTTCGGGTTGAATGTTGATGGTGAAAATGTCTTGATGTAATTCCGTATATTTTTGAAATAACATCGGATCAAAATCGGAGTGATTGCTTTCAACTTTATGAAATTCTTCTATGCGAATGATACCATGAATTCCCATATTTTGCGTAATTTCCACAGCATTGGTGCTCCAAGGGGTGATCATAGCGGCACGAGGTCCAACAAAAAAATCCGTAACAACGGATTTTTCTATTTTATTTGTATTGCCAAAAAGCCAGTTTAATTTTGAAATGTCCTGAGCCGAAAGTTCGTTTTGCGATTGAACGGCAAAAACAGTTGAACTTTCGTTTCCGAAGAAATGAATCATATAAAAAATATTTGTGTTGTTGTTGGTGCAAATTTACGTTGAAAAAAGGTAGTTTCAAAGTATAGTTATTCACGAAGTTGTAAACAAAAAAAGACTGTTTTTTAAAAACAGTCTTTTTAAAGAATTAAAAGTGAATTTATTTTTTTCGGGTCATTATGATTTCCATGCTTTTGTATTCTTTTCCGCTGTAATCCACATCAAACATTTCCATTTTTCGGGTGTTTTCATCTACAATTGTGTAGATTTCCCGAACCGTTTTTTCCTTTTTAGTAACCGGATCTACTGTAGTTCCTGAGAAATTTATGGTTTTAGTAGCTTCGTCATATTTTCCAGACATAATCATAATTCCTGTACTCATATTATCAATCCAAGTAGATGTATATTCTTGTGAAGCATTGTTATAAGCCAATATGCTTTTTCCTTCAAATGGCATTCCCATAAAGTCACCTTTGTGAATTGTTTCCTGATAACGATCTCCATAAATCATTTTTGATTCTGCAGTCATGGTGTTTTTCATTGGTTCTGCACTAGGTTCCATCCACATGGTCATTTCCTCATGCCAGATACCGGATTCCATAGCCAACATTTTGTGAGGTTCGCCAGGTGTCATGTAGTCATTCCACGCATTACTAATTGTGGTTGAATCAGGAATAGTTACATTTGTTTCTTCAACTTTTGTTGTGTCTTTTACTGTTGAATTATCGGATTTAGTTTCTTCTTTTTTTCCACAAGAAACAAGCGAAATAACCGCAATTAGGGATAAAAATTTTAGTTTCATAATTTTACTGTTTTGTTAGGTTTGTCATGTAAAATTATGAAAATAACTTTAATCTTCTTCAAAAACCGTAGAATTATAGGCTCCCATATCTAGAGGAGGATTTCGAGGATTATTCAAAATATCAGGAAAGGTTGAAAATAATGCATTAGCTTGGCCTTTTGCAGCCGAGTCATCACCAATATTCAATTTATTTTTAACAATATTTAAAAATCGTGGATTGGCAACTGAATTATTGGTTGCAATGATACAGTTTAAATAATGAGTAGTATCTGTTGCGAATTGATAAAGTGGATTATCGCTATAAACATTATTAATATTATTGAACTTTATTAAACAATGATTAAATTTATAATTGAAAGTTGGATGGTCCTTTTTATTGATTAACATTTGCAATTGATTGGAACCATAAATAATACAATTCGTAAAAGTAGCTTCTTCCATCGGAAGTATTTCTGGATCAGCTCCTTCTATAAAATTATTTAAAAAAACGGAAACTTGTTTGGAACTAGCCCAATTGTTATTAAATGTAGAATGATTGAAATTGTATTTTCCACCATACGAACAAGCTAAAGCAATTTGTCCCGCACTATTAATAACAACATTTTCACCTTTTATATATGCATTTCTGGCTAAAATTCCATAATTAGAATGATCATAAATTTGAACATTTTTGAGCTTTACATCTGCTTCGGGGTTAGATAAACCGGTATTTCCATCAATCAATAATCCAACTATACCATTTTTGATGAAACAGTTTGTAAATTCATTGTTTTTACTTCCTTGTGTCAACCAAATTGCTCCCCATTGACCAGGCACATCTTCATAAAGGGGTTCCAATCGATCGCCTTGAAATATGACATGTCTCTCTAAAGGATTTTGCGTGTTATTTGAAATTTCTCCATTGACTTTTATACTTCCTTGGTCACCAATAATCAAAACTGATTCAGCATGAAAATGAATGCGTGCACCTGCTTCTACTACAAGTGTTTTATTGGCCGGTACAGCAGCATAACCATATATTACATACGGTTTTGTATTGTTCCAAATGTATTCATTTCCATTGATTGGGTCATTTTCATCTAGAAGAAATCCTCTAACCGGACTATCACCGATATTAATATTTTCATACGTACCATCGTCAAAACGTTGTGGATAAAGAAAATAGGCGTCTTGAATTAACGTAACCAATTCCACTTTTTGTTCAGTAGATCCATTTCCAAAAAGAATTTGATCGGTATATAAAAAATCCGTCGGATTGGCTGCAGCAACATCTGCGGTGACTTCAATAAAAATGTACATACTGTCTTTTGCGAGCATCTCTACATTTTCAAAAATACGGTTGTTCCCAACTATTCCATCAACGGTCATGCGGTATTTAGAATCCAATCCTTTACCCAATCGAATAGAAGGAATGCTGATATTTTTATTAGAACGATTATATACTTTTAAGGTGTAGGTACTCGAGCCAATGTTTGTAAAAACGGTATCTAAATAAACGGTATCTTTTGAAAATTCTAGTCCGCCTTGACTGGGTTCAAATTCAAAATCATTGCGACAAGAAGTTAAGGATATAGCTGAAATAATGAAAAATAAAAAAAGTAAATTACGCATGAGCCTGATTTTTGGTAAAATTAACCATTAAATTGAATTTGCAAAAACTAAATGGATAACGAAATTAAGAGAATTTTAGTTTATGCACCTCCGAAAAATCTTTATTTTTACCAAAAAAATCAATAATGACTCTAGATAAAGCCAAAATACTTCAAAATTGCAACGATTTTTGTAAAAACACTTTAATGGAAACCCTTGAAATTGAGTTTATTGATGTGGGAGAAGATTTTTTAAAAGCCAAAATGCCGGTAAATTCACGCATTCATCAACCGATGGGATTATTGCATGGGGGAGCTTCGGTAGCTTTGGCAGAAAGCGTGGGAAGTGCTGCTTCGATGTTGTTTGTCAATGCTGAAAAACAAGAAGTTCGTGGAATTGAAATTTCAGCCAACCATTTACGAAGTAAACGAGAAGGAACTGTTTATGCTACCGCTAAAATCATTCACCAAGGAAAAAGCATTCATTTGTGGGAAATTAAAATTGAAGATGAAGAAGGAAAACTAATCTGTCTTTGCAAATTGTCAAACATTGTTTTACCTAAAAAGACTTCTTAACGATGGCAATTTTGTCTAAAGTTAAAATGCAGTTGGAACAAAATTTACCTTTTGTTTTGTATGTTCTTCCAAATCAAACTAAACTTTGTGGATTGTTTCAACTTGATGCATTGAAATATGATTTTACAAATCAAAAAGGATTTGTTTTTACTTCGTTTGATGCTTCGCAGAACTATTGTATTCCTTTTGAATTTTCTGAATATAAAGAAGAAGAATTAAAATCTGAAATAGTTCATTCTGAAATTTTTTCAGTAGATGAAGTTCAAGAAGAAAAAAATCATTTTGAAGAAATCGTTCAAAAAGCAATCACATCCATTCAAAAAGGAGATTTTGAAAAAGTTGTTCTCTCCAGAAAAATTGAAATAGAAAAGAAGGTCGATTTGATTGAAACCTTTTTGCGTTTAGCCAATCGTTATCCAACCGCTTTTCGATATTTGTTTTTTCATCCGAAAATTGGTTGTTGGATGGGAGCCACACCTGAACAATTGATTAAAGTGGAAAATAATCATTTTGAAACCGTATCATTAGCCGGTACGCATCAAAAAAATAATTTTGAAAAATGGTCGTCAAAAGAAATTCAGGAACAACAAATTGTGACGGATTATATTTTGGATGCCATTCATAAAGAAACGCTTTCCATAAAAGTAACAGAACCATTTACGGTAGAAGCCGGTTCGTTAGTTCACTTAAAAACAATTATTTCCGGTGAAGTTTTTTCGATAGAAAACACCAAAAATATTCTTCAAAAATTACATCCAACGCCAGCCGTTTGTGGATTTCCAAAAGAAAAAGCGGTTGAGTTTATTGCTGAAAATGAAAATTATAATCGAAAATTTTATGCCGGATATTTAGGTTTATGGAATCCGGAGGAAGCTTCTTGCAATCTTTTTGTAAATTTACGATGTTTAGAAGTGGAAGAAAATAAAATAAACATTTATGTCGGTTGCGGAATCACCGGTGAAAGCAAACCGGAAAAAGAATTTTTGGAAACCGAACATAAATCACAAATCATGAAAAGTATTTTATAAATGAATAATCAAGTAGATATTTTAGCATTTGGTGCTCATCCTGACGATGTAGAATTAGGTTGTGCCGGAACAATTGCCAAAGAAATTTCGTTAGGAAGAAAAGTCGGCATCATCGATTTAACAGAAGGCGAATTAGGCACACGGGGTTCTGTTGAAATTCGCTATAAAGAAAGTGCAAAAGCTTCTGAAATTTTAGGCATTTCGTTTCGTGAAAACCTAAAAATGCGAGATGGCTTTTTCAAAAATGATGAAGAACACCAAATGCAAGTGATTAGAATGATTCGAAAATACCGGCCGAAAATAGTGATTTGCAATGCAGTCGACGACCGTCATATCGATCATGGAAAAGGAGCAAAATTAGTTTCCGATGCGTGTTTTCTATCCGGTTTAAAACGAATTGAAACCGTGTTGGATGGTGAAAAGCAAGAAGCTTGGCGACCAAATGTTGTTTATCATTACATACAATGGAAAGATTTGAAACCTGATTTTGTGGTAGATATTACCGGATTTATGGATATAAAAGTGGAAGCCATTATGGCCTATGATTCACAGTTTTATAATCCAAATACTAAGGATACTGTTACACCCATTGCGACCAAAAACTTTTTAGAAAGCATAAAATACCGTTCGCAAGACTTAGGAAGGCTTATCGGAACTGACTTTGCAGAAGGGTTTACGGTTGAAAGATATTTGGCTGTCAATAGCTTAGAAGATTTAATTTAAATTATTTTAAAAATCTTTGCAAAATCAAAGGTTTACACTATATTTGCACTCGCAAAATCAAATGGTGATTGTAGCTCAGTTGGTTAGAGCGTCGGATTGTGGTTCCGAAGGTCGCGGGTTCGAGACCCGTCTTTCACCCAGAAATGCAAAGCTTCGAGGAAACTCGAGGCTTTTTTTGTTTTTACTAAAAATTAAATTACCAAAAAATATTTTTTCAAAACTTTTTTTGTAAATTTATAATTCAATTTTAATCAATATTATTATGGGATCATTTGTAATAAGCAAAAGAAAAAACGGAGAATTTCAATTTGTCTTAAAAGCCGGAAACGGTCAAGTTATTTTGTCAAGTGAAGGCTACACTACCAAAGCTGCTTGTGAAAACGGAATTGAATCAGTTCGTAAAAACGCACAAGTTGACGCACGTTTTGATCGTTTAGAAGCAAAAAATGGGAAGCCTTATTTTAATTTAAAGGCCACAAACGGACAAATTATTGGAAACAGTGAAATGTATGAATCGGTTGCTGCAAGAGATAACGGAATTGCTTCTGTTGCTAAAAATGCTCCGGATGCTACTGTAAAAGAAGAATTAGAATAATCTTTACATTATACATTTGAAATGAAAAGCTCTGAATGATCAGGGCTTTTTATTTTAAGCTTTGATAAAGTGAAAATATCCCTATCAAGAAAATTAGAATAAGTGCAATTTTTTTAAATCGTTCTTGTGGAATTTTTTCCAACAATTTTTGTCCCAACCAACTCCCAATAAAACCAATGATGAATAAATAGGGGATGTACATCAAAATGTCTTTTGTAATGTATCCGTTGTCATAATAAACAAAAGTTCTTGATACATCAATCATCATATCAATTGATGCAGAGGTGGCAACAAAGACGCTTTTTTCTAAATTAAAAGCAGCCATTGTTATTCCTCTAATGGCTCCACCTGTTCCAATTAATCCGGCTGAAAATCCTGAAATTGCACCACCTAGAACAGTTTCCTTTCTTCTTGGTGGAATGATGAGTTTGTCTTTTACCAAAAAAAGTAAACTTAGCGAAATAAGAAAAAAACCAAGCGAGATTTCTAATAATTGACTATTAAAAAAAGAACTTAAATATCCACCAATAATTACAAAAATGACCGATGGAATGCCCATTTGTAGAATCAGTTTTTTATCCAAACCTTTACGAAACAAATAGATTTTAGATACGTTACTGGATAAATGAAATACAGCAGTAATTCCTAAAACGGTATGAAAATCGAAAAATAAGGTAGCAAAAGGCACGAAAAATACAGAAGAACCAAAACCACCAATTGTACCTATTATTTCGGCTAATAAAGTGAGAAGTAAAAAAAGTATAAGAGTACTACTGTCCATTTTGAGGGATTCTTCACTAAAAATACAAAAAAAAACGCAATTGATTTAAAATTGCGTTTGATTTATTTTTATGGATTTATTTTCCGTCTTTATCAACCTTTGGACGATCATTTACATTTGCTAATTCCCAAGCCACAGCAAAAGCTAATTTCGTTCGTTTGGTTAACAAAGGATAATCAATTTTATCGGGAGTATCGGTTGGTTTGTGATAATCATCATGAACGCCGTTAAAATAAAAAATTGCCGGTATTCCTTTTTTGGCAAAGTTGTAATGGTCAGAACGGTAGTAAAATCGATTTGGATCATTCAAATCATTGTATTTATAATCCAATTCCATTCCAATATATTTGGTATTGGCTTCTTCGGAAATTCGATGTAAATCACTGCTTAATCGATCAGAACCTATCACATATACATAATTATCATTGTTTTCCTTTTCATAACCTCTTCTTCCAATCATATCAATATTGATGTTGGTTATTGTATTTGCAATGGGGAACAAAGGATTTTCTGCATAAAAACGAGAACCATGTAAACCATGTTCTTCTCCGGTTACGTGTAAAAACAAAATAGAACGTCGAGGGCCATTACCGGCTTTTTTTGCTTTTTGAAAAGCAGCCGCAATTTCTAATAAAGCAACCGTTCCAGAACCATCATCATCAGCACCGTTATATACTTCACCATTTTTCATTCCAACGTGGTCATAATGAGCTGAAATAACCAGAATTTCATCTTTTTTATCAGTACCTTCAATAAAAGCCCAAATATTTTCTGAATCACCCAATTTAGGACTAAATTGTGTTTTAAAATACGCAGATGGAATGGGTTGATAAAACGATTTGGCTCCTTTTGGGTAGGAAATTCCCATTGCTTTATATTGTTGAATCAGATATTCACCTGCCTTCTTTTGTCCCGGTTCACCTGTATTTCTTCCTTCCATTTGATCAGAGGCAACAATATAGAGGTGTTTACTTAAATTTTCAGCTTTGATTTCGGAAAGATATTTTTCCGGAGTAACTTCTTTTGATGAATTTTTGTTAGAAGAACATCCAACCAATAATAGTGCGATTAAAGATGCACTTAAAAGGTATTTTTTCATTTTTTGATTTATTAATAGATGGACAAAAGTAACAAAGTTAACTTACAAAACCTCTTTCAAAAAAGATAAAAAATGTTCAAAAGAACGTTTGTCGGCACTTTCATTATATGCAGCACCTCGTGAATTATCATTTCCGGCTTTTTTATTGGTGAAGGAATGTACTGCTCCTGAATAATAAATCATTTGCCAATCGGCTTTGGATTTTTTCATTTCTTGTTGAAAAGCCAACACTTCTTTTTCAGGTACAAATGGATCATCGGCACCATGTAACACTAAAACCTTAGTTTTTATTTCAGTTGTTATTCTATCTGAAGCTTTGCCTAAACCACCATGGAATGAAACTACTCCTTTTACATTCATTCCGGCTCTTGCGACTTCGATAGCACCTGTTCCTCCAAAACAATAGCCAATGACAACAATGTTGTCTTTATTAGCTCCATTTTTTACTAATTGATCCAAAGCCAATTGAATTCTTCGATGGTAATCCGCTACATTATTTTTGTAAAAACCGGCTTGTTGTCCTGCTTCTTTGGAATTGGTAGGATAATTTCCTTCCCCATAAATATCGGCAATAAAGGCATGATAACCTAAATTAGTTAAATTTTGAGCCACTTCTTTAGCGTGATCATCAATACCCATCCAGGCCGGAAGAATTAAAATTCCGGGTTGATTAGCTAATGCTTTTGACGGTGAAATAATAAAACCATTTAATTTTTGATTAACATCTTGATACGTAATGGGTTTTAGCTGAGCGTGCAAGGGAAGTGTAATTAGCACAATTAATAAAATGATTTTTTTCATGATTTTTTTTCTGACAATTTACAAAAAACAAGTTTATCTAGTGGTTTTAACTTTCATTTTTGTAACTTTTGTTACATTGTTAGGTTTTCTGAAACTTTAATTTTATGAAATATTCGGGAATTCACATTTTATAAATTATATTTACATAGTAAACAAGTACTAGCAAAACGCATGAAAGAACTACTCCAAAAAACATACGGCTTTATTTTTGAAGAAAAATTAATTGAAGAGATTGCAGCAGTTTCCTTACTTCGAGACTTTGAAGAAGGAGACATCTTAATTGACTTTGGTGATTACATCAAAAAAATGCCTTTGTTGTTAGAAGGAGCAATCAAGATTTTGAGAGAAGATTTTGATGAAGGTGAACTGCTTTTGTATTTTATTGAAAAAGGCGATACGTGTGCTATGACAATGGCTTGTTGCATGGGCGAAACAAAAAGTGAAATTCGAGCCGTTGCAGAAACCAAAGGAAAAGTCATCATGATTCCGGTGTATAAAATGGAAGAATGGCTTGGAAAATATAAAAGCTGGAGAAATTATGTTTTTAATAGCTACAATAATCGTTTAAAAGAAATGTTGAATGCCATTGATAACTTGGCTTTTATGAATATGGACGAACGATTAATTACTTATTTACAAGATAAATCTAAAATTATACATTCAAAAGAAATTCATACTACCCATCAAGAAATTGCTTATGATTTGCATACTTCAAGAGTCGTAATTTCCAGATTGTTGAAAGCATTAGAAAAAGAAGGAAGAATAAAACTGCATCGTGCTTCTATCGAATTGAATTAAGTTGAGTATCAAAAGTTACTTTTCTATTCGCTAAACTCCTTTACATTTGACAAAAAATTTAAAATGGAAATCACGCAACTTATTGGTTATTTATTAGCGGTTTTAGTAGGTGTTTCGTTAGGACTAATTGGGAGTGGAGGTTCTATATTAACTGTTCCGATATTAGTTTACATCATGGCGGTTGAACCGGTTTTGGCTACCGCTTATTCCTTATTTATTGTTGGTTCAACCGCTTTAGTTGGTGGAATTCAAAATGCTTTACTCAAAAAAGTTGATTTTAAAACGGTGCTCATTTTTGGTATTCCTTCCATTGGTGCGGTGTATTTAACACGTGCTTTTCTGGTGCCATTTATACCAGAAGTACTTTTTACAATCGGTGATTTTAGTTTTACAAAACCCATCGCTTTAATGCTTTTATTTGCTGTTGTGATGATTATGGCATCAGTTTCTATGATTAAACCATCTAAAGCAAAAAGCGATGAAAGTGTTCCGATGCAGTACAATTTACCCATGATTTTTTTGGAAGGAACAGTAGTTGGTGTTTTAACCGGCTTAGTAGGAGCCGGAGGTGGATTTTTGATTATTCCTGCCTTGGTTTTATTGGCCAAAATGCCTATGAAATTAGCAGTGGGCACATCCTTATTTATCATTGCCGCAAAATCATTGATTGGCTTTTTAGGTGATTTGAAAGGAACTCAGGAAATCGATTGGCATGTATTGTTTTATTTTACTTTAGCTTCAATTATAGGTATTTTCATTGGCATTTTTCTATCCAAAAAAATCGATGGAAACAAACTGAAAACCGGTTTTGGTTGGTTTGTACTTTTGATGGGAATTTATATTATTCTAAAAGAATTAGTTTTATAATTGCAAATGATTTCAAAAGAAGCCTATCCGGGAATTTTGTTTACACTGTTCATTGCCACTTTAGCATGGATTGTTTGCTTGTATTTTCCGTTTTTAAATAGCATTTTAATTGGCTTACTTTTTGGAATCATCATTGGGAATTTTTTTAAACTTCCTAGTCAATTTTCAACGGGAATTAGTATTTCGGGTTCAAAAGTGTTAGAATTTTCCATTCTTTTTTTAGCGGTTGGAATCAATTATACCTATATGGGAAAAATTGGTTGGGAAAGTTTTATGTTGGTAGGTATAGTAGTTTTTCTGGTACTTATTTTCAGTGTTTTTCTTTCCAAAAAAATGAATTGTCCCAGCACTGTAGGTTGGATGGTGGGTTTTGGAACCGCTATTTGTGGGTCAAGTGCCATTGCAGCATTAGCTCCAAGTTTGAAAAATAATAAAGAAGAAACCGGAATCGCATTGGCTGTGGTAAATCTTTTTGGTACACTTGGCATGTTGTTTTTACCTGTTTTAATTGGATTGTTTTCATTGTCAACCACAGAAATCAGCCTTCTTCTTGGTGGAACTTTGCATTCTGTAGGAAATGTTGCGGGAGCTGCATTTGCAGTTTCAGATGCAGTTGGTGAGCAGGCGATAACCATTAAATTGGCTAGAGTAGCCCTATTATCACCGGGATTAATATTTTTTAATTTTCTAACTCGTGATAAGAATACAATCAAAAATTGGAAAAGTTATTTTCAATTACCTTGGTATTTGTGGGGTTTTATACTCATTACGATTTGGGTTTCCATTTTTCCAGTTTCTGATTCTGTTTTAAAATTTTCCTCTGAAACCGGTAAAATTCTCTTAACCATTGCCATGACAGCTATTGGATTAAAGGTGAGTTTTTCTTCTTTAATCCAATCTGGTAAAAAAGGATTGTTTTACGGATTAATCATTTTCATTGTTCAAATTTTACTCATTTTATTGGGAATATATTTCCTAAAGAACTGATAAATATCATTTTATACCATTTTATTGTCAACTATTTTTATCAAAATTTTTAAAAAGATGAAAGTAGAACAAATTTACACCGGTTGCATTGCTCATGCAGCTTATTATTTGGAAAGTAATGGCGAAGCGGCTATTTTTGACCCTTTACGGGAAGTACAGCCTTACATTGATAGAGCAAAAAAAGACCATGCAAAAATCAAATATGTTTTTGAAACGCATTTTCATGCCGATTTTGTTTCCGGTCATTTGGATTTAGCCCAAAAAGAGGGAGCAACAATTGTTTACGGACCCACCGCAAAACCTAACTTTAAAGCTTTAGTTGCTGAAGATAATCAAGAATTTAAAGTAGGGAATTATACCGTAAAAGTTTTACATACTCCCGGACACACCTTAGAAAGTACAACCTATTTGTTGATTGACGAAAAAGGTAAAGAACACGGTATTATTTCAGGCGATACCTTATTTATTGGAGATGTTGGCCGTCCGGATTTGGCTCAACACGTGATTGCCGATTTAACGGAAGACAAATTAGCCCGAATGTTGTTTCATTCGTTGCGAAATAAAATTATGCCTTTATCAGATGATTTGATTGTTTATCCCAATCATGGTGCAGGTTCTGCTTGCGGAAAAATGATGAGTAAAGAAACAACCGATACACTTGGCAACCAAAAGAAAACAAATTATGCGTTGCGACCGGATATGACCGAAAATGAATTTGTAAATGAACTGCTCACCGGATTAACGACACCACCAGCGTATTTTCCTAAAAATGTGTTGATGAATATTCAAGGCTATGAAAGTTTGGATACGATTATGGAAAGAGGAAACAAAGCTCTTTCTTTAGATGAATTTGACAAACTATCAACCTCTTCAGATGTTTTGCTTTTAGATACTCGTCGAGCGGAAGATTTTGCCAAAGGATTTATTCCAAACAGTTTAAATATTGGTTTGGAAAGCAATTTTGCCATGTGGGTAGGCGAGTTGATACCAGATATCAAACAAAAAATAGTATTGATAACCTATCCCGGGAAAGAAGAAGAAAGCATTATTCGTCTTTCAAGAGTAGGATATGATTATGCAATCGGATACCTTGATGGAGGATTTGAAACATGGAAAAATGCCGGAAGGTTAATCGATACCGTTAACCGAATTACCGCAGATCATTTAGAAAATGAATTAGAGATGAATATTCCATTAATCGATGTGAGAAAGAAGAGTGAATTCAATGCCGAACATGTTTTGGACGCTATTAATATTCCGTTAAATGAATTAGCCAATCGGTTAAAAGAAATCCCAAAAGGAAAACCATTTATTCTAAATTGTGCCGGAGGTTACAGAAGTATGATTGCGGCTTCCATCTTAAAACAAAATGGTTTTACCAATTTTAAAGATGTTATTGGCGGATTCAATGCTATTAAAAACGAAGGAATTCCAACAACAGAATTTGTTTGTCCTTCTACATTATTGTAATGGCAATCATAAAATTTTGTCAAAGCCTAAACAGATTCGTTTGGGCTTTTTTTATTTTTTATCTTTGTAACTAATGTTACATCCTTCTTTAAGTTAGAAATGTAATTTTACCAAAAATAATTACAATTATGAAAATAGAACAAATTTATACCGGTTGTTTAGCTCAAGGAGCATATTATATTGAAAGTCAAGGAGAAATTGCGATTATAGATCCTTTACGTGAAGTACAGCCTTATTTAGATAAAGCTGAAAAAGCCAATGGTAAGATAAAATATATTTTTGAAACGCATTTCCATGCCGATTTTGTGAGTGGACATGTTACGTTAGCTGAAAAAACAGGTGCTCCAATTATTTTTGGTCCAAATGCAAATCCAACTTTTAAAGCTCACATTGCTAAAGATGGTGAAGTTTTCCAATTAGGGGAAATTACCATTATGGTTTTGCACACACCGGGTCATACGATGGAAAGTACAACCTATTTATTAAAAGACAAAAACGGAAAAGATCACGCTATTTTTAGTGGGGACACACTTTTTCTTGGTGATGTAGGTCGTCCGGATTTAGCTCAAAAAGCAGCTTCAATGACACAAGAAGAACTAGCCGGTTTACTATTTGATAGTTTACGAACTAAGATTATGCCATTAGCGGATGATGTAATTGTTTATCCTGCACACGGAGCCGGTTCAGCATGTGGAAAAAATTTAAGCAAAGAAACGGTTGGTACGATTGGTGAACAAAAAGAAACCAATTATGCATTAAGAGCCAACATGACCAAGGAAGAATTTATTAAAGAAGTTACTGATGGATTATTGCCACCACCGGCTTATTTTCCGATGAATGTAAAATTGAATAAAGAAGGCTACGAAAATGTTGAAAACATCATTAAAGAAGCACAAGCTTTTGAACCCAATGTTTTTGAAACGGTTGCCAATGATACAGATGCATTAGTATTAGACGTGCGTCATCAGGATGATTTTGCAAAAGGTCATATTCCAAAATCTATTTTTATCGGCATTGACGGACAATTTGCTCCATGGGTTGGTGCATTGATTTTAGATTACAAACAGCCTATTTTACTAGTAACACTAGAAGGTAGAGAAGAGGAAACCATTACTCGTTTGGCACGAGTTGGATATGACAATACAATAGGATATTTAAAAGGTGGATTTGATGCTTGGAAAAAAGCCGGAATGGAATATGACACGGTTACATCAGTTGATGCGTCTGATTTAGAAGAAAAAATAAATGAAAATGCATTGGTATTTGACGTTCGTAAACCGGGTGAATATGCTTCTGAACACATTGTAGATGTTCCGTCAACTCCTTTAGACTTTTTGAATGAACATTTAAGCGAATTCCCAAAAGAAAAAGATTTTTATGTGCATTGTGCCGGAGGTTATAGAAGTATGATTGCTGCATCTATCTTGAAAGCAAGAGGGTATCACAATGTAATTGATGTTAAAGGCGGTTATGCTGCTATCAAAAATACCGGTATCAAAAGAACAGCTTATGTTTGTCCAAGTACTTTATAATTTAAAAATGTGATGAAAAAAATAATTTATGTTCTACTAGTTTTCATTTCAGTTGCTTGTCAATCGCAGCAAAATCCGAAAGTGAAAGTACTTCCGGCGAAAGAATACAAAACACTAATTTCAAAAGAAAAGGTGCAATTAGTTGACGTAAGAACACCTGGTGAATTTTCGGAAGGAGCAATAGCCGGAGCGGTTAACATTGATGTAAATAATGATGCTGTATTTGAAAAAGAAATACAAAAATTAGACAAATCAAAACCGGTTTATATTTATTGTAGAAGTGGTGCCAGAAGTCAAAAAGCTGCACAGAGAATGTTAGAAATGGGATTTACTTCTATCATAGATTTACAAGGTGGTTACATGGCTTGGAATTAATATAGAATAAAATGGCAACTTTTCAAGAATTGATACAATCAGAAAAACCTGTTTTGGTTGATTTTTTTGCCACTTGGTGTGGTCCATGTCAACAATTAGGGCCTATTTTAAAAGAAGTGAAAGACGAATTGGGTGACAATGTTAGCATTTTAAAAATTGATGTGGATAAAAATCAACAATTGGCAGCACAATACCAAGTGAGAGGAGTTCCCACCATGTTATTGTTTAAAAACGGTAAGCAGGTTTGGCGACAATCGGGATTGGTTTTTAAAAATGATTTAGTTAGGGAAATAAAGAATTATTTATAAATTATTCAATTATAAGTTTCTTCATTACATTGTCTTTTTCTGAAATAATATTAACAAAATAAGTACCTTTTGTAAGATAAGAAACATCTACTTTTTGAAACTTATTTTCAAGTATATATTTTTTAATAATTTTACCAGTTAAGTCATAAATGAATAAAGAAATAGATTCGTATTCAGATATATTTTCAGAACGAATATAAAATGATTCATTTGTTGGATTGGGATATAAATTGATTTTTTCAACATTTATATCTGATAATGATAAAGTACAATTCGTCAAATCCCCGGGTAAATTATTGTCTAACCAATTCATTCTGGTTGTTATCCAATTCTTGAATTTTACAATTTGTCCTTCAAAAGTAGTAGGGTCATTTTCCAGTTCAGGTGTTCCGGTATTGATTCCTAAATTTCCCCATCGTTCAAATTGTCTTGCTTGTGCTTGTTGTAAAAAGGCAGCATTTGAGTCGATATAAGTATTTAGTGCTGATTCACTCAACAGTGTTTGACGCAAGTTATGCCATCTGCATTTTAATTCATTTTGAAAAGCAGGATCTTGTAGCAGGCGAACAAACCATCCGGTAGAATTATTATCCGGATTGCAATCATTTATCAAATGTGCCCAACCCGAACCATCTGTTGTGGCCAATATTCCGCATTCATTAATGTTTTTCCATGCCCAATCAAAATCCCAAACGGGACCGGCTTTCAGTTTAGCCAATTGGTTATTGCTGTCTTTATCTTTATGAAAATAACTGCTTTTTTTGAAACCATCGTTATTTCTGGATAATTCATTAATAATAAAATAATCGATAAATGAATTTGTATCCATATACTTTCGATAACCATCGGTTAAAGAAGTAAAGTTCGGACTATACAAAGCAGTTTCAAAATCGTTAATAAATGACTGAATATAAGCTTGTTGTTGTGCACTAATATCCTCCGGTTTCGGATAGTGATAAACCAATCGAACATCTAATTCCGGATGGTCAATTGGACTATAATTCAATTGCCAACTATCATTGTCATTCCATAAATCATTTTTGAGAATATATCCACCGGTTAAGTCAAGTCCTGTGTTTTCATCGGGGTCTAACTTGGCAATATTGACGCGATTGTTATCTCTTTTGATGCTTTCCATCCAAATATAAACTCCTTGATATGTTCCATTTATAACAACTTCACAAAATTTATGTCGAGCAGCATAATGTCCCATATTTTGAAATAGTGAATAAGCAAGAGTATTTCGCATAAAGGCTTTGTCATTATAACTGGCAATCAATACCCAATCATGTTCTTCCGGCATACCAAAAACCGAAACATCTGATTCTTGGAATGATGCATCAAGCGTTTCAATTTTAAATGGCTTTTGTGGTAATGATTGAGAATAATTCCCTCTGTATTCTATATTTATATTTCCATTATATTCATTTGGTATATCAGTAATCATATTCATATTACCTTCTCCATTATAAATAATACCCATTGTTGCATTTATCTCCGGCTCATCTTGTATGGTCAATCCATTTGTATTGATAATTATTATTGGAAGATTGGAGGAAGTAAATACAAATGGAGTTGGAGCTTCCTCACCAAATGTGATTGACCAATTCAAAACTGAACCTGTATCAGCATCCGGATAGGTATCGATGATACGCAATATCCAAACTCCGTTACCGTTTTGATTATTATTAAAATTCCCTATTGTTTCTTGAGGCTTAAACTGACCCGTATAAGGTGGATTTCCTGAATTTATTGATATAGTAGCTGTTTGGTTTAAACAAGTGTTTGTAAAGTTATCTCCATCACCACCAATTCCAGAGAACAGATTAACCTGAGTACCGGATGGAGAAATTAGAAATACATTTAAGTCAGAATTCCAAGTATGAGTAATGTTCAAACAAACTTCTTTTAAGCCTAAGTTTGAAGATAAAGAATTTAATGAAACATCATTTACTGATAAATTAAAATTATTTGGTTGACCGTCATCCGTAATGTTTCCGATACTTCCGGAAAAAGTTTGACCATTTACTACAGTCAAAGCAAAAATTAATAGTAAAGTAAAATAAAGCCTCATTTGATTAAATTTTTATAAATAAATATCAATTTTTTCAATCAATATTTTCCATTCAACAATTCGCCTCCAATGGTTGATTTGGCTTCAATTCCTAACTTTTTCATCATTTCATAGGTTGTACAAACTGCTGCAGAAGTTACCGGAATTCTACATTCTTCTTGAATCAAATCAATAGCTTCCAACGAAGGCATTTGCACACAAGCTGAAGCCACTAAAACATCTACATCCGTTAAATCCAATTGTTTGTAGATTTCCAATAAATTCATTGGGTTTTGAGCGGCTACTTCTAAATTATCAGGAATTTCCAAGGCAATACTTTCTTTCACTTTGATGCCTTGGTGCTCGATATAATCTACAACCTTATCTGTTAGTGGACGCATATAAGGTGTAATAATAGATATTTGTTTAGCACCTAAAACCTTCAAACCATTTATCAATGCTCCGGCAGAAGTCACAATTGGAGTAGGGAAGTCGTTGGCAATGGTTTCTTGATGCAAATTCACTTCAGAAACGCAATGATAGCCTCGCCCCATACTCATAATAGCTACTAAACAGGCGTATCCCATCACATCCACATGAGCATCCGATAATTCTTGTGCACATTTCAAACTCATGGCATCCATGGCTTCCAACTCTTCTTTAGTGACTTTTTTCATTCGCATGCGGCTGGAATGAAAGGTGAATCGTTCCGGTAGAATCGTTTCCCTTGCTCTAAAAATAGCAGGTATTTCAGTTTCCATAGTGATGTTGGAAGAGGGGACGATTTGGCCTATTTTGTATTTTTTCATGTTTGTTTTTTTAACCGCGAAGAGCACAAAGGTTTACGCAAAGTTCGCAAAGTCTATTGTCTTTTCTCTATATTCTTAACTATTAATTTCCTTAACCGTATTTACAATCGTTCCAATGCCTTCCACAGTTGCTTCCACCACATCGCCATCCCACATCCATTCTTGAGGATTACGACCGGCTCCTACTCCCGCTGGTGTTCCGGTAGCGATGATGTCGCCGGGTTCTAGTGTGAAAACCGTACTTAAATCCTCAATTAAATCATTGATATTAAAAAACATGAATTGGGTGTTGGAATTTTGTTTTTCCACACCGTTCACTTTCAATGACAAATTTAAGTTATGCGGATTCGGAATTTCATCTTTTGTAACCAAATAGGGTCCCATTGGGGCAAACGTATCTTGCCCTTTGGAAACAATCCATTGCCCTTCACGGCGGCAATCTCTAGCCGAAATATCGTTAATAACTGTATAGCCAAAAACATAATCCAAAGCATTTTCTTTCGGTACATACTTACCATATTCACCAATAACTACAGCCAATTCCACTTCCCAGTCTAATTGTTGGGTTAATTTTGGATTTAATAAAATTTCTGTATTTGGACCCGTTACAGCGGTTGGTGGTTTTGAAAATATGATAGGTTTTTGAGGTAACTTTCCGGTTGTGTCAAGTGTTCTCGCACTTTCGGCAACATGTTCCGTATAATTTAAACCAATTCCGATAATGTTTTTTCGTGGTCGTTGAATAGGAGCCAAAATTTCAACTTCATCAAAAGTATAACCAATTTGTTCAAAGTCGATTTCACGGGTTTCTTTGATCATTTCTGTGATTTCTTCAATGATTTCAAAACCTAAATCAATTAAATCCAACATGTCAATTGGTAAAGGAAAATTAGAGATTTCTCCAAAATCTTCCATGTCAATGATAAGATTGTTGTGTAAAAAGCCTAATCTAGGTTCGGTTTCCGGGGTTTTATAGGTAAGTAGTTTCATTTTTTCTTGCAAAGTCGCAAAGACGCAAACTTTTATTTAGTTATTTGTTGATTTCCATTATTTTCTATTAATTCTCTTTCCTGATACAATCCCAATCCTTCAATCACAGGTAAATCATTAAACGCAAACAAACACGCATCTTCTGTTTCTGAAAGATTATGATGTTCGTGCCAAGCCCATGAAGGCACACAAAATATATCGCGTTCCTTCCAATCAAAGCGTTGCCCATTGATAATAGAATAGCCTTTACCTTTGGCACACTGGTATACAAAAGAACCGGTATGTTTGTGAGCTTTTCCTTTAAAAGCAGCCGGTAATAATTGCATCGAAGCTCCCATCGTCTGCATGACGTGTCCACCAGTTAACGGATTGGAATACTTCATAAAAATCCCATCAAACGGATTCGGTTCATTTACTTTTTGAGCTTCCAACAAAGCCGGATAAACTTTTGACCACGAATATTTAAAAAGAGGAGAATAGGGTTTGTCCCACGTTTTATCAGCAGGAAGGAGTCCGGCACAACCATACGTAATCGGTGAATAATTCAACGGAGCAACCAATTCTTGTTTACCATCCAAAACCGCATAATCATTGGCTTCTAAAGCATTCACAAGCGGAATATCGAGTCCGTCTTGCCAAATGCAGGTTTTTCCACCTTCTTCCACACCATGTTCATGCCATGTTGAGTTGGGTGTGATAACGAAATCGTTCACTTCCAACATAATTTTATTACCATCTACAACTGTATATCCTTTTTCGCCTTCCATAATAAAACGTAGAGCAGAGGCTCGATGCCGATGAGCAGACGTAAATTCTCCCGGACGAGTTACTTGGATTCCCGTGTACAACCAACCTACAGCGGCAGCGACGTCTTTTCGTTTGTCGTTGACTAAATACACCACCCGTCGTCCGGCTTGTTCCGGTGTAACGAGTTCAGATGATTTAAGGACCAATTCTCGTAAATCGTCATATTTCCACAACATTGGAACGGAATTGGCACGTGGTTCCCAGGGCTCAATATCGTTGGCAACCGTCCATAAAGCACCTGCTCCAAGGTTTTCTAATTCTTTATAATAAGCTTTTAGTTCATCCGAATCTTGAACTCGTGCTCTTCCGTAAACGTCGTCTGAATGTTTTGCTTCCATAATTATATAATTTTTAACCAACGGGCTGAAACCCATTGCTATTTAGTAAAATCTTCGTGATTATCAATAAACGTAATTTTTCTTGTTGGAGCCGTATTTACGCGTAAATCAAAGATATCAAATCGGTTGTAATGTCCCAAAATATCGTGCATTTGTTTCGGTTGGATGCATTTTTCCAAATCGATTTCAGCATAAACAATTCCTTCCTCATCAATCAAAGGTTCGCCTACAACCGTACCGTTTGGTCCTATAATTCCTGAGAAAGCGGAACTTTTTCGAGTCAATAAGTCTTCGATATTTGGAACATCCGGTTTCAAAACGGCCATAATTTCTTTTGAAATGGTAGAACAGGAAACAATGGTAAATAATTTCCCTTCAAACGAATGTGCCGCAGCACGAATTTTAATCGCTTCCGCCATATTGTAGTCAGGTGGAGCAACAGGAAGTGAAATATAGTTGGCAATGTGAATCAATTCGCATTGTGATAATAACGTAAATCGAGCTAAAGTGTTTGTGTTTTCGCCACAAGCTAAGGTGCCAATTGGACCGATTTCGGTTTTATATACTTTTAAAGAAGAACCATCACCGCTTGTCCAAGTGAGTTTTTCTGCCCAAGTTGGGACTAACTTTCGGTGTTTTCCGATAAGCGTTCCGTGGTTATCGATGATAAGATTAGTATTGTAAATTTCGCCATAACTATCGCCACGTTCATTGATTCCGATGACCACGTGCATATTAAAATCTTTTGCAGCCTGGAATAACGGTTTCATCGACTCATCCGTTACAGCTACTGAATTTTTATATAATTCTTCGTACCATTTACTGCCTTGCACAGGTGTCATAATCCAGTTCCAATACGGATATCCGGCAATGAAAACTTCAGGAAATGCAATCAATTGAGCTCCGTTTGAACTGGCTTCTTTAATGAAAGAAATCGCTTTTTCAATGGTTTTATCAACGTTTAAAAAAACGGGTGAGGTTTGAACGGCGGCGGCTTTGAATTTTGGAAAGGTCATTGTTATAGTATTAAGATGGAAGAATTAAGTAGTAAGACAAAAGTATTAAGAAGTAAGACTGATGAATTTTGAAATTTTCACCTTCATTTCCTCAGAAAAACCTTCTGCTTTGATTTTTTCTCGGTCTTCGGCTATTTTTACATTAACGAGAGTTACTTCACCTTCTAAAACGGTTACTTCTTTTTCATTCACAAATTGAAATCCGCATAATACAGAGGCAAAACCAATATCTTTTACCCATAATTTTTTGGTCAACACTTCTCCCAATCGTGCCGGATTTTTGAATTGGATTTTCAAATCAACTGTTGGTATACCGTTCGTTTCATGCATTTTAGAAAACGGTCTGTCGAGAGCTTCTTCAAACCAATCTTCGACTAAATCGTTAAGCATTTCCAAAAATCGTGGATAGAAAACTATTCCGGCGTAGTCAATGTGTTTGAATTTTATTTTTTCTTGTTTGGTGAAGGTATTGTTCATAGTTATTTATTTTTTTGCCACGAATTACACGAATTTTCACGAATTTTCACGAATTTAATTTGTGTAAATTAGTGTAATTCGTGGCTACTTTAATTTAAACCGTTGTATTTTCCCCGTCTCCGTTTTTGGCAAAGCTTCTGTAAAATAAATCACTCTTGGATATTTATACGGAGCCGCTACTTCTTTGAACCAGTGTTGAATATGGTTTTTCATATTGTCTGTTGCTTTAGCTGTATCTTTTAGAACAATATGAGCACAAACTAACATACCACGTTCCTCATCGGGTAAACCTACCACGGCACATTCCAGAATTTCTTCGTGGGTTAAAAGTACGGATTCTACTTCAATTGCCGCTATATTATATCCTGAAGAAATAATCATATCATCACCACGAGCCACAAACCAGAAGTAACCGTCTTCATCTTGCTTGAAAATATCGCCGGTAATGTTCCAACCATTTTGAACGTATTCTTGCTGTTTTTCAGTCCGATTTAAGTATTTACAACCTGTAATTCCACGAACGGCTAATCGGCCGGGTTCGTTTCTGGAAACTTCATTACCATTAGCATCGATAATCTTGGCTTCATAACCAGTAATAGCGACTCCGGTCGCTCCGGGTTTCATGTTTTCTTCGTTGGAAGAAATGAAAATATGTAACATTTCAGTCGCTCCAATGCCGTCAATGATTTTTAATCCAGTGGCGTTGTACCAATCTTCCCAAACTTTTAAAGGTAATGTTTCTCCGGCAGAGACACATTTGCGTAAGCTGGAAATATCATAGTCTTTCACTTTTGTAGTGATGATTCGCCAAGCCGTTGGGGCCGTGAAACAAATCGTTATTTTATGGTCTTGAATGGCTTGCAACAAAATATCCGGCGTTGGTTTTTCAATTAAAAATGTGGAAGCACCAAAATACATTGGGAACAAAACCAATCCACCCAAACCAAACGTAAAACCGATGGGCGGACTTCCAGTGAAAATATCATTGGAAGTTGGTTGAAGCGAATAAACTGGAAAAGCCTCGCAAATATTCAAAATATCTTTGTGGTAATGAGCCGTCATTTTGGGTAAACCGGTTGTTCCCGAAGTAAAACCGATTAATGCCACACTATCTGCTTTAGAGTGAAAATTGTCGAATGTTTTCGGTTTGGAAGCCATCAATTGTTCCAATTGGGCATTGCCGTAGAAGCACGTTTTTTGTAGAAAATTTGATTTTACCAAATGCATTTCTTCTTCCAATTCTTTGTCGCACAAGGCAATGGTAATCTCCGCACAATCGATGATGGTAGTCAATTCTTTCGAACGCAGTAAAGGCATTGTTGCAACAACAATTCCGCCTGCTTTTAAGACCGCAAACCAGCAAGCCACCATCATGGGATTATTGGCCGAACGCAACAAAACTCGATTTCCGGATTGCAGACCTAAATCGTCAATCAATACATGGGCAATTTGATTCGCTTTTTCATATAGGTCATGATACGTCCAGGTTTCTTCAAAAGTACGTAGGCAAGGTGCGTTATCATGACCATTTTGAATGTGAGAATCCAGAAGACGTTCGACACAATTGAGCATTTCGGTTTCGTACTTTCCTGGTAAATAAGTAGGCTGCAAGTCGATGCTTGGTAGGGAATTGTGGGCGAAGTTGTCGTCAAAATTTTTCATGAGCTACGCTTTTAATTTTTTTACTTCTTTGGAATGAACTAGCGATTTCATTTGAGTAATGGCAACTTTATTGAGTTGAGTTAGTCGTTCACTTTGTGACAAAACTTGTTGAATAAGTAATGCGTTTATACTTTCCAAATTACTCAGGACTACTAATTGCTCTAAAGTAGCAAAATCTCGTATATTTCCTTTTAGATTCTGATTATTATCTCTCCACTCTTTGGCTGTAATTCCAAATAAAGCTACATTTAGTAAATCTGCTTCATTAGCATAAACAAAACTCGCTTGTTGTTTTGTAATTTCAAGCGGAATTAAATTTTCCTTAATCGCATCCGTATGAATGTGATAATTAATTTTTGAAATCGTACGTTGTAAATTCCATTCTAAATTTAAACGATCGTTTTCACTTTCTTTTAATCGTTGGAATTCTTTGATAATGTAAAGTTTGAATTCGATTGAAATCCATGATGCGAACTCTAAAGCGATGTCTTTATGGGCAAATGTTCCTCCATATCTTCCTGATTTTGATACGATGCCAATTGCATTTGTACTTTCAATCCAACGCTTTGGTGTTAAAACAAAACTATTTAAGCCAGCTTGTTTTCTAAACCCGTCGAATTCGACGGGTTTAAAATTAGGATTATAAATCATTTCCCAAAAACCCAATAATTCAATCGTATTTCGGTTTCTAAGCCAGTTTTTTATAATATCATCTGTTTGTGCATTATCTTTATGTTTAGCAATATCAGTTAAAGAAATATAATCGTTGTTACTTTGATTAACGACTGCTATTTCTAGACCTTGAACTTCTATTTTAGATTTTTTTTCTTTCATTTTTTATTGCTTAGAAACTGAGTTGCTGATATTTTAGGCGACACCGTTTACAAAAATATTTTTCACTTTATTTGTTTTTAGATTAATTTCTGCAACCCAAAATGAGGCTCCTCCATCAAACATTATTCGATACTCTTCCCTCCAAAATTGGTCATCTTGTTTCTTTATATTTTTATCCAAAAAAAATGAAATGAATATAATTTTATCTCCATTTGAATCTATATAACCTAAATATTGTCTTTTGTAATTATTTAAATTCTTTCGAATAAACTTGCCATCAATTTCTCTTTTTATTTTATTTAAAAATTCTTTATTTAAAATTAGTTCTGCTTGATTTACTTCTAATATAGTTGGAGTAAATCTTTTAAATGATTTATCAATTTCATTCGTTTCAAAATTTTCTTTGTAAACTTCACCAATACTATTATTGTTTCTAATCAAATAGGCATTTTCATTTTCTTTTATTTCAATAAAAAGAGTTGATTTACAAGAAGAAAATAGTACTACAATCAAAAGTAATATAGCATTCCTTATGGATGAAGAATTCCAATTGATTTTTGTAATTGTCATTGATATTGTTATTTCTTATTACTCTTCGGCTTCAATGCTTTCTTCATGCTTTCAATTTGCTTCCTTTCAGCTGCTTTTAACGGATACAAATGAGAACTTCCCATTTTGTATTGAACCGGAATATCATTCGTTTGCACATTTTCGTACGCTTGAGCATTTCTAACAAAGTTAGCATCCGCTAATAAAGGTCGGCCGAGAGCCACTAAATCAGCTCTTCCATTTAAAATGATGGTATTGATTTGATCAATGTCTTGGATGTAACCTGCTGTAATCGTTGGAATATGAACGGTGTTTCGAACTAAATCCGAAAAAGGCGATTGCCACATTCTGCCCATTTGCGGTTTTTGGTTTGCCACCGTATTTCCGGTTGAAACATTAATGATGTC
>JAFLBT010000039.1 GCA_017302935.1 Flavobacteriales bacterium | reverse complement strand
AAATGGCTATTGACGAATCGAAATCTACGGTGGTGAGTGCCATTTTGGAGGGAAAAACCTTTGTGGTATCGGGAGTTTTTGAAAAATTTTCGCGTGATGATTTAAAGAAAGCCATCGAAGATAACGGCGGAAAAGTAGGAAGTTCCATTTCAGCTAAAACTGATTATGTAGTTGCCGGTGCGAATATGGGACCAGCCAAATTGGAAAAAGCCAATCAATTAAAAATTCCGATCATTAGCGAAGAGGATTTTTTGGGGATGGTTTCACATTAATGAATTTTATTTTCCTAAAATGCTGATATTAAATAATAAATTATTGATTTTTTATTTTAAATACCAAAAATTGGTATATTTGTGAAAAAAGATTATGGCACGAAATACTTCTATTTTATTGGGTGATTATTTTGAAAATTTCATCAGTAAAAAAATTGCATCCGGCGAGTATAGTTCAGTGAGTGAAGTGGTGAGAGCAGCATTACGTTTTTTTGAAGAAGAAGAAAACAAAAAACAATTGTTAATCAATGAATTGAAAATTGGCGAAAAAAGTGGTCGAGTAAAAAATTTTGACCGAAACAAGCATCTTGAACAACTCAAAGCTACTTATCAAAAATAATGTCAAATTATATAATTAGTAAAAAAGCTCTTGAGGACATTGATGCGATTTGGGTTTATACTGCTGAAAATTGGTCGGTTGAACAAGCAAATCGTTATTACAATCTAATTTTTGATGAAATTGAATACATCGCTCAAAATTTTATGATGGCAAAAGATTTTGGATTGATAAGAAAAGCGTATCGGTATTCAAAAGTCAAATCACATTTGGTATTCTTTAAGAAAAACAAGTTGAACGAGATTGAGGTCATTAGAGTTTTACATGAAAAAATGGATATTGAAAGTAGATTGAATGAGTAAAGAGTACATTCTTGAATTACTATTCTTAGTTATTCATTTTTGCAGAGGCGTTTTCTTGAATACAATTCCCTAGCCCGTATTGCAGCGAAAATCTTTGTGCCATTGCGGTTTAGTTTTTCTTAAATGGGGAAGCGACCACCGGAAGCTCTCCCGATTTTTGTAGAAAAACAAACCGGAACAAACAAAATTGAAGCGGAAAGACGGAATAGCTACTAAACAATAAAAGAATGAAAAATTTTTCTACATTTGGGGCATGAATAACGTGAAGCCTTCCATTTTTTTATATTTTGCCTCCAGTATCATTGTACTGTTATCCGTTATTTTTAAATGGGAAGAACTGGAATTTTATGTAAAACCGATGGTGGTTCCTTCCATTTTGTTTTATTATTTACAGTATCGTTTCAGGAGGGTGAATAATTGGTTAATCATTTCACTTGTTGCTTGTTTTGTGGGTGATATGATATTGTTGATTAATGATAACATTCCCATTTATTATGCTTTGGTTTGTTTTTTTATATGCTATGTGATTTTAATTTTTTATGGTATAAAAGACAGAATTCCTCAAAAATTTTCTTGGATTTCATTAATTCAAATCATCATTGGAATAGGAGCTTTATTGTATGTTTTATATTCCATCATCGATTTGATTGAACCCAACGGAATTTTCAGTTATGTGATGTTCACAATTTATGGATTATCCTTATCATTGTTGACCGAAATTGCCTTGTACAACTTTTTCTCAGAAGCATCAAAACAAGCGTTGTATTTTTCAATCATGGCCTTAAGCATTGTAATTTCGGATGTTTTTTACGCATTTTACCATTTTATAGAACCGATTGAAATGTTTCATTATATCAATGTCTTTTTTCAATTGGCTACCTATTATTGTATTGTTTCCTACTTTTTGGTGCGTAACGACCGCCCGTCTAAATTTAGTAGGGTAGAAGAATAAATCATTCGTGTTTTTTTCCTATATTTGCACGCAATTTAACTACAAATTGCAACATGAACGCACACACCACTAAAATCATCGGTGAAGGATTGACTTACGATGATGTTCTGCTGATTCCCAACTATTCTGAAGTTTTGCCTCGCGAGGTCAGTATTCAATCTAAATTTTCGAGAAATATTACGCTAAATGTTCCTATTGCTTCGGCTGCGATGGATACGGTGACCGAGAGTTCAATGGCCATTGCGATGGCTCAAGAAGGCGGAATTGGCGTTTTGCACAAAAACATGACGATTGAACAACAAGCCACTAAAGTCAGAAAAGTGAAACGTGCTGAAGCCGGAATGATACTCGATCCGGTAACGTTACCTTTGACGGCAACCGTAGGCGATGCCAAATCGGCTATGCGTGAGTTTAGTATTGGCGGTATTCCCGTGGTGGATGAAAATGGCATTTTGAAAGGGATTGTGACCAATCGTGATTTGCGTTTTGAGAAAATTAATTCGCGTTCGATTTTGGAAGTGATGACGTCTGAACATCTGGTTACTGCTGCCGAAGGAACTACCTTGCAAGAAGCAGAAGGCATTTTGCAACAAAATAAAATTGAAAAATTACCGGTAGTCGATAACCAATTCAAGCTAATAGGTTTGATTACGTTTCGAGATATTACGAAGCTGAATCAAAAACCGATTGCGAATAAAGATAAATTTGGTCGTTTGCGAGTAGCAGCTGCACTTGGTGTAACGGCAGATGCGTTGGAACGTGCTACTGCTTTGGTAAATGCCGGTGTAGATGCGGTAATTATCGATACGGCTCACGGACATACACAAGGTGTTGTGACGGTTTTAAAACAAGTGAAAGCGAAATTTCCGGATTTGGATGTGGTGGTGGGTAACATTGCTACTCCGGAAGCGGCAAAATATTTGGTGGAAAACGGTGCAGATGCGGTGAAAGTAGGTATCGGACCGGGTTCGATTTGTACGACGCGAGTGGTGGCCGGTGTTGGATTTCCACAGTTTTCTGCGGTGTTGGAAGTGGCTGCGGCGATAAAAGGTAGCGGCGTTCCCGTGATTGCCGATGGTGGAATTCGGTATACGGGTGATATTCCAAAAGCGATTGCGGCCGGAGCAGATTGTGTGATGTTGGGTTCATTATTAGCCGGAACCAAAGAATCGCCGGGTGAAACGATTATTTTTGAAGGTAGAAAATTCAAATCCTATCGTGGAATGGGTTCGGTAGAAGCGATGCAGGAAGGGTCAAAAGACCGTTATTTTCAAGATGTGGAAGACGATGTGAAGAAATTAGTACCGGAAGGCATTGTGGGTCGCGTACCCTATAAAGGCGAATTAAATGAAAGCATGCAACAATTCATTGGCGGATTGCGTGCCGGAATGGGGTATTGCGGAGCAAAAGATATTCCAACTTTGCAAGAAACAGGAAGATTTGTGCGAATCACGACAAGCGGAATAGGGGAAAGCCACCCACACAATGTAACGATTACAAAAGAAGCTCCGAATTATTCGAGGTAGAAATATTGTTTATGAAAAAGCCTCACTGATTTGGGTTGGTGGGGTTTTTTTATGATTTCTTTTGAGGGTTTAAACTTTTATCGTTTTTTGAATTTATTTTTTCTCTGAATAAAATATTTCTTTAGCTTCTTTTAAAGTTTTTTCGAAAATATCATTTCCAAATTTTTTAAGAACAAGAAAATTCATTTTTTCAGAATAGCATTTACTATAATCACTAACTATACAACCTGCATTTTTTGAAATGATTTTATATTTATTGAAAATATATTTCTCATAAAATCTTGAAAATTCTGGATCAACTTCGAATACTAAGCCATAGGAGTAACAAAAATATTTTTCTTTTTCAAAATCATCATTTGCATCTTCAATTCCACTTTCACAAGTTTTTGCACTCCATACAAGTTCCTTTTCTTGAGAATTTGCATAACTGAAAATAACTAGAAATAGTAAAGTTAAATAATGGCTCATAGAAATAAAAGAATTTAATATAACCTCACTTACTTGGATTGCGATATTTTTTTTGTTAACATAATAATTTGACACAAGCCATCTTATTTTCTCTCAATCGATTCCAATTCCGCTTTATCAGGATAGTTGAGAATTGAAAGCATAATCGGTTCTTGTTTCATGGTTTTTCCTTCGATGCGGTAGCGTTTGGCATTGCCCACTTTTACATTACTTTGACTGAAATCTACTTCGCCGTGGGTCAGCGTATTTTTGATATCTATGGTGTCAATCCATGTTTCAGCCAATACGAGCGATGCTTTTTCGGAATAGTGAAATGGCTTGGTACGAATGTCTTTCAATACACGGCAATTAGGCAAATAACAAAACGCAACCCCTCTGGATTCAGCTTTTGCACCCAAAAAATACACCAAAAAAATGACGCCAATCAATAAACCAAATAGAAAAAAAGCAAGCCGTTGATAGAATTTCATGATACTAAATTAAGCCACAAAAATACGGACAAATTCCTTAAAATACAATCAAATTAATGTCGCTGTTGGGTAAATCAAACCAATCGCCAATGGCTTTGTTGGTTAGAATACCATGGTAAAAGTAGAGTCCGTTTTTCAAGCCACGGTTACAACGAATGGCACTTTCCACACCGCCGTCTTCCGCAATCTGAATCAAATAGGGGGTCAAAATATTACTGATGGAAAGCGAAGCTGTTTTGGAATACCGCGACGGAATATTCGGCACACAATAATGTATCACGTTGTTTTTGATGAACGTAGGTTTTTCGTGCGTAGTGATTTCAGACGTTTCAAAACAACCGCCGGTATCAATACTCACATCGACAATTACGGCTCCTTTTTTCATGTGTTCCACCATGGTTTCGGTCACGACTACAGGCGTGCGGTTTTGTCCTCGCATGGCTCCAATCGCTACATCACAACGGCGTAAGGCTTTTAGCAAACCTTTTGGTTGAATGGTAGAAGTAAAAATCGGATGTTTTAAATTGTTTTGTAAACGACGCAATTTAGTAATGGAGTTGTCAAATACTTTGACATTAGCTCCCAAACCAAGTGCTGTTTTTGCGGCAAATTCGCCAACGGTTCCTGCACCAATAATGACCACATCGGTAGGAGCAACGCCGGTGATGTTGCCAAAAAGTAAGCCTTTTCCAAATTGGTTGTTAATCATCAATTCGGCAGCGATTAAGATGGAAGCGGTTCCTGCAATTTCGCTGAGTGATTTTACGGCAGGGTAGGAGCCATCGTCGTCTTTGATGAATTCGAATGCAAAGGCTGTAATTTTTTTCTTGGCTAATTTTTCAAAATATTCTTTTTTTCTCGTTTTCAGCTGAATCGCTGAAATGATAATCGTATTGGGATTGATGATTTCAATTTCTGCAGAAGTAGGCGGTTCAACTTTCAAAATCATGGGGCAACCGAATACTTTTTTCGGGTCTTGGGTAATTTCTGCCCCTGCATCACTGTATTCTTTGTCGGAATAACTCGCACTTTCTCCGGCTCCCGACTCCATTAATACGCGATGACCATGCGATACTAAAGAATTGACGGCATCGGGTGTCAAACAAATCCTGCGTTCCTGATAGGAAGTTTCTTTTGGAATTCCGATAAATAATTCGCTTTTGTGTCGTGCGACTTCCAATTTTTCCTCCTGAGGAAGCAATTGTTGTTTTGAAAAAGGAGTAAGCGGCATAAACGATGCTAAAAAAATTAGTGTCTAAGTTAGGAATTATTTTGGAAATAGAAAGTGGAATAGTTTAAACATTTATTTTCATGTGATTTTATTTTAACCATTAAGGCATTAAGATTCATTAAGGAGGTTGAAAATAATTACATTAAAGTTAATATTCTATTTCCATTTTCCAATATTTCAATCGTAATCACGCTATGCTTTTCAGGAATGAGGTTTGGAATTTTTTCCGCCCACTCAATAAAACACCAATGGCCGGAATAAAGATAATCATATATGCCAAAATCCAGGGCTTCAGTTTCATTTTTGAGGCGATATACATCAAAATGGTAAACCAATCCATTTGGAATTTCATATTCATTTACTAAAGAAAAAGTGGGGCTAGAAGTAGCGTTTTGAACACCAAGAACCTTAGATAATGCTTTAATAAAAGTCGTTTTTCCGGCACCCATTTGTCCGTTAAAAAGAATCACTTTTTCCGGATGTTGTTTCAATATTTCTTGAGCGATTTTCTCTATTTCGTGGAGTTGAAATTGGTATTGCATTTTAGTTTTTCACGTTAAGTGGAACATACAATTTAATTCAAATTGCAAACTTAGTGAATTTTATTGGTTTCAGTTTTCCTCTTTTTTGTAGAGTGGGTAGAATAGCACACAGCACCAATAGTTATTGGGACGGATTGTATAGATTTTCACAGATTTTGATTGCTTCGCTGTAGCATGAATATAGCAGGTTCAAATTTTCTAAATTAGCAATTGTGCAACTCCCTACTGTAAACTCCCAACTGCGACTGAAAACTGAGACTGCAACCCCCAACTACCTCGGAATCAAAACCAAAAACGGTACAATCATTTCTTCTAACGAAATTCCGCCATGTTGATATGTATTTCGGTAATAACTCACATAATGATTGTAATTGTTTACATACGCCAAAAACAAATCATTTTTAGCAAAGATAAACGAGCTGCTCATATTGATAGCGGGCAAACCGATTTTTTTTGGGTCTTTAACGGCATACACATCTTTGTCTTCGAAGGTTAAACTTCGACCGGTTTTATAACGAAGGTTGAGACTGGTGTTTTTATCACCAATTACTTTAGATGGGTTTTTTACATTGATGGTGCCATGGTCGGTTGTAATAATGAGTTTAAAACCCATTTGTTGACCTAGTTGAATCATTTCTAGTAGGGGAGAATTTTTAAACCAACTTAAGGTCAATGATCGGTAGGCTTTGTCATTAGAAGCGAGTTCTTTTACTACTTCCATTTCGGTTTTGGCATGAGAAAGCATGTCCACAAAATTGTAGACAACGGTAGTTAAGTCGTTGTTTTTTAATCCTTTGAAATTTTCTACTAACTTTTTACCGTCTTTAAAGTTAGTGATTTTATAATATTCACTTTTGATATGCAAGCCGAGACGTTTTAATTGAGCTTCTAAAAATTCACCTTCGAAAAGGTTTTTTCCGCCTTCTTCAACATCATTTTTCCAGAATTGCGGAAATTGTTTTTCCATTTCTAATGGGGTAAGTCCCGAAAAAATCGCATTTCTGGCATATTGAGTGGCAGTAGGTAACATGGCAAAATACGCCAATTCTTTTTCCGGTTTGTAATGGTTGTTGACTACATTTTCAAACGCTTTCCATTGGTCGTAACGCAAATTGTCAATCACAACAAACAAAATGGGTTTATCTTTTTTAACAATTTCCGGTACCACATATTCTCTGAATAATTTATGTGATAAAACCGGTTTGTCTGCTTTGTCTTCAAACCATTTTTCGTAGTTTTTCTCTATGAATTTTCCAAATTGGCTGTTGGCTTCCGTTTTTTGCGATTCAAGAATAGAAATCAAGCCTTGGTCTTCAATATTTTCTAATTCAATTTCCCAAAACAACAATTTTTTATACAATTCCACCCAGTCTTCGTATGAATTAACCATGGCTAAATCCATCGCAATTTTTCGGAATTCTTTTTGGTAATCCAGTGTGGTTTTCTCAGTAACCAAACGCGAATGGTCGAGATTTTTTTTCAACGCCAATAAAATCTGATTCGGGTTTACAGGTTTTATGAGGTAATCGGCAATTTTAGAACCAATGGCTTCTTCCATAATATGTTCTTCTTCACTTTTGGTAATCATAATGACCGGAATGGAAGATTTTTTTTCTTTCATTTCAGAAAGGGTTTCCAAACCACTCATACCGGGCATATTTTCATCCAAAAAGACAATATCAAATTGATTTTCTTCAAAAATTTCAATGGCATCTCTACCGTTGTTGCACGTGGTTACATCGTAATTTTTGTTTTCTAAAAAGAGAATATGTGGCTTTAATAAATCAATTTCATCGTCTACCCAAAGGATTTTTATTTTTGTCATTTGTGAAGTTTTTTAAATATTTTGTAGGTTGTATTTTAAATTTTTTAGAAATCTGAATTTCGTGCAATTTAACAATTATCGAACGTAAGAAGTATTAAAGTTATTGTAAAAAAATCAGTGATTATTTCCATTTTAAAAATCAGTATATTTGTTGCCCAATTAAAAAGTTGTGAGTTACACCAATAAATTAAAAATTTTCAATGACCCTATTTATGGTTTTATTACCATTCCTGATGAATTGGTTTTTGATTTAATTCAGCATCCATATTTTCAACGTTTACGAAGAATTTCACAAATGGGATTGTCTTATTTGGTGTATCCGGGTGCTCATCATACTCGTTTTCATCATGCGTTAGGAGCGATGCATCTCATGCAAAAAGCAGTTGAAGTTTTACGGTATAAAGGGGTTATCATTAGCAAAGAAGAAGAAACAGCTTTATATGTTGCCATTTTGTTACATGATGTGGGTCACGGTCCTTTTTCGCATGCTTTAGAGCAAAGTATTGTTGAAAATGTGCATCATGAAGAAATTTCCTTGTTGATGATGAACCGTTTAAATGACTTTTTTGAAGGGAAATTAACGTTGGCTATTCAGATTTTTAAAGGAGAATACCATCGAAAATTCATGTTGCAATTGATTTCCAGTCAGCTCGATATGGATCGATTGGATTATTTGAAACGAGATAGTTTTTATTCCGGTGTGGCAGAAGGAAACATTAATTCTGACCGATTAATTCAAATGCTTCAAGTTGAAAAAGATGAATTGGTGGTAGAAGAAAAAGCAATTTATTCGGTTGAAAAGTTTTTAATGGCCAGACGATTAATGTATTGGCAAGCTTATTTACATAAAACGAGTTTAGTTGCAGAATTAATCTTGACCAAAGTATTAAAAAGAGCCAAAGAATTGACGCAAAAAGGGATCAAATTGGAAGCTTCTCAGCCGTTGCACTTTTTTTTGAGTCATAAAATAGAATTGGAAGATTTCAATGATGATGTGGTGATGAAATTTTCGCAATTAGATGATTTTGACATTATGTGTGCTTTGAAAAGTTGGCAATTTCATGATGATTTTATCTTAAGTTCTTTAAGTAAAATGATTATTCATCGGGACTTATTGAAAATTTCATTGGACAAAGAAA
Organism: Flavobacteriales bacterium; assembly: GCA_017302935.1. Lineage (GTDB taxonomy): Bacteria > Bacteroidota > Bacteroidia > Flavobacteriales > Flavobacteriaceae > Flavobacterium. The sequence continues at coordinate 11,951 of JAFLBT010000039.1, read as the reverse complement.
AATTCAGCAAAGAAAAACTTGACTTTTTTAAAGAAAAACTAATTGAAATTTATCCAATTAGTATTTCAGAATCAGATTATTTTGTGTTTAAAGGAAAAGTAAAAACGTTGGGTTATAATAAAGAAGCTCAGCCCATTAAAATAGTGAAGAAAGATCGAACAGTTGAAGAAGTTGTTTTGTCATCGGATCAATTAAATTCGAGAGCATTCTCAAAACCAGTAACAAAGTATTATATTTGTTATCCAAAAGTACTGAAAGAATTTAACAAATTTTAGGTACTTTTTTATATTTTTGTCGGAATGAAATTTACTGCAATACAAATAGCATCCATATTAGAAGGCGAAGTAGTTGGAAATCCCAATATTGAAGTCTTCAAATTGTCTAAAATTGAAGAAGGTTCTGAAGGTTCTCTTACTTTTTTAGCCAATCCAAAATACCTCAATTTTATTTATTCTACTAAAGCATCTATTGCAATTGTAAATAAATCTTTTGAGCCGGAATTTGAAGTATCGGCAACGCTGATTAAAGTGGATGATGCTTATAAATCCTTTTCAAAACTATTGGAATATTACAATCAAGTCAAATTGATGAAATCCGGAATTGAGCAACCTTCAGTTGTTTCAGAAGGTGTTTCGTATGGAGAAGGATTGTATTTGGGTAGTTTTTGTTATATTGGTAAAAATGTAAAAATTGGCAATAATGTGAAGATTTATCCCAATAGTTTTATTGGTGATAATGTGGTGATTGGTGATAATTGTGTCTTTTTTGCGGGAGCGAGAGTTTATTCTGAAACCGAAATTGGCAATAATTGTACGATTCATTCCGGAACGATAATCGGTTCTGACGGTTTTGGATTTGCTCCAAATGAAGATGGTACGTACAACAAAGTTCCACAAATTGGCAATGTAATTATTGAAGATAATGTAGAAATAGGAGCGTGTTCAACAATTGATAGAGCTACGTTAGGTTCAACCATCATCAGAAAAGGTGTGAAGTTAGATAACCAAATTCAGGTTGCTCACAATGTTGAAATTGGTGAAAATACCGTAATAGCCGCACAAACCGGAATTGCCGGTTCAACCAAAATCGGTAAGAGTTGTATCATTGGAGGACAAGTAGGGATTGCCGGGCATTTAACACTTGGTGATGGTGTTCGCGTTCAAGCTCAATCCGGTATCGGTAAAAATCTAAAAGATGGCGAAACGGTTCAAGGTTCTCCATCCTTCAATTACGGTGATTACAATAAATCGTATGTTCATTTTAAGAACTTACCAAAAATTGTAAACGAAATATATGAAATTAAAAAATCAATAACAAAAGAATAATGTCACAATTGGTAAAGCAAAAAACCATTAAAAATGAAATTACCCTAACCGGAGTGGGTTTACATACTGGTCAGGAAGTAACAATGACTTTTAAACCGGCACCGGTTAATAATGGTTTTACTTTTGTACGCGTAGATTTAGAAGGTCATCCAATTATTGAAGCAGATGCTCAATATGTGGTGAATACGCAACGTGGTACGAATCTTGAAAAAAATGCAGTAAAAATTCAAACTTCCGAACATGTGTTAGCAGCTTGTATTGGTTGTGATTTGGATAATTTGATTATTGAATTAAATGCTTCTGAACCGCCAATTATGGATGGATCATCTAAATTTTTTGTGGAAGCAATAGAAAAGGCGGAAATTGTTGAACAAGAGGCTGAACGAAAAGTGTATGTGGTTAAAGAAGTTATTTCTTATACAGACGAAGCCACAGGAAGTGAAATTTTGGTTATGCCTTGTGAAACGTATCAAGTTACCACAATGGTTGATTTTGGTACAAAAGTATTGGGCACACAAAATGCAACACTAAAGACCATTCATGATTTTAAAAGTGAAATTGCCGATGCAAGAACATTTAGCTTTTTACACGAATTAGAATCTTTATTGAATAATGGTTTGATAAAAGGAGGCGATTTGAATAATGCAATTGTATATGTGGACAAAGAGATTTCTCCTGAAACCATGAACAATCTTCGCGTTGCTTTTGGGAAAGAAAATATCTCCGTTAAACCAAATGGGATTTTAGATAATTTGACGTTGCATTATCCAAATGAAGCAGCTCGTCATAAATTATTGGATGTAGTTGGGGATTTAGCTTTAGTAGGAATGCGAATTCAAGGTAAAGTAATTGCCAATAAACCCGGACATTTTGTGAATACACAATTCGCAAAAAAATTATCCAAAATCATCAAAATTGAGCAACGTAATCAAGTGCCAACCTATGATTTGAATCAAGAACCTTTGATGGATATTCATAAAATAATGGCTATGTTGCCCCACCGACCTCCATTTTTGTTGGTAGATAAAATTTTTGAATTATCAGATCAGCATGTGGTTGGTTTAAAAAACGTAACGATGAATGAGCCATTTTTCGTTGGTCACTTTCCGGATGCACCGGTAATGCCTGGAGTTTTAATTGTGGAAGCTATGGCTCAAACCGGAGGAATTTTGGTATTAAGTACTGTTCCTGATCCAGAAAATTATTTAACGTATTTTATGAAAATTGACAATGTAAAGTTCAAACACAAAGTGTTACCCGGCGATACATTGATATTTAAGTGTGATTTGATTTCTCCTATCAGAAGAGGAATTTGTCATATGCAAGCCAATGCGTATGCCAATGGAAAATTGGTCGCAGAAGCAGAATTAATGGCACAAATTGCTAAAAAGAACTAAAAAAGAAAAGTATGAATCAACCGTTAGCATACGTACATCCGGGAGCAAAAATTGCCAGAAATGTGGTAATTGACCCGTTTACCACCATTCATAATAATGTAGTTATTGGCGAAGGAACTTGGATTGGTTCCAACGTAACTATTATGGAAGGAGCAAGAATTGGTAAAAATTGTAACATTTTTCCGGGTGCAGTTATTTCTGCTGTGCCGCAAGATTTAAAATTTGGAGGAGAAGAATCCTTAGCCATTATTGGTGATAATACCACAATTAGAGAATGTGTGACCATCAATAGAGGAACAATAGCTTCCGGTCAAACAACAATTGGTAAAAATTGTTTGATTATGGCAACTGCTCACGTGGCTCATGATTGTCATATTGGTGACAATGCCATAATTGTGAATGGAGTGGCGTTAGCCGGACATGTTACAGTAGGTAGTTTTGCTATCATTGGAGGATTAGCCGCGGTGCATCAATTTATCAATATTGGTGACCATGCAATGATTTCCGGAGGATCTCTGGTTCGAAAAGATGTTCCTCCTTATACAAAAGCCGCAAAAGAGCCACTTTCTTATGTGGGTATAAATTCTGTTGGATTGAGAAGAAGAGGATTTACTACTGAAAAAATCCGCGAAATTCAAGAAATTTATAGAATTCTTTATCAAAAAAATTATAATACATCACAAGCGGTCAGCATTATAGAAGCAGAAATGGCAGCTTCACCGGAACGTGACGAAATTCTTCAGTTTATCAGAAACTCATCACGTGGTGTAATGAAAGGATATTCGGGAGTTTATTAAAGTGGTAAAAGGCGGTAGGTAATAGGTGAAAGGTAATTAAAAAAGTAAATAAATTAAAAATTAAAATAAATTAGAATGGCAAGTACTGCAGATATTAGAAACGGATTATGTATTAAACACAACCACGATATTTACAAAATTATTGAATTTCTTCACGTAAAACCGGGAAAAGGACCTGCGTTTGTGCGTACAAAATTAAAAAGTTTGACGAACGGAAAAGTATTAGATAATACGTTTTCTGCCGGTCACAAAATTGATGTAGTTCGTGTAGAAACGCATACTTTTCAATTTTTATATGCAGAAGGAACAGAGTTTTACTTTATGAATACAGAAAGTTTTGAGCAAATTACATTGAATAAAGATGTGTTAGATGCACCGGATTTATTAAAAGAAGGAACCAATGTAATGGTACAAATCAATACTGAAACCGATTTACCTTTGTCTGTTGATATGCCGGCTTCTATTATTTTAGAAGTAACCTACACAGAACCCGGTGTAAAAGGAAATACAGCAACAAACGCTACCAAACCGGCAAAAGTCGAAACAGGTGCGAGTGTGAACGTTCCATTATTCATTAACGAAGGCGATAAAATTAAAATTGATACTGCTTCAGGTGCTTACATGGAGCGTGTGAAAGAATAATCAATATCAATTACAAAAAGCAATATCAATTTCAATAACAAATTTCAAGTTTTATGAAATTTCCAAAAACGCATTCGCTTAAAGAAATAGCTCAAATCATCAACTGTGAATTTGTGGGAGAGGATAATTTTCCGGTTTTGGGTATGAATGAAATTCATGTTGTGGAACCCGGTGATATTGTATTTGTTGACCATCCGAAATATTACGATAAAGCTCTTCAATCGGCTGCAACTATTGTTTTAATTAACAAACAAGTGGATTGTCCGGACGGAAAGGCATTATTGATTTCAGATGACCCATTTCGTGATTTTAATAAATTGACGAATCACTTTAGACCGTTTACGTTTTCAAATGTATCCATAGCAACTTCGGCTCAAATTGGAGAAGGAACTGTAATTCAACCAAATTGTTTTGTTGGTAACAATGTAAAAATCGGTAAAAATTGTTTGATTCATGCCAATGTTTCGATTTATGACCATTGTGTGATTGGCAATAACGTAATTATTCAAGCCGGAACTATTTTAGGTGCTGATGCTTTTTATTACAAAAAAAGACCGGAAGGTTTTGATCAATTGCTTTCCGGAGGTCGTGTAGTGATTGAAGATAATGTTGGGATTGGAGCTTTGTGTACGATTGATAGAGGCGTTACAGGCGATACCACCATAGGTGTCGGTACAAAAATCGACAACCAAGTGCACGTGGGTCATGATACTGTAATTGGAAAAAAATGTTTAATTGCAGCACAAACCGGCATTGCAGGTTGCGTTGTAATTGAAGATGAAGTTACGTTATGGGGTCAAGTTGGAACCACGAGCGGCATTACTATAGGAACAAAAGCTGTAGTGATGGGACAAACCGGAGTAACAAAATCTATTGAAGGTGGTAAAACCTATTTTGGTACACCAATTGAAGAATCTAGAGAAAAATTGAAACAATTGGCCAACATTAAAAAAATTCCTGAAATAATTGAAAAACTAAAATAATGACTCCTAAAGAATTAGTTCAATCTTTTTATGATTCTGATGCGTTGTATAACAGTACAACGTTAGCAGAATTTCTTCATCCGGATGTTATTTTGGAATGGAACAGTAGTAAAGGTTTTCTAAAGAAAAACAAGGAAGAACTATTACAATTGGCCGATGAATTAAAAATTGGCTACGAGGCTTTTGTAGTTCAAATTCATCAAATTATTGCAGAAGATAATTTAGTTTCCGTGCATTACACGCATTTTGGAACGACTATTGAAAATCCTAATCATATCAATCGATTAGCCTATTTCTTTGTAATTTGGGAAATTCAAGACGGTAAATTGTTCAAAGGGTATCAAATGAGCCAATTGCCATAAAGATATTGTATAGTAAATTAGCAAAATAATTAAAAATAAAAGTAAAAAAAGTAAACAATCTTTTCATAAAGAATTACTTTTGTAACTCGAAAAATTAAACACAAACAAACACAATCATGAGCGTTTTAGTTAATAAAAATTCAAAAATAATTGTTCAAGGATTTACCGGAAGCGAAGGAACTTTTCACGCTTCTCAAATGATTGAATATGGCACAAATGTAGTAGGTGGTGTAACTCCGGGTAAAGGAGGAACAACGCATTTAGATCGTCCGGTTTTTAATACAGTAAAAGATGCTGTAGAACAAGCCGGTGCAGATACAACCATTATTTTTGTACCGCCTGCTTTTGCTGCTGATGCTATCATGGAAGCTGCCGATGCAGGAATCAAAGTAATTATTACGATTACCGAAGGAATTCCTGTTGCCGATATGATTAAAGCCAATGCGTATATCAAAGGTAAAGGATGTCGTTTAGTTGGACCTAACTGTCCTGGTGTAATTACACCGGAAGAAGCGAAAGTAGGTATCATGCCGGGCTTCGTTTTCAAAAAAGGAAATGTAGGTATCGTTTCAAAATCGGGAACGTTAACGTATGAAGCGGCTGACCAAGTAGTAAAACAAGGTTTAGGAATTACAACCGCAATTGGAATAGGTGGTGACCCAATCATCGGAACCACAACCAAAGAAGCAGTTGAATTATTGATGAATGACCCTGAAACACGTTGCATCGTGATGATTGGTGAAATCGGAGGTCAATTAGAAGCTGATGCAGCAAAATGGATCAAAGCCGACGGAAACCGCAAACCAGTTGTTGGATTTATTGCCGGTGAAACCGCTCCAAAAGGAAGAACCATGGGTCATGCTGGTGCTATCGTAGGTGGAGCAGATGACACAGCTGAAGCAAAGAAAAGAATCATGAGAGAAAATGGCATTCATGTGGTAGATTCTCCGGCTGAGATTGGTAAGAGAGTAAAAGAAGTTTTAGGATAATTTCCAAAGTTATCTTTTTATAAATTAGTAAAGTCTTTCCGTTTTTGGAAAGACTTTTTTATATATATTTGATTATCAAACACTTTTTATGAAGAATATTTACACTTTAGTTTTATTTGTTATTACTTTTTTTAATGGGAATGCTCAAATTGTTGATATTCCTGATGCGAATTTTAAGGCGAAGTTGTTGGCGGCAAATCCATCAAATACAATCGCAAAAGATGCAAACGGTCAAAATATTAAGATAGATGTCAATGATGATGGTGAAATACAAATAAGTGAGGCGTTAAGTGTTTTTAGTTTAAATGTATCTCATTCTTACATTCAAAATTTGATGGGAATTGAGGAATTTTTAAACATTGCCTTTTTAAGATGTGATAACAATCAATTATCGAGTTTAGATATTTCACAAAATGTAGCTTTGGTGACTTTATACTGTTTTCATAATGGATTAGAGAGTTTAGATATTAGCCAAAACGTAGCTTTAAAGTTTTTGCATTGTGAATCAAATCAATTAACTAGCATAGATATATCTCAAAACATTGCCCTATTAAATTTAGATTGTGATTTCAATTTATTGACGAGTATTGATTTATCTCTAAATAATGCTTTGGAATCTTTATCTTGTACTAATAATCAATTAACAAGCATTGATATTTCACAAAATACTGCTTTGATTTATTTGTTATTAAATGAAAATCAAATAACTAGTTTAGATGTTTCACAAAATACTGCTTTATTAGGTTTGTATTGTATTGACAATCAATTAACTAGTTTGGATTTGACACAAAATTCAGCATTGATTTCAGTAGATTGTAGTATAAATCCTTTAACAAGTTTAAATGTTTCGCAAAATGTAGATTTGCAAAAAATATTTTGTAAATGGAATTTATTAACAAGTTTAGATGTAACGCAAAATGTAGCTTTGAAAGATTTAGATTTTTCATTCAATCAATTAACGAGTATTGATGTTTCACAAAATATAGCTTTACGTAGTTTGGGATGTGATAGCAATCTAATAACTAGTTTAGATGTCTCTCAAAATATAGCTTTGAATACTTTATATTGTTCAAACAATCAATTAACTAGTTTAGATATTTCACAAAATATAGCTCTGATAATGCTAGAATGCAATAACAATCAATTAACAAGTTTAGATGTTTCAGAAAATATTGTATTGTATAGTTTAGAATGCAATAGTAACCAATTAACAAGTTTAGATATAACGCAAAATTCAGTATTAGAATGGTTGCTGTTAAGTTATAATCAATTATCATCTTTATTTATTAAAAATAATAATCAATATTGGAATTATTTAGAATTTGAGGAAAATCCTAGTTTACAATATATTTGTGCTGATGAGAACGATATTACACTAGTTCAGCAACGAATATCTACTTATGGATATACCAATTGTCATGTAAACAGCTATTGTTCTTTCGTTCCTAACGGTACGTTTTATACCATTCAAGGAAATACTAAATTTGATAGTAACAGTGATGGATGTGATGCTTCTGATATTAATATGCCTAATCAGAAATTTACTTTTACTTCCGGAGCATTAAATGGTTCTTTGATTCCAGATGAATCAGGTGATTATGCATATGCTGTTCAATCAGGAACTCATGTAATTACTCCCGTTTTAGAAAACCCAAACTACTTTATCATTTCGCCAACTACAGCTAGTGTTACTTTTCCTTCTGCAACTAATCCATTCACGCAAGATTTTTGCGTTACCGCCAATGGCATAAAAAATGATTTAGAAATAACCATCATTCCAATAGAAGTGGCTCGTCCGGGATTTGATGCTGAATACAAAATTATTTACAAAAACAAAGGAAATCAAATTGCAAATGGCACATTAACATTTAGTTTTGATGATTCGATTATGGATTTGATTTCATCAATTCCTTCAGTTGATGGTTCAGGAACAAATAGTTTAAATTGGAATTTTACTGATTTAAATCCTTTTGAAACGAGAGAAATTGATTTAGTGTTTAATATCAATTCTCCAATGGAAACGCCGGCCGTAAATGGGGGTGATATTTTGGTTTATACGACCACTATTGTTGGAGCTTTAGACGAAACACCAAATGATAATATTTTTACTTTAAATCAAACGGTAGTAAATTCCTACGATCCAAACGATAAAACATGTTTAGAAGGAAACACGATTACCCCCGAAATGGTTGGTCAATATGTACATTACGTAATCCGTTTTGAAAACACAGGAACTTTTGCTGCCCAAAATGTAGTTATTGCCGATGTAATTGATACCACAAAGTTTGAAATCAGTTCATTGGTTCCGCAAAGTAGCAGTCATGATTTCTTTACGAGAATTAACGGCAACAAAGTAGAATTCATTTTTGAAAACATCAACCTTCCTTTTGATGATGAAAATAACGATGGTTACGTAGCGTTTAAAATTAAAACGAAATCCAATTTAGTTTTAGGGAATACGTTTACCAATAAAGCGAATATTTATTTTGATTATAACTTTCCTATCATAACCAATACTACTTCCACAACAGTTACGGCTTTGAGCAATCAAGATTTTGATTTTGAAACGAATTTTACATTGTATCCAAATCCCGCAAAAGAGGTTTTAAACATTAAAACAAATACTGAAATGGATGTAAAATCAATATCCATTTACAACACACTCGGACAAATTATAATGACAACCATTCATGCTGAAAATGGTGATATAAATGTTTCAAACTTACAATCAGGAAGTTATTTTATAAAAGTGTTTACAGATAAAGGTAGCTCAACGGTAAAATTTATTAAACAATAAAAACATATTTTTACAAATTAAAAGCCCTACTTTGGTAGGGCTTTCTTTTATTCAAATGGATTACTCCACTTCGGATTTGTATATACATCCGTTCCCGATAATGTCTTTAAGAAAGCTATAACGGCGTTTACTTCCTGTGCGTTCAAATTCAATTGTTGACCAATTCCATTGGGTTTCAATCTTGGGTCTAAATTCGGATTGTTGTTTGCAGCATTCACTAAATTTCCATAATGACCAATTGAAGCTTGTAATGTTGTGATCACACCGGTATGCATCATTGGTCCGTTTGGTGTTCCGTCTGGCTTTGCAATATTACGTAGGGAAGGAGCTCTAAAATTGGTAAAATCCGCACCTCCATTGATGGAACCTCCGATGCCATTACTCAATGAATTGGGGTCAATATCAAACTCTGGTGCACGATGACATCCTTGACAACCTAAACCTCCACCGGTTCTTACGCTGTTCGCATCAAAGGTTGGAGGAGCTAAAAACAAGTTTTTTCCCTGATTTTCTTGGGCAGTAAAATTTTGAAAAGGAGCACCATCGTTTGGAGCTAGTGCTCGTCCGGCATCATATTTACTGTCAAAAGACTGAATACTTCTAATGAATTGAGCCAAAGCATTCTGGATTTTTACCTCTGTCACTTCTTCAGAACCATAGACAAACTTGAATAATTCTTTGTAGTAACCAATGTTACTTAATTTGGTTAGCAAAGCTGAAAAGGGTTCATCGCCATTTGTTCCACTGAAACCCATTTCTCCATGGTCTTTAATAGGCATTGTTGTTTGAATTTCTAAACTTGATGCTCTTTCGTCCCAAAAAAACTTTGCTTCTGCTCCAAATCGAGCATTGATTAATCGCATGGAGTGTCTTCCGGTTGTTCCGTTTACTCCTTGACTGGCAATGGCGGTATCACTAAATCCATTGGCTTGTTGATGGCAACTTGCACATGAAATCGTATTGTTGGACGAAAGATTTTTATCGTAAAATAAGATTCGTCCTAAAGTAGCTCCTTTATCCGTAATGGGATTACTTTGACCATTGAATCGAGTGATGTAATTCGGTAAAGGTTGATTGGCATAATTTGCCAAATTTTCAAGATCAATATTGTCACCAAAAGTGGCTTTTACTTGTTGAAAGGGATCAATAATTTCTTCATATTTTTTATCTTCATCAGAACATGAAAAAAGAAGAGTTGAGAGCAGAAATAAAAAGATTGTTTTTTTCATTTGGTTAGGTTTAGTTTCAATAAGACGTAATTTCTTAAAAAAGGTTTAAAACCAATTCAATATTTTTAAAACCTTAAAATATTCCTATCTTTGATGCTCAATCAAACGAATCTAATTTACAATAAATATGAAATTATTAGAAGGAAAAGTAGCCATCATCACCGGAGCCAGTCGTGGAATTGGTAGCGGAATCGCTAAAGTTTTTGCTCAACACGGAGCTAATGTGGCATTTACGTATAGTTCATCAGCCGAATCGGCTTTAGTTTTAGAAAATGAATTAAACGGTTTAGGAATTAAAGCCAAAGGATACAAATCAAACGCAGCTGATTTTAATGAAGCTCAAAAATTAGCTGATGATGTGATCGCAGAATTTGGCACCATCGATATTTTAATTAACAACGCCGGAATCACGAAAGACAACCTTTTAATGAGAATGTCAGAAGAAGATTTTGATAAAGTCATCGAAATTAACTTAAAATCGGTTTTCAACATGACCAAAGCGGTGCAAAAAGTAATGTTGAAAAACCGCAAAGGTTCCATTGTCAATATGAGTTCGGTTGTGGGTGTAAAAGGAAATGCCGGACAAGCCAACTATGCTGCGTCAAAAGCCGGAATGATAGGTTTTACAAAGTCAATTGCGTTAGAATTAGGTTCACGAAACATCCGTTGCAACGCCATCGCACCAGGTTTTATCGAAACCGAAATGACCGGAAAATTAAACGAAGAAGTGGTACAAGGTTGGAGAGATTCTATCCCACTAAAACGAGGCGGAACACCGGAGGATGTCGCCAATGCTTGTCTTTTCCTAGCTTCCGACTTGAGTGCTTACGTAACTGGACAAGTAATGAATGTAGATGGGGGAATGTTGACGTAGTCAGTTTACAGTCGCAGTTACAGTTTTCAGTCACAGTTTTCACACCTCGTTTGTCAATTTGCAAGATGACGAAGTCGAAATAGAATTCTCCTGCGAAGCAGGCAAGAAAACCGACAACAAACAACCGACAACAGAAAACTGATAAGAAGCAAATCCCGCTTTCCATTCCAAGCTTGTTTGCTCAGTCTGTTTTTTCTAAGCTGCCCCAAGAGCTTCCGTTGGTTGCTTTGGTTCAGCAAGAAAAAATCAGCCCAAGCTGCACAAGGCTTTCCATTGCAATCGGGGCTAAAAAGTGCTAAAAAGAAAATTTATTTTTAAAAAGGAGATTTATCGTTATTCGCTAATCAACAATTACTAATCACTAATTACTAAAAATGACCACAACCACCGTCCTTTTGCTTTTACTTTCAATAATACTAGCCGGAGGTGTATCATTTTTTCAGTATTTCTACAAAGCCAAATCCCAATCTAAAATCATTTGGTTGTTGGCTTTTTTGCGTTTCATCGCCATTTTCGGATTGTTAGTTCTACTAATCAACCCAATTCTCACCCGAAA
>JAFLBT010000038.1 GCA_017302935.1 Flavobacteriales bacterium | reverse complement strand
CCAAATTTGAGACAAAAATTAGCCTCAGAAAATAAAGATTACCCAAAAGCTATTGAAGCTGCAAAGAGAGCAATTTCGATAGCTGATAAGGAGAAAATGAAAAAAACTATTGAACTATTGAACCATAAAATAGCTGATTGGGAAGTGTTATTAAAAAAATAATATCGTAAGAGTAAATTTAAAGAAAAATACAATTAACTAAAATGAATAATCAAAATAAGCTTTTCAAAAAACTGTTGCCGATACTAATCCTTGTTTTGGCTACACAAACGCTGTTTTCACAAAACATAGTTCGATACGATTTATACGTTAGGGATACTATCGTTAATTTTTCCGGAAAAGAAAAAAGAGCCATTGCGGTAAATGGTCAAATTCCCATGCCTACGCTTACTTTTACTGAAGGGGATATAGCTGAGATTTATGTGCATAACGAATTGAAGGAAAGTACTTCCTTGCACTGGCACGGACTATTTTTACCCAACAAAGAAGATGGTGTGCCTCATCTCACTCAGATGCCGATTGAACCGGGAACTACTCATAAATACACGTTTCCTATTATTCAAAACGGAACACATTGGTATCATAGTCATTCCGGTTTACAGGAACAAATTGGGATGTATGGAATGTTCATTATGAACAAAAAGCAAGAAGATTCAACATTCCGAAAAGGAATTGATGATTTGCCAACTGTACCTGTAATTCTTAGCGAATGGACGGATTTAAAACCTGAGAATGTGCACAGGATGTTACACAATGCCTCCGATTGGTTTGCTATTAAAAAAGGAACTACACAGAGTTATGCAGAAGCTATTAGAGAGGGACATTTTAAAACAAAACTCACCAACGAATGGAAGCGAATGAATGCCATGGATGTGAGTGATGTATATTATGATAAATTTTTAATTAACGGAATTTCGGAAAGTCAAATCACTACTATCGACGGAAAGAAGTTAAATGCAGGTGACAAAGTCAGATTGCGAATTGCCAATGGTGGAGCATCAAGTTATTTTTGGCTGCGATATGCCGGTGGTAAAATCACTGTTGTTGCCAGTGATGGTAACGATGTAGAGCCTGTGGAAGTAGACAGACTTTTAATTGCAGTTTCTGAAACCTATGATATCATAGTGACAATTCCTGCCGATAAAACATCATATGAGTTGCTAGCTACCGCCGAAGACAGAACAAAATCAACTTCTTTATACATTGGCGATGGCATCAAACAACTAATTGCTCCATTACCGAAATTAAAATATTTTGAGGGGATGAAAATGATGAACGACATGATGAAGATGAATGGCGATTTGGATGATATGGGGATGCAAATGTCATTAAACCAAATGGATATGAATGCTGTTATGTATCCTGAAATTACGGGTGCTGCAAAAGACAGGAATAAGAAAAATACAGAAAGTAGCGATAGTATGAATGATCATTCCAACCATACACAAAACCATGGTAACGAAATGTCTACTATTGGAACACTTAACTATGCAATGCTAAAAGCTACAGAAAAAACAACGTTGCCTAAAGATGCTCCGGTAAAAGAACTTCGTTTTGAATTAACCGGAAATATGAATCGGTATGTTTGGAGTTTAGACAATAAAGTAATTTCCGAAACTGACAAAATTTTAATCAAAAAAGGTGAAAACGTCAGGATTACACTCTACAATAATTCTATGATGCGTCACCCTATGCATTTACACGGTCACGATTTCAGAATCATTAACGGTCAGGAAGAATATGCTCCTTTAAAAAATGTGATGGATTTAATGCCAATGGAAACTAACATCATTGAATTTAATGCGAATGTAGAAGGCGATTGGTTTTTCCATTGTCATATTTTATATCACATGATGGCAGGAATGGGTAGAATTTTTACTTATGAAAACCAAGAGCCAAACCCACTAATTCCCAATCCTAAATTAGCAGAACGAAAGCTATTTGCAGACGATAGAGCTTTTCACATCATGGCTGAAAATGATTTTGCACCAATGGAAATGATGGTATGGCAATGATACAAAATACACGTTGGAGTTTAGGTGCAGAATGGCGTTTAGGCTACCACGATATGCACGGCTACGAAGCAGAATTTCATTTAGGAAGATACATTGGAAAAATGCAATGGTTGATGCCTTTTATTGGTTTCGACTGGCGATACAGAAAGATGAACGATGAAGTTGAAAAAAACATCTTCGGACAAGAAAACACCAAAGACAGAAGAGCGGTTTTAAGTGCAGGGGTTAATTATACATTACCGATGCTAGTGATGGCTCAAGCAGAAGTTTTTCAAGATGGAAATGTTAGATTTCAATTAATGCGGGAAGATATTCCTGTCTCAAAGCGACTTCGAATGGGATTCATGGTTAATACCGACACCGAATATATGCTTGAAGCAAAATACATTCTAGCGAGAAATTTTAGCATCAGAACACATTACGATAGTGATATGGGATTTGGAGTTGGGTTGAATTTGAATTATTAAAAAAATATTTTAATTATCTTTGAAGAAACAATCCATCTCAATATGAAAACATTCACACTTAAGACTTTCTTTTTTCTCGCATTTACTCTTTTTACAATTCATACAGCATCTGCACAGAAAACAAATCAAAAAGCAATAATCAAAACGGTATTACACTGTAATCATTGCAAAGCATGTGAAACCTGTGGTATGAAATTTAAAACCGAAATGCTGAAAATAAAAGGTGTAAGAGCTTATGAATTAGATGATGAAAATATGACTTTCACAATCTTTTACAATGAAAAGAAAACAGATTTGCAAACGATTAAAGTAGCCATCTCTAAATTAGGTTATGATGCAGATGAAGTAAAAGCAGATCCTGAAGCTTATGAAAGTTTAGACGATTGTTGTAAAGCATAATCTATATGGAAAACACCAAATCACACTGGGAAAATGTTTTTGCAACTAAAAATCCAAACGAAGTAAGCTGGACACAAAAATATCCTAAAACGTCTATGAATTACATTGAAAGTCTGGGACTTTCTAAAACCGCAAATATCATCGATATAGGTGGTGGAGACAGTAATTTAGTGGATGTTTTACTAGAAAACGGATATGAAAATATTTGGGTTTTAGACATATCCGAATTTGCCTTAGAAAAAGCCAAACTACGTTTGGGAGAAAAAGCAGATAAAGTGCATTGGATTGTTTCAGACATTATAGAATTCCGTACAGAAAGTAAGTTTGATTTTTGGCACGATAGAGCGGTTTTTCATTTCTTAACAGATAAAGAAAGCATCGATAAATATTTAGCTTTAATCAATAATGTAGTAGCTGACAATGGAAATTTCTTCTTAGGAACTTTCTCTGAAAACGGTCCCCTTAAATGCAGCGGTTTAGAAATTAAACAATATTCTGAAAACACAATGAAACAAACCTTCAAGCAAGCTTTTGAAGCAGTAAAATGTTTCACAGAAAATCATACTACACCATTCAATACCGTTCAGAATTTTCAGTTTTGTGGTTTTAAAAAGCGATAAAAATTTAAAAATTTTGCTTTCTCGTTATTAAAATAAAAAACACCCATTAAATCATCTCGAAATAATGGGTGTTTTACTTGAATTAATAATCTATAATTTATACTTCAATAAAGTAGCTACAACATCATAATACTCTTTTTCAATCTCCAAATAGGAATTATAAGTAGTGTTGTAATAATTAAGTTCTACAAAATATTCTAAAACCGAAATTTGACCAGCAGCTAAGGCTTTATCCAATAATTTTATTGGTTCAACCGATTGGTTTATTTTTTCATAGTCAGTTAAAATACTTTTCAAACTTTCATAACGTCCATAAAGCTGTTTTATTTCGTAATAATGGTCATTAGTATGATCTGTCAAAGCACTTTCTGCAAACGTCATTTTAGCTTTTTGAAGCTTAACCGTGTTTTTGCTTTCCCAAAGTGGTAATGATATTCCGGTGTGAATTCCGTTATACGTTTGCCCTAAAATACCTTGATAATGATACCCAAGTTCCATTTTGGGTAATGCTAATGCTTTGCTTACATCAATTTGTTTTTGAGCAATTACTTTTTCTTGCTCTAGCGTTTTTCTGATGTAATCTTGGGCTTCAATCTCCTTTTCCAATATTTCAAAATTTGAAATAGCAGGAACATCAAAATATACAACATCAACAAGATTAATTGAAGTTCCACCATTTAAACTCGTTAGCTTTTCATTCAGTTTTACAATTTCAGAAGCGTTATCTTGAAACTGTTTTTTGATTTCTAACAACTGAATTTCAGCTTTGTTTACATCCAGAATAGTGCCATCTCCATTATCCAATTTCTTCTTGAAATTGGTTAACCACTTTTCAGTAGCTTCTTTTCTTTTAGTCAACGGAACTTGTAATTTATTTCGGTAAACCAATTCAATACAAATCTTTTTAGCTTCCAAAAGCAATTCTTGATTAGCTGATTTCAATTGCAAATCGGCTTGAGTGCTTAATTGTTTAGCTAACTCATTTTTCTTTCCATAAACTGTTGGAAAATCAAAAGACTGCGTCACAATAATATCCGTTTGATTACCAGCATTGGCAGGACTTCCTTTTAAATAATCATATTCAACAGTTGGATTGTATAATGAATTTCCTGTTTTGTACTGCACTTTTTGAGCATTCCAATACTGCGTATTCGCTTGTATGGTTTTGTTGTTTTTAGCAATTTCTGAAAGGACTTTATCAATAGTTGATTGAGAATGTCCAAAACCAAAAGTCATTGTTGCTAAAATAAGAAATAGTCTATTTTTCATTGGTAACTTTTTTTCGATTAGATAAATAATACACCACAGGAACAATAAAAATGTTCAATAAGGTTGAAGTCAATAAACCACCCAAAATAACTTTTGCCATCGGACTTTGTATTTCATTTCCAGGCAAATCACTTGCAATAGCCAACGGAATTAATGCCAATCCTGCGGTTAAGGCAGTCATTAAAATGGGACTTAATCTATCTTTTGAACCTTGAATGACGGTTTCATAAAGCGATAATCCTTCTTTTTCTAACGTTTCATAATGTGAAACTAATAGAATTCCATTTCGAGTAGCTACACCAAACAGCGTAATAAAACCTATAATAGCAGGAATACTCAAAATACCGCTAGTGAAGTAAATACTAAATACACCACCAATTAAAGCAAGAGGTAGATTTAGCAATATGATAGAAGCAGTTTTTACTTTTTTAAACTCTTGATACAAGATTAAGAAAATAACTAATAACGAAATAAGTGAAGTTAGAATTAATGTTTTTGAGGCTTCAGCTTCGGCTTCAAATTGTCCACCATATTCGATATGATATTCTTCAGGTAATTTTACTTCTTCATCAATGATTTTCTGAATATCAGCCACAACACTTTTTTGGTCACGCCCAGAAACGTTAGCAGATACAACGGTTTTACGTTGTACATTTTCTCTATTGATGGTATTTGGTCCCGATGTGCTTACAATATCTGCTACATAATACAATGGTATTTTTTTGCCATCGTGAGTGTCAATCATCGCATTTTTGATGTTCTCGATTTTACCTTTATTAGCATCATCAAATCGAAGCATCAAATCAAAGGTTTTGTTACCTTCATAAATTTCAGATACTTTTTCACCTGCAAAGGCAACATCAACAAATTCATTAAACTGACCAATGGTAATTCCGTATTGGTTTAACACATCACGTTTGGCTTTAATTTGAATTTGTGGAATTTCAACTTGTTGTTCCACACTCAAATCAACCAATCCTTCAACATTCTGAATTTTAGCTTTTATTTCATTGGAAAGAGTAAAGAGTTTATTCAAATCATTACCAAAAATTTTGATAGCAATATTTGCTCTAGTTCCTGATAACATATGGTCAATTCGATGTCCAATAGGTTGTCCAATAGTAATATTTGCTCCCGAAACTCCTGCTAATTTTTCACGAACATCAGCCATAAAATCCTCACGACTTCTTTCATCAAGTGTAAAAGGAGCATCAATTTCAGCAGCGTTTACACCTTGTGCATGTTCATCGAGTTCAGCTCTTCCGGTTCTTCGAGTGGTGATTTTAATTTCAGGCACAGAAAGCAATGCTTTTTCTACTTGTGTGCCAATTTTATTACTTTCCTCTAATGATATTCCGGGTAAACTCACAGCACTAATTACTAATGAGCCTTCGTTAAATTCAGGTAAAAAACTTCTTCCCAATTGGCTCATTACAAACAAAGAAATCAAAAACAAGCAACCCGCAACAATCAATACTGCTTTTTTCATTTCCATAACTTTGTTCAAAGCATTGGAATATACTTTTTGCAAGCGTTGTACCAACCAACTTTCTTTATGCTGTTGTAGAAGCATTTTATCATTAGTTAGTAAGTAACTTGCCAATACAGGCGTTAGTGTAATAGAAACGATTAACGATGCAAACAACGCCACTATAAAAGCAATTCCAAGTGGAGCTAATAATTTGCCTTCCATTCCTGATAAAAAGAACAACGGTAAAAAGGCAACGATGATAATAAAGGTTGCATTTATTACAGAACTTCTAATTTCAAATGAACCATCAAATATTACGGTCAATTTGTCTTTTTGTTCTGCTTTTGGTTTGAGTGCATTTTCTTTCAGTCGTTTAAAAACATTTTCCACATCAATAATGGCATCATCAACCAAATCACCAATAGCAATTGCCATGCCTCCTAAGCTCATAGTATTGATAGTAAAACCAAGATATTTTAAAGTTAGTATGGCGACAATCAATGAAATAGGAATAGCCAATAAAGATATAAATGTAGCTCTCCAATTCATCAAGAATAAAAACAGGATGATAATGACAAAAGCAGTTCCTTCCAGTAAAGTCTTTTGAATATTACTGATGGATGCATTAATAAAATCAGCTTGACGAAAGATTTTAGTATTAATATGTACATCTTTTGGCAAGTTCTTTTGAATGTCGGCAATCGAAGCATCAATAGTTTCAGTAAGTTCTAAAGTGTTGGTTGATGGTTGTTTCATAACTGTCATAATAACCGCAGGTTCACCTTTTAACGAACCATCACCAATTTTAAGTGAAGATCCAATTTTAATTTCAGCTACATCTTCAATTTTTATCGTATTTCCATTAACTGTTTTGATAACTGATTTACCAATTTCTTTAATATCAGATGTTCTACCAATACCTTTAACAATATATTCGTTATTGTATTCATTCATAAAACCACCAGACGAATTCCCATTGGCTTCTTCACTTGCTTTTAGCAATTCAGTCAATGAAACGTTATAATAGTTCATCTTTTGAGGAGAAGCTAATATCTGATATTGCTTATATTCCCCACCAATCACAATTACTTGTGAAACACCACCAGTGGCTAATAATCTTGGTCTGATAGTCCAATCGGCAATGGTTCTCAAATCAATTTGAGACGTTTTATCTGCTGTAACACTGATCAACATAATTTCTCCCATTATAGAAGATTGTGGACCCATGGTAGGATTTCCAACTCCTTGTGGTAATTTTTCAGCTAAAGCAGTTATTTTTTCATTTACAATTTGTCTTGCCTTGTAAATATCAGTGTCCCATTCAAATTCAACCCATACAATAGAAATTCCTGCTGAGGAAGAAGAACGAACGCGTCTTACATTAGTAGCACCATTAACTGAAGTTTCAATAGGAAATGTAACCAATTTTTCTACTTCTTCAGGAGCCATACCATGAGCTTCAGTAAGCACAACAACCGTTGGAGCAGTCAAATCAGGAAATACATCTACTTCCATTTTTGAAGCAACTACGCTACCAAAAATCAGCAGTAAAACCGATGCTATCACTACAAAAAATCGATTGTGTAGTGAAAATTTAATTATTTTATTTAGCATAAGTTAGGTTTTAATGTTCGTGTCCGTGAGCAGGCAAAGCACCTGATGCACTGGATAATTTGATTTGATAACCACCTTTGGTAACCACTCTTTCGTTTTCAACGATTCCTGATAGAACTTGAACATTTAAACCATCACTTGCACCTAGTTTTACTTCTCTTTTTTGAAAGCTTTCGCCACCAGTTTGCACATATACATAAAAAATTCCTTGTTCTTCAATTAAAGCTGAAACAGGAACTACTAAAGCATCAGCAATAGTGGAAGATTTAAGATAGATTTCAATAATCGAACCTGAAACCAATTGACCTTCATTATCAATTTCAAAAGTCACCGGAATAAAGGGAGTGGATGCTGAAGCACTTTTACCATAAGAAACAATTCTACCATTTAAAGCCGTTGTATTGTAAACCACATCACTTTGAGGTGTTTTAAAATTAGCCGATGTAATGCTTGATAATCTACTAAAGTAGTTTTGCGAAATATTGGCTTGAACTAACAATTTTTTGTTCTTTGAAATAGTGGCTAACGGTGTTCCTGATGCAACAAATTGTCCTTCGGTAACCAAAATATTTTTAACAAAACCTGACATTGGAGCTAATACATTCTGACCTTTACCACTATAATTTTTAGAAATGGTGTTGTAGGCAGTTTGTGCATTTTCAAATTGTAACTTAACTTGTTGGTGCTCTCTTTCTGAAACGATTTTATCAGCAACTAATGCTTTAGAACGTTCATAATCGGCTTTAGCTTTTAAATAATTGGCTTTAGCATCTTTTACAGAAGCATCAATATTGCTTTCCGTCATATCACCACCCGTAATGGTAAAAAGTGAATTCCCAGAATTTACAGCTGAACCCACAATGGTGTTTTTACCAGAAAAAACAACTACACCGCTGGCTTTAGCAGTAACAATCATTTCGTCTCCAGGAGCAGAGAGAATTTGACCACTGGTTTTAATGACATCATTGAAAGTATCTTTTTTAACCGCTTGGTTGGCAAATTCCACTTTCCAAGCTTGTTCTTTCAGATAGGAAATATCGCCACTTTCAGTGTGCTCAGGTTGTTTGGCTAATGCGGTTTTCATATCAGCATAAACCACTACATCTTCAATGGTAATTTTATCTGTAAAATCTTTGGTAATGATGTCAAAAATTAATGTTCCTATTCCTGTTGTCTTCGGATTTAATGCCAAACGAAATATACCGGGTGAACTGGGAGCATCAACAGAATTTTTAATGCCTTTATCGCCAACAATCAAGCTAACAGTTATTTTAGCATCAGTCAAAGCTGTAAAGTTTTCTCCTAAAACGGTGAAGTGAGCTGCAAACTTTGAAGTTTCACCAACTATCAAAGGTTTAAACTCAACAAATAGTTCTGAATTTTCAGTATAAAGTGTGTAAGCTAGAGGTTCTAAATGAGCTTCGTGTTTAGCTTCCTCTTTGTTGTTGCAACTTGTAAATCCTATTAAGAATAAACTAAGTAGCAGTGTTTTTTTTATTATTTTCATATAAATTAAAAAGTAATTTGATGCCTATAATTTCAATAATTACAGGCATCAAATTGATTAATGTTTGTGGTCTTCACCGTTTTCGTGGTCATGATCGTGAGCTTCTTTCGTAGTCGCCGTATCTTTTCCAACAGTAAACTCATCTTGTGAAACTGTATCTGTTTCGTGATTTGCATGTTCTTCACCATCTGCGTGTTGGTGTGTTCCATCTGTGTGATCGTGACCGTGGTCTTCTTCGGTTTTTTTACCATTACAAGCAGTAAATAGCATACCTATAACTGCCATAGAAAGCAATAATTTTTTCATCGATTTTGTTTTTAGAAATTAATATATATGAAAATAACTTAAAGCCAGGATTAGGCAATAAGAGTCTTGTAATTCAAATAATGAATAGTTTAGCTAAAAAGTGTGGGCGGACCACGAAAATGTAAGGAATGTAAATGTGGAGAAATAAAAATGAGCGGTTCTTTATTTCTAACCACTTCTTTTTTATTGTAAAAAGTAAGTGAGAGACTATAAATAGAATGATTGTCAAAAACCAATAAATCATTCGGTACTTTCTTGACTATTTTACTAACTTCTTCACTATGAGTAGTTGAAAAGGTATCTGAAGAATGAGAAAAATGAGAAAAAAAATGCGACAAACCATTTTCATTAGAATGATCTTCATCATCGTGATGATGATGTGAGTTTCCATGATGATGATGTTCCGTTTCATGGGTATGCGGAATCAAGCTGTGTCCTAATTGTAGAAAACAAGCCAAAAAAAGAAAATAAATACAGATTTGCTTTTTTATCATCTATACAAAAGTAAGATATTTTTATTAAAACTATTTATAATAAACTTGAAACTCAGAATCTCAACATATAAATTCGGACATTTAATAGTCAGAAAAAAGATAGTTAAATAAATCTTCTTTGCTTTATAAAAGTATTTAAAATGTTGCTAAATAACTCGATTCTTTGTTCTCGGGATAAAATTATTAAACAAAACCATTTTTTTATTATTACTTCAGAATTCATGTCATTAAAATAAACCATACCCAGCTTTATAGAAAAATAATATTTTTAAATATGTCTTACAACTTTATCAGTATATGAAAGTCATCTAAAAAAGCCTAATAAAAACAAAGTTTTAATTAATTTTTAGACCATCGAAAAAGGATAAAATGGGAATCAAGTGTTCGATTAAAGTCCCTCCCACTCCACAAAAAACCCTGTAAAGCATTGATTTTACAGGGTTTTTTATTTCAGGGGACGTTTTAGGGGAAGTATACCTATTTATTTCCTGTTCAAAAGTAATTCTGATTTTACTTACATTCAATTATTTTCTTTAAAAAATCAACTTCCTTAAATAAATCTAAACAACCATTGTAGTATGAGCGTTTTTAGTAATTTTGACAAAAATTTGAGATTGAAAAAAATAATCATTCTTATTGGTTTCTTATTCGTTTTCGTTTCTTCTTTTGCACAAAAAAGTAAAGAAATTATTGTTGAATACTCAGAATTCGCTGATGTTGACCAAGATTTGTATCCGGATGCTATTCTTCTCTCCGGTAAAGTTCGGGTAAGCCACGATGGTGCTTTAATGTTTTGTAATAAAGCCTATTTCTTTAAAAAAGAAAATTACATCAAAGCTTTTGGAGATGTACGAATGACGCAAGGCGATACCATTCAAATGACCAGTACCTATGCTGAATACAATGGTGAAAACAAACAAGCGTATGCCTCCGGTAATGTAATCATGACTTCTCCAAGTTCTACCTTAAAATCTGAAGTATTAAACTTTGATAGAAATTCCCAACAAGCTTTTTACAAAACCGGTGGAACCATTACTGATAAAGAAAATGTTTTGGTCAGTCAATCCGGTACGTATGTAGTGCAACGAAAAATGTACCAATTCAGAAATGCAGTAACCATTACCAATCCAAAATATGTCATAAAAACCAACCATTTGGATTACTATGAAAAGGTTGGTCATGCTTATCTTTTTGGTCCTTCCACCATTACCAGCAAAGAAAATTACATTTATACCGAAAAAGGATTTTATGACACAAAGAAAAATTTTGCTCATTTTGTCAAAAACTCCTATATCAAATACAACAATCGATTAATCGAAGGAGACAGTCTTTATTACGATAGAAACAAGGAATTTGCCTCCGCTACCCGCAATGTAAAAGTGACAGATTCCATCAATAAAAGTATCGTAAAAGGGCATTATGGAGAGGTGTATCGCAACAAAGATTCGTTGATGATGACCCGAAAAGCAGTGGCCATGACATTGGTTGAAAAAGACACCTTATACATTCACGGAAAAAAACTAATCGTTACCGGAAAACCTGAAAATAGAGTGGTTCGAGCGTTTAACAATGTTCGTTTCTTTAAAATCGATATGAGTGGAAAATGTGATTCCCTTCACTCTGACGAAAAAACCGGCATCACCAAATTAATCCGAAATCCGGTCATGTGGAACTATGAAAACCAAATGACTGGCGATATTATGCATTTGATTTCAAATAAGAAAACCGAAAAATTGGATTCGCTTATTGTGTTCAATAATACTTTTATTGCCTCAAAAGACACACTCGGAACCGGATATAATCAGGTAAAAGGTCAAAATCTATATGGAAAGTTTCGGGACAATAAATTGTATGAAGTAGATGTTGTCAAAAACACAGAAGTAATTTACTTTATGCGAAACGATGAAAACGAATTAATAGGCATTGATAAGACCGTGAGCAGTAGTATCAACATGACGCTTGACGGAAACCAAATTGACGCCATTACTTTTTTCAAAAAAGTGGAAGGAGATATTTATCCTGAAAAAGATTTACCTGAAAATGCCAGAAAATTAAAAGGTTTCATTTGGCGTGGCGACGAACGTATCAAAACAAAAGAAGACATCTTCCCTCCCGAAGAATTGGAATATGATGCACAAATGCAAAAGGACAAAAAGGCAGAAGACGAAAAAGAAGCTGTTCCTATGGAAATTCGAAAAGAAACCATAGAAACGGAAGAAAAAAAAGAAAAGAAAAAAGATAGTTAGTTTAAAGTTAAGGGTTACAAGTAAAGTTTGGAAAATAATGTTCATCCCAATTACCTATTACCCATCACCTATCACCCATTACCTATAAACTTTCACCCAAATGAAACAAGATTTCCTTAAATACCAAGCTCAAACCTCGCCCTACCCCCTGGCGTTGGAGGTTTCGTATGCCAAAGGAAGTTACATTTACGATACGAATAATAAAAAATACCTCGATTTTGTGGCCGGTGTTTCGGCTTGTAGTTTGGGACATCAACATCCGCGTGTAAACCATGCCATTAAAGACCAATTAGATAAATATTCTCATGTGATGGTATATGGCGAATATGCTCAACATCCTGCAGTCGCCTTTTGTAAATTGTTGGCAGAACACATGCCCGAACCTCTCAACAAAACGTATTTGGTCAATTCAGGAACGGAGGCAACAGAGGGTGCTTTAAAACTCGCCCGAAGAGTCACCGGAAGAAGCCAACTGATTTCTTGCTTTAATGCTTATCATGGCAACACGATGGGTTCGATGAGCGTGATGGGATTTGAGGAACGAAAACAAATTTTTCGTCCGTTAATTCCTGATGTCGATTTTATTACCTTCAACAACGAAGAAGATATACAAAAAATAACCACCAAAACGGCCGGAATTATTTTAGAAAGTATTCAAGGTGGTGCCGGTTTTATTCAACCGGAAAATGGTTTTTTAGCCAAAATAAAAAAACGTTGCGAAGAAGTTGGTGCTTTGCTGATTATAGATGAAATTCAACCCGGTTTCGGTAGAACAGGAAAATTGTTTGGCTTTGAAAATTATAACGTGGTACCTGACATTGTCATCATGGGAAAAGGAATGGGCGGTGGCATGCCTGTGGGAGCTTTTACAGCCAAAGCTGAATACATGGATTTATTAAGTCACGACCCAAAATTAGGCCATATCACTACTTTTGGAGGACATCCTGTAATTGCAGCTGCGTGTTTAGCTACTTTGCAAGAAGTACTGGAAACTGACTTAATGCCTCAAGCTTTAGAAAAAGAAAAACTGTTTCGTTCACTTTTGGTACACCCTTTGATAAAAGAAATTAGAGGAAAAGGGTTAATGTTAGCCGTAATGGTTGATTCGCCGGAAATAACCAACGAAGTCATTTTTAAATGCCAAGACAAAGGATTAATTTTATTTTGGTTGTTATTTGAAGGTAAAGCCATTCGCATCACGCCACCACTAACCATTTCTGAAGAGGAAATTAGAGAAGGTTGTAGCATTATAGTAGAAGCCTTAGATGAAGTAAGCAAAAAATTGTAATTGTAAAAGATTATTAAACTAATATTTATACTAATCACTAATTACTAATCACTAATAACTAATCACTCTAAAAACTGTTAATTAAATTGTTTACAACAATCTCTCAAAAAAATAGAATCAGAGCAATCCTTTCCTACTTTTAGTGAAGGATAATTTTAAATAAAATGGGTATGCATTTAAGTCACGAAGAAGACGATTACAACGTATCCTTGTCAAGGTTTGAATCGATGTTGAAAACCAATAAAGTTTTCTTTTTTGATTCGGAAGAATTTGAAGAAATCATCCTTCATTATCTTGACATGGGCAAGGCATCTCTGGCTAAAAAAGCCTTGAAATTAGCTCTTGAACAACATCCAAAATCAACCGGATTAAAATTGGTTCAGATTGAAATGCTTATCTATGACGACAAGCTGGATATGGCAGAAAAAATGCTCAATGAATTGTATGCCATAGAACCCCACAACGAAGAAATTTACATCCAAAAAGCGAATATTTTTTCTAAAAGAGACCAACACGATAAAGCGATTCTAGAATTAGAAAAAGCGTTAAAATATACCGATGATTATGCCGATGTTTATAATTTAATGGGCATGGAATATCTGTTTATGGATAATTTAGAATTGGCCAAATATAACTTTATCAAATGCCTTGAAGAAGATTTTGAAGATCAATCTGCTCTTTATAATGTGGTTTATTGTTTTGAATTTTTAGATCAAATTCAAGAAGCGATTGATTATTTAGAAAAATATATCGAAAGAAATCCATACAGTGAAATTGCTTGGCATCAACAAGGAAGGCTGAGTTATGCCTTAAAAAATTACGAAAATGCTTTGCGTTGTTTTGATTATGCTACCTTAATCGATGATGAATTTATAGGTGCTTTTGTTGAAAAAGCCAAATCGTTAGAAAAACTAAAACGTTTTGAAGAAGCTATCGATACGTATGAACAAACTTTTGAATTTGAAGAACCAACTTCTTATGTTTTGTTACGAATTGGAAAATGCCATGAAAAATTAGGCAACAAAGCCGAAGCCATAAAATTCTACAACCAAACTGTTCATGAAGATCCTTTATTAGACAAAGGTTGGATAGCGATAACCGATTTTTATATTCGGATGAAAAATTATCAAAAAGCGTTGTTTTATGTGAACAAAGCTTTAGCGATTGACAATGAAAATCAATTGTATTGGAAACGATATGCGACCATTAACCGTCAAATGAATTTTTACGAAGAAGCTGAATTAGGCTATCGAAAAGCGGTTGAATTCGGCGATGCTCATTTAGACACATGGTTGTTTTGGGTTGATTTGCTTCAGTTTTTAGGCGAATTTGACAATGCGGTCTCAACTTTAACACAAGCAAATGAATATTTTCCGGATGAGTATGAAATTGAATACCGACTAGCCGGCATGTTTTTTATGATGGGTGAAAAAGAAAAAGCTACTTTCCACTTGGTAAAAGGCTTGCATTTAAATGCTAAACACGTAACCTTATTGGAAGAATTATTTCCAATTGTTTGGGAGAAAAAACAAGTACAACAAATCATCAAAAAACATTTGAAATCTTAACCTTTCAACAAAAATAATTCTAAAAAAATCCTTACTTTGCGTTCCGTTTCTATAACGGAACGCTTTTTTTATGAGAAAACTATTTCCCGATTATTTATTCATAACCCTGAAAGGGATTGCAATGGGTGCCGCCGACGTTGTACCTGGGGTTTCCGGTGGAACAATTGCCTTTATTTCTGGTATTTACCAAGAATTGATTGACAGCATCAATAAAGTAGATTTTAGTTTCTTTTCATCGTGGAAAAAAAACGGATTCAAAATTGCTTGGCAACAAATAAATGGTAGTTTTTTATTGGCTTTAGTAAGCGGAATTGCAGTGAGCATTTTGACGCTTTCCAAAGTAATTACACATTTATTGGTAACTCAACCCATTTTGGTTTGGTCCTTCTTTTTCGGATTAGTGATTGCCAGTATTTATTTTATTGGAAAACAAATTACGCAATTTTCAATCATTAATTGGATTGCGTTTAACATTGGAACGGCAATTTCCTATTACATAACCATTGCTGAACCGGTTTCTTCACCAGATAGTTATTTATATCTGTTTTTATCAGGTTTTATAGCCATCATTGCTATGATTTTACCTGGTATATCCGGAGCATTTATTTTATTATTAATGGGTTCTTATGCTGTTGTGATTGGTACGATAAATGAATTTAGAGATGGCTTAACATCACTTAATTGGTCTCAATTATTCAATGCGATTCTAAAATTAAGCACCTTTGCTTTAGGGGCAATTTTGGGATTAAAATTATTTTCAAAAGTTTTACATTGGATGTTTGATAATTATAGAAATGTAACGTTGGCCGTACTTACCGGCTTCATGCTTGGCTCCTTAAATAAAGTTTGGCCATGGAAAAAAGTGATTTCCACCCGTATTGATTCGCATGGACAAGAAGTACCATTTCTGGAAAAAAGCATTTTACCTACTCATTTTGAAGGCGACAATCAACTCGTTTTTGCAGTTGTATTAATGATTTTAGGATTTTTAACTATCTTTATACTTGAAAAAGTAGCTGTTAAATTTTCAAAATAAATGCAAGTCCAACGTTCGTTATCTGATAAAATCTTCTTGGTCCTGAAAGGGATTGCTATGGGACTTGCCAATAAAATTCCGGGCGTTTCAGGTGGTGTAGTGGCATTTGTGGCCGGTTTTTACGAGGAATTTATTTATTCTTTTAAACGAATCAATAAAACAGCATTCAAATTTTTAATCGCAGGAAGGTTTAAAAGTTTATATCGTTACATAAATGGCCCTTTTTTATCGCTTTTGATACTTGGAATTGTCATCAGTTTTTTCAGTATTTCTAAAATTTTAGATTACTTGCTTACTCGATATGAAATTCAAGTTTGGGCTTGTTTTTTCGGAATGATAATCGGTTCTATTTATTATATCAACAAAGATTTTGAAGGAGCATGGTCAAAAACTTCCAGAACAGCATTAGTAATTGGAACATTGGTCGGCATCAGCATCAGTTTTTTTGATCCAGCAACCGAAAATTCAAACTTACTTTTTGTTTTTTTATGTGGAATCATAAGTGTTTCCGGCATGACGCTTCCCGGACTTTCGGGTTCATTTATCATGATGTTAATGGGAAATTATGTTTTACTTCTCGTTGATTCTGTTAACTCGCTTTATGATACTATTGCCGATGTCTTTTCGGGTGATTTTAGTTTTATTCACAATCCGGCTAGAATACATTTACTTAAAGTTTTGGTTTCTTTTACGCTTGGTTCTGTGACAGGTTTGGTTACCTTTTCCAATCTTTTAAGTTACTTAATCAAACATTTCAAAAAAGTGACTTATGCTTCTATTTTGGGCTTTATCATAGGTTCATTAGGCGTTGTTTGGCCATGGAAAAACAAGGTTTATGCTGTTCACAAAGGAGAATTTTTATTGGATAGAAATGGCAATCAAATTATAGCTACTTATAAACGTTATTTGCCCGAATTAACAATGGATACTTTTTGGGCTGTTTTTTATATTTTTATGGGTATTTTACTTGTTTTAGGATTGGAATGGTATGGAGCAAAAACCAGAAAACACTAGATTATTTGGCTTAATTGGCAAAAACATTGGGTATTCTTTTTCAAAAAAATATTTTACCGATAAATTTGAAAAAGAAGGACTTCTGAACTGCTCGTATGAAAATTTTGACTTGCAAATCATTACCCAATTTCCCGGAATAATCCGAAATAATCCATTGCTAAAAGGATTAAATGTCACCATTCCTTACAAAGAAAAAATCATTCCCTATTTAGATCAACTGAATAAAAAAGCAGCAAAAATTGGAGCAGTCAATTGTATCAAAATTACAAAAAAAGGAAAACTAAAAGGCTACAATACCGATTATTACGGTTTCAAAAAATCACTTCAACCACTTCTTCAACCTCATCACAAAAAAGCTTTGATTTTAGGTACCGGTGGAGCTTCAAAAGCTGTTGCGTATGCCTTAGAAGAATTAGGTATTTTATACACTTTTGTTTCCCGAAGTAAAAAAGAAAATGCATTGGATTATAAATATATTAATGCTACGACTTTTGACAATTTTCAAATTATTATTAATTGTACACCACTTGGAACTTTTCCAAACATTGAAGAATGTCCGCCAATACCCTATGATTTTTTTACAGAAGATCACATTGCATTTGATTTGATTTACAATCCGGAAGAAACTACTTTTCTCAAAAAAGCCAAGGCAAAAAATGCTCAAACTAAAAACGGTTATGAAATGTTGGTTATGCAAGCCGAAAAAGGATGGAAAATTTGGAATGAATAGATAATTTCAGTTTACGTTTAGAAAATAAATGTAGTTCAATCAGAAAACTATTGATTAAAAACGGCATTAATAGCCTTATTCCTTTGTATTTTCAGAACACTTTAGTATCTTTCGCCACTATAATATGAACCTTAAAACATTATTTCGATGTTAGAAGAAAAGAATGATAACCTGTCGTCATTAGAAAATGAGACAGATGGAAATGTAGAAAACACCGCTCAACAAGAAGAAGTTCAATCGGTTATTGCCGATGAAGTAGAAGAATCAATTGCTACAATTGAAGAAGAAAGCAATGAAACTGTGGCTGATGAAGTTGAGGAAGCTGCAGCATCCGTTGTTGAAGAAGTTGCAACTGAAAAAGTAAATGAGCATCAAGAAGTTCTTAACGCTATTGACGAAAGCAATGCAGAAGAAAGTGAAGACGAAACGCTGAAAGATCGTCATGAAATTCCGATGCTGGATTATGCTTCTTTATCAATGGAAGTGTTAGTTAACGAATTAGAAAAACTTGCTGTTGTAGATAAAGTAATGTCTGTTAAAGACCATGTTGAGGAAATTAAAAAAGAATTTTTAGCCAAATACAATCATTTTATTGACGAAAAGAAAGAAGAATTTTTAGCTGAAAATCAGGAAAGTAATGAAGAATTCGACTATCATTTTCCATTGAAAGCAAAATTTGATACGTTATACAAACAAATTAAGTCAAAACAAAATGCTCATTTTAAAAGCATTCAAAATAATTTACAAGCCAATTTAAACAGACGTTTGGCAATTGTTGAAGAAATTAAAAACCTCATCAATCCGCAAGAGAACATTAAAGATACTTTAAAACACTTTAATGAGTTAAGAGATGAATGGAAAAACATTGGTCCGATTCCAAGAGATAAATACAACCACGTTTGGAATAATTATCATTTCCACGTAGAAAATTTTTACGATTATCTTCATTTAGACCGTGAAGCGAGAGACATTGATTTCAAACATAATTTAGAGCAAAAACAGAAAATTATTGCTCGAGTAGAAGAATTAATTCAAGAAGAAGATATTACAAAAGCTTTCCGTGAATTACAAGATTTACACCGCATTTGGAAAGAAGATATTGGTCCGGTTGATAAAGAACACCGTGATGCCATTTGGAATCAATTTAGTGCATTAACAAAGCAAATGCACGACAAACGTGAGAGTTTGTTTGTCAACCAACGTGAAAAAGAAAATGCCAATTTAGAGAAGAAAAAAGGTATCGTTGCCGAAATTGAAGCTCTAGCAAAAGTAACCGTAACAGCACATTCACAATGGCAACAACTGATTGACCAAGTGGAAGCATTACGCAATGCATTCTTTACCGCCGGAAAAGTGCCAAATGAAGTAAACGAAGACATGTGGGCGGCTTTCAAAAACGCAGTTCGTGACTTCAATGCTCATAAAAATTCTTTTTATAAAGACATCAAGAAGGAACAAAATGACAATTTGAATCAAAAAATGGCATTGGTTGAAAAAGCCAAATCATTGAGTGCAAGTGAAGATTTCGCTGCTACAACTCCTTTGATGAAACAAATTCAAGAAGATTGGAAAAAAATTGGTCATGTACCTCGTAAATATTCTGATAAAGTTTGGAATGAATTCAAAACGGCTTGCAATCATTATTTTGACCGATTAAAAGCTTCCAGAAACGAAGCTAATTCAGAAGAAGTTGAAGCCTTTGATAAAAAGAAAGCTTATTTAGATTGTTTAAAAGATTTCCAATTGACTGGTGAACACAAAACGGATTTAGATGCTATTAAAGCTCATATTGAACAATGGAAATCATTTGGAAAAGTTCCTTTTTCAAGAAGACATATTGAAGGAAAATTCAATAAAGTATTAGACGCTCTTTTTGAAAAATTAAGTTTGAGCAAAAAAGAAGGCGACATGATGCGTTTTTCTAACAAACTTGAGCAACTAGCCGGAGCGGATGATGGTAGAAAATTAGAAAATGAGAAAATTTTCATCATTCGAAAAATTGACGAAATTCAGTCTGAAATTTTCCAATTAGAAAACAATATTCAGTTTTTTACGAATGCTAAAAAAGACAATCCGTTGGTAAAAGAAGTGTTGAAAAACATTGAAAAACACAAAGATGAGTTGAAAACTTGGAAAGACAAGTTAAAACAACTTAGGAATTTGAACCAAGAATAGTAAAAATGCCATCTTTCAAAGAGATGGCATTTTTTTATGATATTCATAACTTTGTATTGCTATTTTAATAGTAGATTTGCACCATGAAATGGATTAAAAATGCTTTCGCTTTAGCGAGTCTATTGATGCTCTTTTTTTGGAGTGTTAAAGATAATTCGCATTTTCTTGAGCATAAAATTAGTTCGCCTTCTTCCATTCATACGGTTGAACATATAAAAGTAGTAGGTCTTAAACAGACTATAACGGAGCATTCCTTTCAGCATTTTTTTAAAAACAATACCGTTTTTATATTCGATTTTACTTCATTTTATGTTGAAGTAAAGAAAAACGTTTTCATATCAAAGTTTAAAACGTTTTTGTCCCGTCAAGATCACAACCGATGTGATAAAGTTTCTACACTACTCTATCCTTTCCATTTTTTTTGGTAATTGAATTGAACCGTATCTATTAATTCAAGCTGTAATTCTTGTTACAGCTCAATTTTCAATTCTAAAAATATAAAAAAATGGAAACATCCACCACAATAATTGGGTTAGGTTTATTGTTAATTACCTTTTTCCCAATCATCATGTTGATGAGAAATCAACAAATTAAAAAGTCAAAAATTAATGAAATCATAGCATTAAATTGCCCCGAAAATCCAAAACAATTTTCAATTCGAGAATTTCAAAACAGTAAAGTTGTTGCATTACATCCCGAAAAAAACAAACTCGTTTTTGTTGATTTTAATGCACAACCGGAAACTGCTCAATTTGTTGATTTACATGAAGTATCCACTTGTGAAATGAAAAGTCAAATTGATTCGTCTTTCAATCAAAAAAAGGACTTTGTGGTAAAAGTTGAATTGATTTTAAACCTCAAAAAT
>JAFLBT010000037.1 GCA_017302935.1 Flavobacteriales bacterium | reverse complement strand
AATACGTTGCTGAGGTAGCAAAATTGGGTACAATAGAATTGGTAATGGTCACATTCAAGGTTACCGGCGTGGCACATTGATTTGGATTCGGAGTAAAAAGATAACTACCCGAAGCGGTATTGCTCACCGTTGCCGGATTCCACGTTCCGGTGATACCGTTGGGTGAAGTGTTGACTAAAGCCGGTATAGCACTTCCGGTGCAATAGGTGGCAGAAGTGGCAAAATTGGGTACAATAGAATTGGTAATGGTCACATTCAAGGTTACCGGCGTGGCACATTGATTCGGATTCGGAGTAAACACATAAGAACCCGAAGCGGTATTACTCACCGTTGCCGGACTCCATGTTCCGGTGATGCCGTTGGGTGAAGTGTTGACTAAAGCCGGAATTGAACTTCCGGTACAATACGTTGCTGAGGTAGCAAAATTGGGTACAATAGAATTGGTAATGGTCACATTCAGCGTTACCGGTGTGGCACATTGATTCGGATTCGGGGTGAACACATAAGAACCCGAAGTGGTATTGTTCACCGTTGCCGGACTCCATGTTCCGGTGATGCCGTTGGGTGAAGTGTTGACTAAAGCCGGTATAGCACTTCCGGTGCAATAGGTGGCAGATGTCACGAAATCGGGAGTGACGGCCGGAGTGACTGTGATGGTTACTTGATCGGAAGTGGTTAGTCCACAGCTATTAGTTGCGGTTAATGTGACTGTAATTGTTCCTGTTGCTGATGCAGGAATAGTGTAGGATGTGGCTAATGAATTAACATTTGAAAGCGAACCAACAGGAGCACTCCATTGAAAGGATTGTTGACCGGCAACTGAACTGGTAAGGTTAATTGTGCTACCGGCACATGCTACTACTGAATCTGGATTTGCAATGGCATAAAAAGGATTGATAGGAGCAACACAACCTAAATTGGTATAAGTTGCTTGTCCGGAGGGAGTAAACAAAACCGTAGCTCCATCAGCAGCAATGTTCGCACCAAATTGGTCAACTAATAAAGTTCTGTCATAAGTTACTTGGTCTGTGCATGCTCCAAAAGACATTATTAGTGTTCTAAAACCTGTACCTGCATTCCCAAAATGACCGGCTGTTACAGTTGTATTATTTTGAAATAAAATGTAAACCGTATCCATTAAAGCCCCAAAGGAATTTAAGGTCACATCGTAATTTTCACCGGTAACAAGATATACCAGTGCGTTTGCCGGTAATACTCCTCCGGTGGGTTGAAGAATTTGTCCACAACCCCCATTGGCTATTACATCTGCATTTAATGCAGAAACCACGTTTGCTGTAGCAGCATTTTGAATAAGACCTTGCCAAGCATTGCTAGGCCAAGTGACAGATAAGGTTGAGGTGTTAATAGGAGCAGAGCCAACTTTAAAACGAACCATTTCGTTAAAACCTTCTTGGCCACCACAGGCATCAACATAAATGGCTTCTATTTCAAAACACTGAGCAGCAGTATTTTGAGAGCAAAATAGCCAAAGGACTAAAATTATGAGCAGTTTTTTCAATTCAGTAAAATATGGGCAAAGGTAATATAACATTCATAATATTTCGAAACGAAATGATTACTAAATTGTTATCCTGAACTGTTAAATTTTAAACAAAAAAAAGCCCCGAAGGGCTTTAAAAGAACAATATAATTTTCTAGTAAAAAAATACGGTTGTATAATTTCCTTCAAAATCAGTTGTTACTGTTGTTGAAGTAGCAGGAAAATTATTTGAATTATAAGTGTAGGTATGCGTTGTGTTATTTACACCATTAGTATTAATAGTTAATTGATTGTTTAAAGAGGCTTCAAAAGCTGAATAATTTGGTAATGCAAAACTTATTTTATCCAATCCGGTCACGTTTTTAAAAGGTTCATTTTTATTGTCATACGTAACTGTAATGATTTCTGTTGATTCAAACCCCATAAAATAAGTTGTTATTTCTTTTTTGTTTGGATTGCCGTTAGAATCAAAATAAATGGTTCCGTCAGCGGAAAGTTCATCATTTGTTTCCGTTACAAATGAAATTGTTCCATTAGCATTGTGTGTATATACATCAATTTCAATATCTCCAAAAGAATCTACTCTTGTTGATTTGATCAATCGTTGATTAGTGTCATATTCATAGGTAATTACATCCTCTAATTCACCATCAAAAAAGTATTCTTCTTTTGTGATAAGATCTCCGGTATAGGTAAATTCAGTTACTTCTTCACCGTTGTTCCAATTACTTTTTACAATTTTAGTACCATTGTAGGTCAATAAAAGAGTTTCTACAAAACCATCTTCATACGTTTCTACAATTTTAGATACTAAAGGAGTGGTTGTATCAGGATTGTTATTACCGTCAGAACTACTACAGGCTGATAATACAGTTAAAGCGATTAAGCTTAATACAATTTTTTTCATTGTTTAATTTATTTAATTAGGTTGGCAAAGGTACACTTTTAAACTTTCTACAGGGTAACAAGTAGCAAAAAGAAACCGTATATTTGCCAAAATTATGAATATGGCTCACAAAGCAGGATTTGTTAATATTATCGGTAATCCAAACGTTGGAAAATCAACCCTTATGAATGCAATGGTGGGAGAACGCTTATCGATTATCACTTCAAAAGCTCAAACTACCCGTCACCGTATTTTAGGAATTGTTAACAGTGATGATTATCAAGTTGTTTTTTCTGATACACCCGGAATCATCAAACCGGCCTATGAAATGCAGGAATCGATGATGCAGTTTGTAAAATCGGCTTTTGAAGATGCGGATGTGTTGATTTATATGGTTGAGATTGGAGAGAAAGAATTGAAAGATGAAGCCTTTTTTAATCGAATTATTCACAGTGAAATACCGGTTTTACTTTTATTGAACAAAATTGACAAATCCAATCAAGAGCAATTAGAGGAGCAAGTAACTTTATGGAAAGAAAAAGTGCCGAATGCAGAGATTTTTGCCATTTCAGCGTTAGAAAATTTTAATGTAAAGGAAGTTTTCGATCGAATCATTGCTTTATTACCGGAATGTCCGCCCTATTATCCAAAAGATGCGTTAACCGACAAGCCTGAGCGGTTTTTTGTGAATGAAATCGTGCGGGAAAAAATCTTATTGAATTACGAAAAAGAAATACCTTATGCGGTTGAAGTGGAAACCGAAGAGTTTTTAGAAGACGATGATATTATCCGCATACGAGCCATTATCATGGTAGAACGCGATACACAAAAAGGTATTATCATCGGTCACAAAGGTGCAGCTTTAAAAAAAGTGGGCATTCAAGCCAGAGAAGAATTAGAGAAGTTTTTTGGTAAACAAATTCACATTCAACTTTTTGTAAAAGTGAGTAAAGATTGGCGAAGCAATGCGTTTCAATTGCGAAGGTTAGGGTATAATCAAAAGTAGTTACGGGATAACCTTATTAAATTCCTCTTCAAGTTCCCTCATTTGGTCATAACCATTTGATCGAATTTGTCGGGCGATGAAATAAAGTAAAAACCAGCAAAAAACCATTAGTGTCATCACTATTATATCATTAGTAAAGGGTTTATGGATCATGGCATTTGAAATGGCAAACATCATAAACAAAATAAAAACTCCGGCAATAATAAAATGTAAAAACATAAAAAATGTCCATAAGGTTTGAGCCGGACCATACATTCCTCTTATATGCGTTGCATTTTTTTCATTTCCTTCTTTTTCCTCTAAATCTATGGATAAATGGGGTGACCAATATTTTTGTCGTTCACCGGAAAAAGTATATTGGATGTGATAATTTCTAATTTTCATAAAAATACCGGCACTGATACTCGTTTTATGCTCCACAAATTTTTGTCTTACAGAATCAATATTTTCCTCTACATCGATTTGAAATCTGGGACGTAAAGGAATGCTTGAAGATTTTTCCATGTTGCTTCGGAGATTTAGTTTAACGTACTAAATTAATAAAAAAATTGATATTGTATTCATTAATACTACCTTTGCACCATATTTTAAATGATCATGAATAATATTGTAGCCATAGTAGGGAGACCAAACGTAGGAAAATCAACGCTTTTTAATCGATTAATCAAAAGAAGAGAGGCCATTGTTGATGCTGTGAGTGGGGTTACCCGTGACCGAAATTATGGAAAAAGTGAATGGAACGGAAAAGAGTTTTCTGTAATTGATACCGGAGGATACATCAAAGGTTCTGAAGATATTTTTGAAGGAGAAATACGCAAGCAAGTTGAGTTAGCTATTGATGAGGCGGATGTTATTTTGTTTGTGGTTGATGTAGAAGAAGGCATTACACCGATGGATGATGAAGTCGCTAAGCTGTTGCGTAAAGTCACTAAACCAGTCTTATTGGTGGTAAACAAAGTAGATAACGCCATGCGGGAAAAAGACGCTCTTGAATTTTATAATTTAGGTTTAGGCGATTATTATACGATTTCCGGTACTTCCGGTAGTGGAACTGGCGATTTATTGGATCAAATGATTGCTGTTTTTCCGGAAAAACCGGAACCGGTTCAAGAAGAAGTTGAGTTACCTCGTTTTGCTGTGGTTGGACGTCCGAATGCCGGAAAATCGAGTTTTATCAATGCGTTAATTGGTGAAGATCGGTATATCGTAACGGATATTGCCGGAACCACCAGAGATGCGATCGACACTCGATACAACCGTTTTGGATTTGAGTTTAACTTAGTAGATACTGCCGGAATCCGAAGAAAAGCAAAAGTAAAAGAAGATTTAGAATTCTATTCAGTTATGCGTTCTGTTCGGGCAATTGAACATGCTGATGTATGTATTTTAATGATTGATGCCACACGTGGATTTGAAGGACAAGACCAAAGTATCTTTTGGTTAGCCGCCAAAAACCGTAAAGGTATTATCATATTAGTAAACAAATGGGATTTGGTTGAAAAAGACACCATGTCCACTCGAGATTATGAAGCTAAAATCAGAAAAGAGATTGAACCCTTTACGGATGTGAAAATATTGTTTGTTTCCGCTTTAACGAAGCAACGTTTGCTTAAAGCGTTGGAAGAAACGGTAAAAGTTTTTGAAAACAGAAAGCAACGTATCTCCACTTCAAAATTCAACGAATACATGTTGAAATTGATTGAAGCCTTTCCACCGCCGGCTTTAAAAGGAAAATATGTAAAAATTAAATACTGTATGCAATTGCCTACACCAACCCCACAGTTTGTGTTTTTTGCTAATTTACCACAATATGTAAAAGATCCGTATAAACGTTTCTTAGAAAATAAAATCCGTGAAAACTGGGATTTTTCAGGGGTTCCGATTGATATTTATATTCGAGAGAAGTAAACATTAGGTTTATATTAAACCATTAAGAAATTAAGGTTCATTAAGGGATTGATTGCTTAATGAACCTTAATTTCTTAATGGTTTTTAATTTAGTATTGTAACTTTTTAGAAAATTACTTGTCATCATAATGCCCCATTGTAGAGAGCACATAAACGGTTACAACATTTTCATGCACTTCATA
This sequence comes from Flavobacteriales bacterium, assembly GCA_017302935.1. Classification (GTDB taxonomy): domain Bacteria; phylum Bacteroidota; class Bacteroidia; order Flavobacteriales; family Flavobacteriaceae; genus Flavobacterium. The sequence goes on along the minus strand of JAFLBT010000037.1, from coordinate 15,751 downwards.
AATTATCGGTCTTTTTGATTAATTCTTCTGGACCAAAGGCCTTGAAATTCATGTTTTAAAGGTTCAGGTTTTCCTGTGCCAGTGTAGGGATGAATTCGAAGTTCATCAAAGATTTTAGAAATTTTAATTAAGATTTTTTTGTTGCCTGATTTTTTATGTTTTGCAAAATCTTTTTCGGCTGTTTCTTTAACGATTATTCTATAATTTCCCATAGATTATCACTAGGTAAAATTTCTTTTCCTTTTTCCTTTCTTGCTTTTTCAATTTTAGCAACAAATTCTTTATTGTATGGGCTTATGGGTTCTTCAACAATATGAACAACTTCTTTTTCTTCATAAAAAGCTTTTAAAAAAGCAAGTAACGCTTTTCCTTTTTCAGTTTTTTCGTTGATGTTTAAGGTTATAGTTGTCATAATAGCAGCATTTTATGTTACAAATATACAGCAATTTTCAAAAAAATGGGATTTGAAATACAGGTTTATTTTATACAATACAAAAGACGATTTTAACAACCAACAGGATATAAATGTTAAATATTCTGTAAGAAATTTTAACGTTTGATACTAAAATTGTTATTTCGCTGTTATAGAATTTTCTCACAGTTAAATTAGCATTATGTTTAAATCACTATTTGCCGTTTTCGTTCTGTTTTTTGTTTCTTCGCTAAACGCTCAAAGTTTAGTTTCCATCAAAGGGAAGGTTATTGATGAACAAACCAAACTTCCACTTGAATCCGCTACTATTTATCTTACTTCGAAAAAAGATTCAACGGTTATTGCGTATTCTATTTCAGAAAAAAACGGGAATTTTATATTAAAAGCACCTAAAAGTACCAATCCATTACAATTAAAAGCTTCTTTTATTGGATATGCCACCAAAAGTCAGGAATTATCACAATTGATTGCCGATACGGAAATAGGTTTGCTATCGTTAACGGAGTCCGGGACAACCCTTGGAGAAGTTGTGGTAAAAGGAGAAGCACCACCTGTTCGAATCAAAAATGACACATTAGAATTTGATGCTGCTTCTTTTAAAGTAGGTGCCGATGCCAATGTTGAAAAACTATTGCGACAGTTACCAGGCGTAGAGATTTCACCGGAAGGAAAAATTACAGTGAACGGGAAGGAAGTAAACCAAATCTTAGTTAACGGAAAACCATTTTTTGGCAAAGACGGCAAAATTGCCACGCAAAACTTACCTGCAGAAATTATTGAGAAAATACAAGTAGTGGACACCAAAACTAAAGCTGAAGAACTTTCGGGTGAAACAGCTTCAGGCGAAGAAAAGACCATTAATCTTACTATTCAAGAAGATAAAAACAAAGGGTTTTTTGGAAAAATCATGGGTGGTTATGGTACGGATGAACGCTACGAATCGAGTTTATTGCTCAATTGGTTCAAGGGAGATCAAAAAATTAGCGTTTTGGCCTCTGCTAACAACATCAACTCAGTTGGATTTTCGATGAACGAGATTTTTGATAACATGGGAGGCGGTAGAAATGTTTCGGTTTATTCCAATGATGATGGTTCATTTGGTATTAACGGGATGAATTTTGGGGGTAGCAACGGTTTAACAACCTCTAATTTGATAGGCGTAAATTATGCTGACAAATGGTTTAAAAAAGTAGAAGTAAACAATAATTATTTTTTCACGAATACAGAATCTGAAAATGTAACCCGCTCTTCACGAACCAATTTATTGCCTACGGAAACAACTTTTACAGAATCGGTTTCCAATTCTAATCGATTGGGAAATTCTCATAATCTAAGTATGAATTTTGAGGTTAAGTTTGACTCTTTAACAAGTATATATATCGAACCCAAGTTGGTTAGAAGTATCAATAAAGACCGCTTTTCCAGTCAACAGGAAACTAAAAATCAAGCAGATTTGGTATCGAATGAAAGCATAAACGATACGTATTCAGATGTAGATAACACTTCTTTTGAAAATTATATGCTGTATTATCAACAGTCGAAAAAGAAGAAAAACAGAGGATGGAGTGTTTCTTTACAAAATGAACATCGAAAATCGGCAACATTTTCATCCATAAATTCTTCTACTTTCTATTTTTTAACTGCTGAACCTGATGATATTCGAAATCAGAATTTATACCGTGATAATAACTTTAATAAAATTGCCTCAGAAATTCGATTTGGTGAACCCATAACGGATTCGTTAAAATTGAGTGTTACCACCGAAATAGATTATTATGCTTCCAAAGATAAAGATGCAACGTTTGATTTTAATGCCACATCCGGCAGTTATACTGATTTTAATGGATTCTTGTCAAACGAAATTAATTCAAGTGTTGTAAAAATTCATCCCACAGCCGGCTTAAATTGGAACAAAAAGAATTTGCGAACTCGTTTTAACATTGGGCCGGAATTTGTAACGTTTAAAAATGAATCCGATTATCTGGGTGTTCGAACCAATTTGGATAAAAATTATGTTTTTCCGAGAGCAACGGCCAATTTATATTATACCATTTCAAAAAGTAAATCGGTTTATGCAAATTATAGTTTTAGAATGGAATTGCCTTTAGCCAATCAAATTTTACCGGTCATTAATTTATCCAATCCGTTGAATACGATTGTTGGAAATGGCGATTTGAATCCGACCCAACAACATAATATGTACATGAATTTCAACAATTATGATTGGCAATCGCGAAGTGGCTTCTTCTTTTACAGCGGAATGAATCTTTACAAAGACCAGATAGTTTCTTCAACTGTTTTTGATGAAAGTTTCCGAGCACAAACTACTTATGAAAATGTGGACAAAGGATTTAATAGTTATCTTGGAGCATCATGGAGTAAGACGTTCAAAAAAGAAAAAAGAAGCTTGCGGTTGAGTTTGGGTATTGATAGTGGATATAATTTGAATCAAGGATTGACAAATGCTGAATTATATGAAGCAAAAGGATGGAGAATGGAACCTCGTATGAGTTTAAATTGGTCTATTGAAGAACTGATTACTATTGCTCCATCCTACAGTTACAGTTTCAATTCTACCGATTTTACCAATTATGTCATTGAAAATGCCAATAATTTTGTGCACCGATTCAAAATGGAATTTACCAGTTATTGGCCAAAGAAAGTAGTTTTTGGAAATGATTTTGGATATACCTACAACTCTAATATTGCTGATGGTTTTCAAAAAGATTTTTATTTGTGGAATACCAGTTTAGGTTACAATTTCTACAAAGACCGATTACTAGCCAAAGTAAAAGTGTATGATGTGTTAAATCAAAATGTGGGTGTGCGAAGAACCATCACGCCAACCGCCATTACCGATACCGAAAATATTGTTCTGCAACAATATGTGATGTTTTCATTGACTTACAAACTGGATAAATTTGGAGGGAAGAAGGACAATGAAGGAGGAATGTTCTTTATAGATTAAACAAAAAGCGACTTGTAAATTCAAGTCGCTTTTTGTTTATAATTGTTTTTTTGATTTTACCAACTTCCACCGGCACCACCGCCACTAAAGCCTCCGCCACCGAATCCACCGCCGAAACCGCCTCCGCCGAATCCACCACCGGATGAACCACCTCCGAAACTACCGCCACCGCCACTTCTTCCGAGGCTGCTCAAGATGATAATATCCATTATATCCGGTCCGGAAAAACGTCCGGAACCGCCATTACGGTTGTTTTTGTTCCCTTTTGAGGCTATTATTAAAAAGATAATGATGAATACCAAAACCACTAGCATCGGGATGGCTCCACCTTTGTCTGACTTTCGGCTACCTTTGTAGGTTCCTTTCAGTACTTCAAAAATTGCATCTGTGCCTTTGTCTAAACCACGATAGTAACTTCCTGCTTTAAACTCCGGCAAAATGATTTTTCTGATTAATTCTCCAGTAATTCCCGCTGTCAGTTTATCTTCAACACCGTAACCGGGCGAAATATGAATTCGACGGTCGTTTTTAGCTAACAAAATGATAACACCATTGTCTTGTTCTTTTGTACCACCAATTCCCCATTCTTGTCCCCATCTTGGAGCTAACAATCCAATATTTTCTCCTTTTAAATCCTCAATAGTAATGACTACAATTTGAGTTGTAGTAGTATCAGCATATCGAATTAACTTTTCTTCTAACGTTTTCTTTTCAACGTCAGACAACACTTTGGCATAATCATAAACGCTGGTTTGAAAACTAGGCTTGTCAGGAATAGTAAATTGAGCCACAACCAATTGAATCGGAAGCAACAATACGAATACAATCAACAAATAACGTATGTTTACTTTCATCTAGCTTCTGGATATTTCGTTGGAAAGTTCATTTGTGTCATCTGATGTATAAGGAAAATATTCTTTCAAGCGATTGCCTGCTCTTTCAATGCCATTTACCAAACCTTCTTTAAATTGTTTGTTTTTAAAGTGTTCAATAATAATGTCTTTGGTACATTCCCAAAAATCACTTTCCACTACATCATCAATACCTTTATCGCCAATAATGGCAAAAGTATGATCCTCTACACCTACATAAAACAGAACACCGTTACGTGCTTCGGTTTTGTACATTTTTAATTCATCAAACACTTCTCTTGCTCGTGCAATAGGTGGAGTATCAGAGTGTTTTTCAATGTGCACACGAATCTCACCTGAAGTGTTTTTTTCAGCTAAAGCAATCGCCTGAACAATTTCTTGTTCATCTGCTGCACTCAGAAAATCTTCTGTACTAGACATGGATTAGAATTTTACTTCAGGAGCTTTTTCTGCACCCGGTTCCGCATCAAAGAATGGTTTTTCTTTATATTTCCCTAAAAACAGATTGTTTGGAAATTTCAAGATGTGGTTGTTATATACTTCAATCGTTTCATTAAAACGAACGCGAGCAGTTTGAATCGTATTTTCTGTACTGGCCAATTCATCTTGTAATTTCAAGAAGTTCTGGTTCGCCTTTAATTCAGGATAGGCTTCAACCGTTACCAACAATCTTGACAAAGCAGAAGAAACACCGCTTTGGGCTTGATTAAATTGTGCCAATTGCTCCGGTGTAACATTAGTCGGGTCAATGGTTGTTTGCGTTGCTCTGGCTCTAGCAGAAATCACGGCTTCTAACGTGCTTTTTTCAAAATCAGCCGCTCCTTTAACCGTGTTTACTAAATTCCCAATTAAATCATTTCTGCGTTGGTAAGATGTTTGCACATCACCCCAAGACTTATTTACAGCTTGACTTTTAGTAATCGCTGTGTTTTGGATTCCTACTATGTAAAATCCGATGACTAAAATTAGTCCTACTATAATCCCTACGGGTAATAACCATTTTCTCATATTATTTGTTTTTAAAGGTTCTAAGGTTCTAAGTTACTGAGGTTCTGAGTAACTGAGATTTTTTATTCTTCTAATTTCTAAATTTTAATTTAATTCTTTTACAATCCTTCTTTAATTTGAACTAATTGTGCTTTTATTCCTTCTAATTTGCTGATGATTTCAAATTTATCCAATGTTTTCTTCTGTCCTTCTTTCAAATGAGTTTTGGCTCCTTCTAAGGTAAAGCCGCGTTCTTTTACCAAATGATAAATCAATTGAAGATTTTTTACATCATCGGGTGTAAACATTCGGTTGCCTTTTGCATTCTTTTTAGGTTTCAGAATATCGAATTCTTTATCCCAAAACCGGATTAAAGAGGCATTCACATCAAATGCCTTGGCTAATTCTCCAATACTATAATATCGTTTTTCTGGTAAGTTTAAATGCATTAGTCGAGTGCTTGGTTTTCTTGGTTAGCTAATTTTGAAATCGCAATATATTCTTCGGCTGAAATGCTACCGTAATAGAAATTAATTGGGTTAATCGGTTCACCGTCTTTATGTACTTCGTAGTGTAGATGCGGAGCTTCACTTCGACCTGTACTTCCTACAAACCCGATAATGTCACCACGTTTTACTTTTTGACCGGCTCTGACTTTGTATTTACTCAAATGGGCATAAAAGGTTTCATATCCAAAACCATGCTTAATTATGATTAAATTCCCAAATCCTGACATTGAATTATCTGCCTTATACACAACACCATCACCAGAAGCATAAACAGGTGTACCCGTTTTTGCAGAAAAATCCATACCATAGTGAAATTTTCTGATTTTGGTAAATGGGTCATTTCGATACCCAAAACCGGAAGCCATTTGTTTCAAGTCCTCATTTTTAACCGGTTGAATCGCCGGAATGGCGGCTAATAATTTTTCTTTTCCTTTGGCTAACATTAAAATTTCATCTAATGATTTGGATTGTATGGCTAGTTGTTTTGAAATCATATCCACCCTTTTGGTGGTATTAATAACCAATTCTGAATTGTCATATCCTTCTAATTCTTTGTATCGATTTACTCCTCCAAATCCGGCTTTTCTTTGTTCGGTTGGAATGGGAGAGGAGTTAAAATAAACCCGATACAGGTTGTTGTCTCTCTCTTCTAAACTAACCAAAACTTCATCCAGTTGATCCATTTTTTTATTTAGAATTTCGTATCGCAACTTTAAATTCTCAATTTCTCTTGCTTGTAAACGGTCTTTTGGCGTTTCAAAATAAGGTGTATTCAATAAAATCACAAAACATAAAAACCCAAATAAAGCTGACGAAAGTAGAAATAAAGCGGCATAACCAAATTTCCTCCCTTTTTTAGGACTGATTTTTTTGTAGGCTAAACTTTCTGTATCGTAATAATACTTTACTTTCTTCGACATTTCTTAAATTATACTATTTTTGTGCTTTCAAAATAGATTAGACGAACAAATTTAAGAAATGTTTCATTCTAAAGCTAATTTAATTTTTATTGAAAGTATGCATTTTTAGACCATAAAAGCCATATTTCAACTTAAATATTGTTTAACTATTTGGAAATTAAACACCGAACAATTTTTTACAATGAAATCACACGATATTCGCAAGCAGTTTTTACAGTTTTTTGAAAGTAAAGGACATTTAATCGTTCCTTCGGCTCCTATTGTTTTAAAAGATGATCCAACCTTAATGTTCAACAACTCGGGGATGGCTCAGTTTAAAGAATATTTTTTAGGAAATGCCGAACCCAAAAGCAAGCGAATTGCCGATACGCAAAAATGTTTACGCGTTTCAGGAAAGCACAACGATTTGGAGGATGTTGGGTTTGACACCTATCATCACACGATGTTTGAAATGCTCGGAAACTGGTCATTTGGTGATTATTTTAAAAGAGATGCCATTAATTGGGCTTGGGAATTGTTGACTGAAGTTTATAAAATTCCGAAGGAAAATTTATATGTGTCCGTTTTTGAAGGAAATCCCGATGAAAATGTGCCGTTTGACCAAGAAGCATGGGATATTTGGAAAGAATTAATCGATGAAGACCGAATCATATTAGGAAATAAAAAAGATAATTTCTGGGAAATGGGTGACCAAGGACCGTGTGGACCTTGTTCTGAAATTCATGTCGATTTACGTTCAGAAGAAGAAAAAGCGAACGTTTCCGGAAAAAGTTTGGTTAATAATGACCATCCGCAAGTAGTAGAAATTTGGAATAATGTATTTATGGAATTCAATCGTAAAGCCGATGGTTCCTTAGAAAAATTACCCGCTCAACACGTGGATACCGGAATGGGTTTTGAACGTTTGTGTATGGCGTTACAAGGAAAAACTTCCAATTATGATACGGATGTTTTTACACCATTGATTGAAAAAGTAGAACAAATTACGGGATTAAAATATACTTCCAACGAAGTAAAAAACATAACAGAAGAACAAAATAAAATTAATATTGCGATTCGAGTAATTGTTGACCATATCAGAGCCGTTGCTTTTGCGATTGCCGATGGTCAATTGCCTTCGAACACAGGTGCTGGTTACGTGATTCGTAGAATTTTACGTCGAGCGATTCGTTATGGATTTACATTTTTAAATACCAAAGAACCTTTTATTTATGAATTGGTCGCTGTTTTGGCGAATCAAATGGGTGAGTTTTTTCCTGAGATTAAATCGCAACAACAGTTGGTTACGAATGTAATTCGTGAAGAAGAAGCTTCCTTTTTGAGAACGTTGGAGCAAGGTTTACAGTTGTTGGAAAATGTAGTATCTGAAACCAAAGGAAATGAAGTTTCAGGTGCAAAAGTATTCGAATTGTATGATACGTTTGGTTTTCCAAAAGATTTGACGGCATTGATTTTAAAAGAAAAAGGATTTACATTTATCGAAGCCGATTTTGAAACAGAATTGCAAAAGCAAAAAGCCCGTTCCCGTGCTGCTTCGGAAGTAACCACGGATGATTGGAAAATCTTGATTGATGGAAATGTAGAAACTTTCGTGGGTTATGACCAAACGGAGAATGAAGTAAAAATCACCCGCATCCGCAAAGTAGATTCCAAAAAAGATGGTGTTTTATATCAAATTGTTTTAGATAACACACCGTTTTATCCTGAAGGTGGTGGACAAGTGGGCGACAAAGGAACTTTAATTTCAGCCAATGAAACGATTGAAATTATTGACACCAAAAAAGAAAATAACTTGATTTTGCATTTCACAAAGCAACTTCCTGAAAATCTTAATGCTGCTTTTGTAGCGAAAGTAAATAACGATTTAAGAACTTCTACTTCAAAAAATCATTCGGCAACGCATTTGATGCATTTGGCTTTGCGAACCATTTTAGGAACGCACGTGGAACAAAAAGGTTCGTTGGTGCATCCGAATTATTTGCGTTTTGACTTTTCGCATTTTTCAAAAGTTTCGGATGAAGAAATTAAGCAAGTGGAAGATTTTGTTAACCAACGAATTGAAGAGCAATTGCAATTGGTTGAACACCGAAATATTCCAATTCAGCAAGCAATGGAGCAAGGTGCAATGGCTTTGTTTGGCGAAAAATATGGTGATACTGTTCGTATGATTGAATTTGGCGAAAGCAAAGAATTATGTGGAGGAATTCACGTGAAAAACACAGCCGACATTTGGCATTTCAAAATCATTTCAGAAGGAGCTGTGGCTGCCGGAATTCGCAGAATTGAAGCGATTACCGGAGATGCGGTGAAAGATTTTTATAAAAACCAAGAAAACACCTTAGCGGAACTAAAAGAAGCTTTAAAAAATCCACAAGATGTTTTAAAATCAGTGGTTTCCTTACAAGATGATAATGCCAAATTGAAAAAACAAATTGAGCAATTATTGCGTGAGAAAGCTAAGAATTTAAAAGGAGAATTAGCATCAGAGCTACAAGAAATTAACGGTATACAATTCTTAGCCAAACAAGTCGATTTGAATCCGGAAGGAGCAAAAGATTTGGCGTATGAATTAGGAAATTTAGGTACTAATTTATTCTTAGTTTTGGCTACTGCTGAAGATAATAAACCGATGTTAACCTGTTATATTTCAAAAGAACTGGTTGCTTCACACAATTTGAATGCCGGACAAGTCGTTCGGGAATTAGGAAAATATATCCAAGGTGGTGGTGGCGGACAACCGTTTTTTGCTACTGCCGGTGGTAAAAATGTGGATGGAATTAAAGAGGCGTTGGAGAAGGCGGTTGAATTTATTAAATAAAAATCACGACTTAAATAGATGAAAAAAGTAATTTTATTTTTACTGTTTACGGGAATATTATTTTCTTGTAATTCAAATGATGATGAAGGTTCAATAACTTCTGAACCCACTATTTTAGGGAAATGGTACATAAAAGGAGGTACTTCAAACGGAGGAGAATTTCAAAATTATAATCATGATTGTAGCACAAGCAAAGATTTTCAAGAGTTTTTTGAAAATGGTGAATTCACTTTCAATGGATTTAATGCTCAATGTACATTAAGTGATACTCAAACATCTATATGGACATTGAATGGGAACATATTGACTGTAGCAAGTCCACCTCAAGACCCAATGATTTATCAATATACCTATGTGATAGAGAGTTTAACCAATGAAGAACTTAAATTAAAGCAAACCGTTAATGAACCTGAAGGTGTTTTTGTGTATATAACAACTTTTACAAGAAATTAAAATTTATAAAATTATATTTCAGATTACTAAGGCATGAACTTCCGCACCCCAATCACCATTCCAAAAAGCAATCATCCTATCGATTATTATTCGAAGGTGGTAACGATGGGTTCTTGTTTTTCAGAAAATATTAGTGCTAAATTTGAGCAGTATAAATTTCAGCACTACAACAATCCGTTTGGGATACTTTTTCAGCCGGATGCAATTGAAAACATACTCATTCGTGCCATAGAAATGCGTTTATTTACTGAAGCCGATTTATTTTTTGACAATGAATTATGGCATTGTTTTGAAGTACATTCTGAATTGAATAATCCGGACAAAGCCGACATGCTTGTGAATTTGAATGGTATTTTAACCTATCTAAACGGACAACTTCAAACGTGTTCACATTTAATTATCACTTTAGGAACGGCATGGACGTATCGTTTTTCGCATACGCTGAAAAGAGTGGCCAATTGTCATAAAATACCGCAAAGCAATTTCACAAAAGAATTGTTATCTGTTGAAGAAATCACTGATTCGCTACATAACATCCAAACTAAATTAACCGAATTTAATCCTGAAATAAAATTTATTTTCACCGTTTCACCCGTACGTCATATAAAAGATGGTTTTGTAGAAAATCAATTGAGCAAAGCACATTTGATAGCAGCATTACATTCTTCCATCACCCATCTTTCAACTTCAAGCTATTTTCCGAGTTATGAAATCATGATGGACGATCTTCGTGATTATCGTTTTTATGCTGAAGACATGTTGCATCCGAATCAAACGGCGGTGGATTATATTTGGAAATATTTCGTAGAATCGCACATTTCGTATCATGTTTTCCCTATTATGACAGAATTAGAAAGCATTCATAAAGGATTGAATCATCGTCCGTTTAATCCAAACACAGAACAACATCTTTTGTTTGTTCAAAAGCTGCATGAACGTATTGAACAGCTTCAAGAAAAATATCCTTTTTTGCAATTGACCTAGTCAACATTTCATTCATTTTTACTCTTTAATTGTTAAAATACGGCATTTGCCTTATTGATGAGCATTGGTTTTTGGTACAACTTTGCCCCATACAATAACCAATTTAAATTTTAACAATTATGAAAACAATTAAATTTATCTGTGCGTGCCTTTTGGTATCAAGTTCATTATTTATTTCTTCTTGCTCAAGCGATAGTGATGGAGGCGGAGGTGGAAGTGCTGCATCAGGAACAATGAAAGCAAAAGTAGGGGGTAGTTGGGTAACTACTATTGAAATGGCAACATTTGCTAATCAAGTTGGTCCAGTTATTCAAATTCAAGGTAACACCGGTGGAACATCGAGTAAAGCATTTGTGTTAAACATTATGACTTTTGATGGTGTTGGAACTTATGATATTGGAGGTGGTGAAACAGGTTTAGGGCAAGCTAATGTAAGCTATGTTGAAACAACTGTTGACTTGTCTAACCCAACTGCTCCGGATATTAAAACTTGGAATGCTCCTTATGAAGGTGGTGAAAAAGTTGGTGAAATTAAAGTTTCTGAGGTAACAGATACTTATATCAAAGGAACATATAGTTTTACAGCAAAGAATAATGAAGATGGCTCAACAAAACAAATTACAGAGGGTTCATTCAACGTTAACTTCTTTTAATTTTCAACAAGGAATAGTATCCCAATCGGTTTTTATCGGTTGGGATATTTTTTTTACGGCAAATGCCGTATTGTTTTGATATACAATTCAATAGAAATTTGACATATTAATTCAAAAAGACTAAAAAATGAAAAATTTTACATTTACCTTGATTCATGTTATATTGATTGGTTTCTTTATTTCAAAATCCAATCATCTAATTGCACAAGTTACCGTTCCAAATCACACTTATAATTTGGGAGGAAAAATTAATTTAATGAAGCTTACAGATGCTGGAGTTGTAATAGTTGCTAATGGCGATGGTTTAGTAGGTATAAAACCAAATGCAAAAGAGCCTCATTTTAATTTTAAAGATTATGGAAAAGTAAAGCCTGAAGAGCTGGAATTTGTACCCATGTCACCTTATCTAGTGGTGAGTCAAGGTGGATTTATGACTTCTAAGAAATCAGTTATTGATTTTATTTCAGGGAAAAAATTATTTGGAACAGAAGAAAATAATTGGAAAGTAACCAATCGTTGTGATGTAATGTTGCCACAAAATAAATTGGTTGTCTTGGGAATGCGAAAAGGCGGTGCTATGGCTGTTGGAATTTATGATTTAGCTACAGGGAAAGAGGAAGGATTAGTGGAATTAAATGATCCAAAAAAAGTAACTGTTGGTTCCTCAATTCCTCAGTTTTCCGGAAGACCGGTAATTGTAGGCGACGGACTGCTTGTTCCTACTACAAAAAGTTTAATGCGAATTGATGTTGCCAACGGAAAAGTGTTGTGGTCCAATAAAGATGTTGATGATATTACGTGGATTACAGCTGATCCAACGGGTAAAGAGATTTATACATTTGAAGAAAGACAAAATGGAGATACTCGAATTCATAAAATCAGTAGTACCGGAACAATTCTTTGGGAAAAAGAAAGAAAGATAAAAGGGAAAGTATCTCGATTTGAAATTCTCCCACAAGGTTTGGCAGTTGTTAGCGATGTTGATAATTCAGGAAAAAGTGGTTTGGCAAAATTAGCCTCATCTGCTTCAGAATCAAAGATAGCTTTTTTGAATGCCGCTGATGGTTCAGACTTATGGGAAAAAGCACCTAAAACAAAAGGTTATATTCAACATTTTTACATCCTTGAAGATGGTATCTTATTTGGACTGTTTGAAGGAGGTATCAATAAAATTTCTTTTGACGGAAATCCGTTGTTTAAAAAACCATTAAAGACCGGTGAAAATATTCATACGATGGCCTTAACGCCGAAAGGAATGATTTATATTACTGATACCGATGCTGATATTATCAATTTAAAGTCCGGTGAGTCTATTTGGAGTAAACCCATAAAATACAAAAAAGCAAAATCTGTTTCGAGTGCCTATGATAAAGAGCACAAACGCTACCTGATTAGCACTGGAGAAGAATTGGTAGCAATTGATGAAAATTCAGGTGATATTTCCACACTTGCTACATTTGAATTTAAAGGAAAAGAATCGCCATCAAAAGTAATTATGCGAAAAGAGGGAATTTTGCTTTCTTCTGAACAAAATATGATGATGTTGGGTTTTGATGGGAAACAAAAGTTCCATGAGTTTTATAAAGCACCAGGCAAAAGTGCTGCCGGTGCAATTTTTGCAGGAGTAATGGGAGTTGCGTCTGTTGCCATGTCTGCCGCTACAGCTGCAGAAGCAAATCAACATCGTAATAGTTTAGGAAGTTATACAAGTTATGGAGAATCTTTAATGGATAGTTCACGAGATTTTGCGGTAGCTGCTTCGGCATCCTTTGCAGAAATGGGGAAACGATTTAAAGCCACTGCTGCAACTCAAAATTATCAATTTATATTGACTAAACTTGATAACGGAATTGGGTTAGTAAAAGTAAGTAAAGATACCGGTAAAGTGGAGAAAGAAATTGTCATTGAAGATAAAAAACCGGAATATGAAGTAGATGAAATTGGAGGTTTTTTATATTATCAATCCAATGATAAAACCATTCAGGCGTTTGATTTAAAAATATAGTTAGTTTGTTTTTTGTAGTTCATTCCCAATCAAGATTTTTTGGTTGGGAATTCTTTTTACGGCAAATGTCGTATTGTACAGCAAAATTCATATGCCGAATTTTGCTCTATCCCAACATTCAAAAAAATGAAAACAATCAAATCATTACGCATCGTGCTGCTCCTTTATTTTATGGTATTTTTAGTTTTATTACTCAATTTGATTGTGGTGTTGAAATAAAAATCAAATGAGCATAGCTAATTTTTTATGAATTTTAGCGTAAAACAATTAAATTTGAATAGATTACTATAATAGTTGTATGAAGAACCAATTCAGAATTTTGAGCTTTTTTCTTTTTTTCAACATCTTGACTTTTGCACAAGTTAAGGAAGATAAAGCCATTGATGATTTAAATGTTAAAGCATTAAAGATTTATCCTTCTAATACACGAGAAGCAATTCAATTATTAGAAAAAGCGGAGAAAATCGCCAAATCTAAAGAACTAAATCTTTCATTAGCTTATACGTACAATAATAAAGGTATTGTGACTCGTGTAATTGGGGATTATCCAAGAGCTATTGAGTATTCCAAAAAAGCACTATCGTTGTCAAAAGATGAAATGATTGTTGCTTCTTCACACAATAACATTGGAGCTTGTCAGCGAAATATGGGTTTATACGAAGCTTCATTAAAATCATTTTTAGCAGCCTTAAAAATTTATGACAAAAAAAATGATGTTCTGAATCAAGCGACTATTTATAACAACATGGGTTTAGTTTACAAATCACTTGAAGTGGCGGATAAAGCAAAAAGTTATCATCAAAAAGCGATTGCCGCGTATCAAAAATTAAATCATAAAAAGGGGCTATCGGAAGCGTATAATAATTTGGCAATAGTTTATGCAGAAGGGAATAGCTTAGAACAAGCATTAGAATATTTTAAAAAATCACTTGATTTTGAAATACAACTTAATGACAAAAGAGGAATAGCTGAATCATTAAATAATGTAGGTGGGGTTTATTATTATTTGGAGCAAACAGATTCAGCTTTTATATATTTTAATAAAGCATTAAAAACAGAGTATTCCATTCAAAATTTTGCCGGTTTAGCGTCTTCTTATAATAATATTGGTGATGTTCATTTATATAAACAAGACTATAATGCTGCAAAAAAAAGTTTTGATAGTGCCTATTTTTATGCAAAAAAATCCAAATCCGCTTTTGATATAGAAAACACGTTAAATTATTATGCTCTGTTATATGAAGCCAAAAATGATTATAAAAAAGCAAGTGAGTTTTATAAAAAGAAAGGTGTTTTTAGCGATAGTATCCAAAAATTGTCCAATGTAAAACAACTTCAAGAGCTGGAAACAAAATACCAAACCGCCAAAAAAGACACTGAAATTGCTAAAAACAGAGCCGATTTAGCCGAAAAAGAATTGAAATTAAAAAAGAAAAATACGATGATTTTCGGTTCGTTAGGTTTTGCTTTTGTATTGGGATTGTTGGGTTATCTTTTATATAACCAACAAAAAATTAAGAACAATCAATTAATCAAAGAAGCCGAACTCAAAGAAGCTCTTGTTAAAATTGAAACCCAAAACAAGCTACAAGAACAACGATTGCAAATTTCTAGAGATTTGCATGATAATATTGGTTCGCAACTCACTTTTATCATTTCCTCTTTGGAAAACACAAAATTCGGGATTCCGAATTTGGAAACTGCGGTAGAAAAGCGTTTAGATAAAATAAGTGATTTTACCAGAAATACCATTGTAGAACTTCGAGATACCATTTGGGCGATGAATAAAGCAGATTTTACGATGGAAGATTTAAGTTCTAGAATTTTCAATTTTGTGGAACAAGCACAATCTGCCAATCATAACATTCAGTTTAATTTTAGCATTGATGAAAAGCTGAAAAACAAGAAGTTTTCTTCTGTGGTAGGTGTGAATTTATACAGAACCATTCAAGAATCGGTGAACAATGCCATGAAATATGCCAATGCCAATCATATTATTATCAATGCAGAAAAATTGAATGAAGGTTTAAAAATAGAAATTAAAGACGACGGAAAAGGTTTTGATACCGAAAATGTAGATTTAGGAAACGGATTGCTCAATATGAAAAAAAGAATGGAAGAAATAGACGGAAATTTTTCTGTCAATTCT
>JAFLBT010000036.1 GCA_017302935.1 Flavobacteriales bacterium | reverse complement strand
TCTTTACGCCAAACGGTGATGGAATAAACGATACATGGAATATATTTAGCTTAGGAGAGACACAACCTAACGCAAAAATTTATATATTTGACCGCTATGGAAAATTCATCAAGCAAATCAGTCCGGCAGGAAACGGATGGAACGGAACCTACAACGGCGAACAACTTCCATCAACCGATTACTGGTTTAGTGTAGAATATCAAGAAAACGGACAAAATAAAGTATTTAAAGCACATTTCTCGTTAAAACGATAATTTTAAAAGCTCCTGATTTTCAGGAGCTTTTTTTATCGATAAACAACATTGAAGAATTTGTTTATCGATTTTTTTGGTTAGTAGGCGAATTAAATAGAATCACTAACAAATACACTTTAGCTTTACCACAGATGATTAATTCATGTGGGAAATGAAAAAAATAGCTTTATTTATTTTAGTAATGCTGACAATGGCTTGTAGCAGTGATTCAGATGAAAGTGAAATAGAATCAAAAAAGCTGCTATTGCCCGAATGGTTGAAAGGTGAATACATGGGTGTGCATACCAAAGAATTTTTATCTGTATCAGATGAGGAAGTAAAATTTAAATTGGATAATGAAATTTATACTTATCAAGATGAGGACATAGTTTCACAAGCATACTATGAAAATCAATATGTATTGGAAACTTCAACGGCTATTTTACAATTCAACAAAACAACGATAAATACGGAGATTAATCTTCGATGGAATAATTTAAACCTAGGTTGGTTTAGAAATAAAGTAGAATAATTTAAGCTAAATTATAAAAGAAAAAAGCTGTCAAACATTATGTTGACAGCTTTTTTTATGAGTTTTAACATGTATTATTTTTGGTAAACAGATAACGCTTCTTTCAAAATTTGAACGGATTTAATTAAATCTTCTTTTTTCAAAACATAAGCAATTCGAACTTCATCTAAACCAACATTGGGTGAAGAGTAAAATCCGGCAGCGGGAGCTACCATTACTGTTTCTCCATTGAAATTGTAATTTTCTAATAACCATTGAGCAAAATCATCTGCATTTTTTACAGGAAGTTTTGCTATGCAATAGAAAGCACCTTTAGGTATGGCTACTTGTACACCTTCAATTTTTTGTAATTCATTTACTAAAATATCTCTACGCTCTTTGTATTCTGAAATTACTTCATCAAAATAACTTAGTGGTGTATCTAAAGCTGCTTCACTTGCAATTTGTGCAAAAGTTGGCGGACTCAATCTTGCTTGAGCGAATTTCATAGCTGTACTCATCACTTCTTTATTTTTAGAAACAATACAACCAATACGAGCACCACACATACTATAACGTTTCGAAACAGAATCAATCATAATAGCATGCTGTTCTAAACCAGGTACATTCATAACAGAAAAATGGGAATGACCATCATAGGTAAATTCTCTATATACTTCATCAGCAATTAAAAATAAATCGTGTTTTTTTACTAATTCAGCTAATTGAAAAATTTCTTCTTTAGAGTATAAATAACCTGTTGGATTACCCGGATTACAAATTAAGATAGCTTTTGTTTTTGGCGTAATTAATTTTTCAAAATCAGCAATAGGAGGAAGGGCAAATCCTGATTCTATGGTTGAAATAACGGGTATGACTTTAACTCCTGAAGCGGTCGAAAATCCATTGTAATTAGCATAAAAAGGCTCAGGTATAATTATTTCATCATTCGTATCCATTGTACTTCCCATTGCAAAAAGCAATGCTTCAGAACCGCCGGTTGTTATTATAATATCTTCTGTATTGATGGGTAAATTGATTTTTTGATAGGACGCTGCCAGTTTTTTTCTATAGCTTTCAAATCCAGCGGAGTGACTGTACTCTAGAACCTTTATGTCAACATTTTTCACTGCATTAATGGCAACTTCTGGGGTTTTAATATCAGGTTGACCAATATTCAAGTGATATACTTTTACACCTCTTTTTTTGGCACCTTCTGCATATGGAACCAATTTTCTGATTGGTGATTCAGGCATCTGTTGTCCTTTTTTGGAAATCTTTGGCATATGAATTATTTTTAAAATGCAAATTTGCGATTTTTTTTTGACTACTGATTGATTTAAAACTACTATTTATTCGTTTATCAAATTCCTTTTTTTGTAATTTTATAAAAAATTGGGTATGAAATATAAATTATTCTGTTTTTTTGTTTTCCTTTCGGTAAATATTTTTGCCCAATCCGGTTTTATTTTAAATGCAAATAAAGAAAAAATTGAAATTCCTTTTCAATTCATTAATAATCTCATTTTTATTCCAATAACGGTAAATGAAGTTGAATTAACATTTTTGTTAGATAGTGGTGTAGATGAAACCATTTTATTTAGTCTGGAGGAAAAAGAGAATATTATCTTTCAACAAGTTGAAAAAGTAAAGTTAAAAGGTTTAGGTAGTGCAGATTTTGTTGAAGGATTAAAATCATCCAATAATAAAGTACAAGTAAATGTTGATTTTTTTGATATTTCTCATACAATTTATATCATTTTAGAGGAAAATATAAATATTTCTTCTTCAGTTGGAATTCCTGTAAACGGAATCATTGGCTATCATTTTTTTAAAAAATATCCCATTCAAATTGATTACGATAAAAATAAAATTACGGTCTTTAAAGAAGATGCTAAGCGATTAAAAAAATTAAAAAAGAAGTTTGTAAAAGTAGATATTACACTTGAAAATAATAAACCTTATTTAGAATTACCATTAAAAATAGAAGACAAAATATTACCATCAAAATTATTGTTTGATACAGGTAACAGTGATGCATTCTGGTTTTTTCAATCTAAAATTGACTCAACTTTTATTCCAACTAAACACTATATCGATTTTTTGGGGCAAGGTTTCAGTGGAGCCATATATGGTAAAAGAGCAAAAGTAAATTTTTTGGAGTTTGATCAATTTAGCTTTCAACATCCTATGCTAGCTTTTCCAGATTCTTCTTCAATTAAACATGTAAGATTGGTTAAGGACAGAATAGGTTCAGTTGGAGCAGAATTGATAAAACGTTTTAATGTGATTATCGACTATAAAAATTTATCTATTCATCTTAAAAAGAACCATTATTTTTCATCACCTTTTTTCTACAACCGAAGTGGATTAGAAATACATCATGCCGGATTAAAATGGGTTTCACAAAAAATGCCTGTTAATGGAGTTAACTTTAACACATCGATGTTGCTGGGTGGAGCTAAAAAGATGAATTCGATTACAACGGTTTATAATGCCGACCAAGAACAAGTGTTATATAAGTTTGTTTTAAAACCTATTTATATCATTTCGGAAGTTAGAGAAAATTCACCAGCTGAAATTTCCGGTTTAAAAAAAGGTGATATGGTAAAAAAGATTAATGGAATAGATACTTTAGAACTTTCACTTCAAGAAATTAATACACTGCTTCGTTCAAATGAAGATAAACGTATCAATTTAGAAATTGAAAGAGAAGGTAAATTAATGTTGATGCAATTTTACCTTACAGATTTATTATAAAAAAAATACCGCTCAATCGAGCGGTATAGATTCGTTACATTCTTGATGATCTCCCCGAAGAGGATGACCTTCCCGATGAATTTGATGATGAGCCAAGATTCATACTACTTCTACTTGAACTTTTTACTTCAGGTCGAGTTGAACTATAGTTTTGGTTTTGTGTTGACTGTAAAGAAGGTGAACTTTCTCTTACCGGTTTAGGCGATGCATAACTAGCACTTGTGCTTGAAGGTCTTGGATTTTGAAACGAAGAACTTGAAGTTGAACTATTTATTGAAGCATCATAAACATTGTTTCGATCGTTTTTTACTCTTGGTCTAGGTGTTTCAGTTGCTGTTTGTGATGAATAATTATTGGATGAAAATGACACATCATTTGAACTTGTACTTTTAACGCTAGGTCTTGGACTAGAATATGTTGAAGATGATGAATATTGATTTTGTGCTAAATTCATTTCTTCTCTCGTATTTTTCACTCTTGGACGTGGACTTTCATAATTGTTAGCTAAAGCATAATCAGATGTACTAGAAAAGGCAACATCTCTTGTTCCATTGGTTCTAACATTTGGTCTTGGCGTGTTATTATTGTTACCGGAAGTTGTTCGCGGCGAATATTGACTAGCCGTAGAGTTTGATCGTACCGGTTGATTGCTAGCTTGAGCATTATTTCTACCGGAAGAATAGTTGTTTGCTCTAGTATCTCTAGTCTGAGCCAATTCATTTCTGTTGGAATATCCTCTGTTTCTGTCTTGAAATGAACGACCGTTATAATGTCTTTCATAACCGTTCATACGTCTAGAATGATGCATGGCAATACAATTTCGGCTTCTTCTATAATTTACAAAATGACAAGTATAATTAGTACCAATAAATATATTGATGTGATTTTGATAATAAAAAATTGGGAATGGATTCCAAACATAATAATAGGATGGATAATAATTCCAATACCAAGGAGAGCAATATGGTCTGTAATGACTTACCCAAAATGTATTATAAATAACCGGAGTATGATAATAAACAGGCTCATAGATATAATTTTGACCATATAGAAAAACATCTCCAACCACTTGCACTTGCATGCGGTTTTGATTGTCTTTTTCAACTTCTACTGTGGCAACATCTTGAAAAATATCACGATCAAGTACTGCTTGAATAATGATTAAATGAGATCGATTTTCAACCGATTCAATTACTCGTAAATAATCTACTTGATTATCATTGTTCAAATCTAAATTCGATAGCGGATTTTTTGGGTCGTTTAATCTTCTTTCAAAATCTTCTAAATCTCTTGATTCTCCAAACAAATAAGCAACAGCTCTTAAATCAAGATTATCGCTAATATCAATTGAGTTTGCTCTTACAGTGGTTCTGTCTTGTGCTATCATACTGTTCATCCCGAAAAGTAGAAGGAATACTAATGGTAATGCTGTTTTCATAATCGTATTATTTTTGAATGAATAATTTCTCAAAAGTGATATTGCAATTAGTATGCCATTATTATTTTTTTACTTTTTTCATAAATATATTAGAGCGTATTACTTGTTAAAAAGCAAAAAAGAAGTATATTTGTGTGAAATTTAACAAAATGAAGCAGATTTGTGAAATATTTTTATTTTGTCTTTTAGTAAGTTGTAATCAACAACCTAAAATAGAAAAAGTGAACAAAAGAGCTCCCTTTCAAGGTATTGAAGAAACAATTTTGTTGACTGATTCTATGAGTGTTAGAGCTATTTGTCTAGATGAAGGAAAAGTGTGGTATGCCAACGATAAAGGAAAAATTGGTTACGTTCATTTAAATTCAAATGAACGATTTCAACAACAAATTAAAGATGATACTATAAATCCTCATTTTAGAGGAATAGCTAAAACACAAAGCGACATATTTTTTTTAAGTACAGAAAAACCCGCTGCTATTTTTAAAATAAATAAAGCAACAAAAGAAATTTCAAAAGTGTTTACAGATTTATCTCCAAATGCCTTTTTCAACGGTATTCAATTTTGGAATAATACAGAAGGAATTGTTATGGGTGATCCACAAAATGGCTGTTTAAATGTTTTAATTACACGAGACGGAGGAATTACTTGGCAAAAAGTTTCCTGTTCAGATTTACCCAAAACGGAAGATGGCGAGGCTGCTTTTGCGGCGAGTAATAGTAGTTTGGTTGTGAAAAACAATCATGCTTGGATTGTTACAGGAGGTACAAAAGCCAGAGTCTTTTTTAGTCCTGATAAAGGCGTTACTTGGAGTGTTTATAATACTCCAGTTTGCCAAGGAAATGCAATGGAAGGAATTTTTACAGCTGATTTTTATAATGATACAGTTGGTATCATTACGGGTGGAAATTATGAAAAACAAGATTGGAATGAAAATAATAAAGCTTTAACCATTAACAATGGTCAAACGTGGAGTTTATTATCCAAAGGAATGGGTTTTGGATATAGTTCTTGTATTCAATTTGTGCCTGAAGGCGGTGGAATTTTAGTGGTTAGTCTTGGACCAAGTGGTATTTATTTTTCAAATGATTGTGGTGATGTATGGAAAAATATTAGCAATGACGGTTCATTCCATACATTTCGATTTATAGATGAAAGGAGTGCGGTGCTCGCTGGAAAGAATAAAATTTCTAAAGTAAAGTTTTTATAGTTTAATTTTTTCTGGCTGGTCTACCTTCCCGCAATTGCTTTAATAAACTTCTATTGAAACTTTCTTCAGCTTTTTTCAGTTTTATGATTTTTTGAGCACTTAAAATCGATTTAACATCCGAATTGAATTTTTTTCTCAACTGATGTAATTCATCTTCCGTAGCTTCTAATTGAGATAACAATTGAGAAGCTTCTTTATCGCTCATTTGATCAGTATTCGATTCCATTCGATCCAAATACGATTTTATTTTTTGATGACGTAATTCAAATTGTTTGTCGTCAAATGCATTGTATAATGGCCAAAATTTTTCAGCTTCCGATGGAGTTAAACCAACTTGTTCTGTGATATAAGCGGTTTTTAAAGCTTTAATTTTGTCTTTTCTGTCCATTCTGTTTTGAGCATAATTCACAAAACTAAAAGCAACTAAAAATACTAAAATAAAAAGGTGTTTCTTATTCATAATTAATCAATTAGATAATATTCGTTAATGTTTTGAGAGTCTAAAAAATGTTCAATTTCATTTTCATGTAAAGCCAATTCAAGTTTTTTCTCCAACGTTTCAACATCTTGATCATCAAAAACTTGATATACATCTTCTTGCGAAATTGAACTTTGATAGTGTAAATATTCTTCCACATCATCATGATGAAGTGTTTGATTATTCAAAAGGAAATAGGCTGAAATGGAAATGCTTAAAATAACAATTGCGGCAACCGCAAAATACCATTTTTTATTTCGATGTAATGGAATAACTTGCACTTCCTTTTCTTTAATTTTTTGAGAAAGTGAAGTTTGTAATTGATCAAAATAGTCATCCGAAGCCTTAAACCCGGTTTCAATTTTTGGAGAACTATCTAACGAAAATTTTGTATTCATACTATTTTGACTCTTTTTTAACCCTAAGGTTTAATTTTTATTGATAAAATCTTCTATTTTTTTTACAGCTATATGATAGGAGGCTTTCAATGCTCCAACAGATGTACCCAATTGATTGGAGATTTCTTCATAAGTTAATTCTTGAAAATATTTCAATTTAAAAACCAATTGTTGTTTTTCCGGTAGTAAAGCTATGGCTTTTTGTAGTTTTAATTGAATTTCTTCCCCTTCAAAATAGTCATCTGCTCTTAAATTTTCAACTTGTTTTTGAAGATAAGATTCACTGGTCAAAGCTTGTTTTTTTGCTTTTTGCTGTACAAAAGTGATAGCTTCATTACAAGCAATACGGTACATCCATGAATATAATTTACTTTCGCCTTTAAAATTTTCAATTCCTTTGAATACTTTTATAAAAGTGTTTTGTAAAACATCATCTGTATCATCATGATTGAGAACTATTGTACGGATAAGATGATAGAGTGGCTTTTGGTAGTTAGCTACCAATTCTCTAAATGCTGCCTCGCGGGTTTTAGCATTTAGTAAAGCTTCTATAAACTCTTTTTCTTCTTGCAAGTTGAACTTTTTACTTTAGACTCAAGTAAATTAAAATGGTTTAAAAAGCTGAAAATATATTTTTTATTGTTCAGTTTCCGGTTTTATAAAGTCATCTTTTATGACTGCTACTGAAGATCGTAACGGAATATATATCTCTGTTATCCATTGTGATGGAAATTTACTTTCTGTTCTGGTTTTTACAAAAACTTCGCGATAGATTCCTTCCGTATATTCATCTAAATTATTTTTTCTGATATAACTAAAACCTTTATTCCAAGCTTCTTTTCGATGGGAATAGTCGCCTTTTAAAGTAATTTTTAATGCCGAATGGTTGGTAAGACTATCAACAGTATATTCACTTCCGGCGGAAGTATAAATTTCTTCTTTTAACGGAATACCGACATGATATTTGATAATTGTATTGACTTTATCTAGAGGTTTATAAGCAATAAAAGGTACTCCGGTAGTTTTAATATTATTTTCTGATGAGAATTTTTTTAATTCCATCAACTGTGCAACAACCTTTGAAAAAATTTCATCTTTATTTGCAACTTTTTCTGATTTCAAGTAAATTGATTTCGTGATTTTTTCAATTCCATTGATTTCAATTGAATAGGTATTGATTTCTTTAGAAAGCTTTTCTTCTAATTTTTTAAGACTTTTATCAAACAGTTGATTTAAGTAATGATCAATTCCCCCCATAAAATAGGATTGTATCTTTTCAGAAAAATTCATTTTACCCTTACATTCCCAACTAATAATGGTTTTGTTACTTTTTTCAGAAAAAATAAAAGTTGAATTTGCTTCAATACCATTCCATTCTGTTTTTTGTACTATCGAATCATTTTCTTTGACAGAAAGTGTTTTTATCAATCCGTGCTCTTTTCCATTCGAAAAAGTTAATGAGCTGCCAACTCCAACAAAATCGTGTTTAGTTGTAAATTTTGAAGGAGCTTCTTTTTCGGATAATTCAAGCCATTCTTCCCAGTTTTGATAATCATTTACATAATGAAAAAGGGTTGATTTCGGTAATGAAACGGTATAGTCTTTTTTTACCGAAAATGTTCCGTCACTTGTGCTGATATATACAGTAATCGCAATAGCAACTAATATGATGAGTAGTAAAAGGTATTTTAAAATCCTCATAGAAGGGATGATGATAAAAAGATGTTGTAAAGGTAGGAAAATTATTTTGTTTAATATTATACAATTCTCAAGTTGGAATGAGTTTTCAATTTGATTTTTAACATTTTGTATAGAATTTTTCATTTTTAATTAGTATATTTGTGAAAAGTATTTTATCACAACTTATTAATTATGAAAAAATTTGTAACCTTATTTGCGGTAGCTGCAATGTTCGTTTCGATTGATGCAATGGCAAACGAACCAAAAAATAAAGAAAAAAAGAAAGAAAAAGCTAAAACTGAAAAAGAAGCTTGTTCTACTGAAGAAAAAAAATCTTGCTCATCAGGTGAGAAAAAAGCATGTTGTGCTTCAAAAAAATCTGAAGCTAAATCATAAAAGGTTTTTATTGCAAACAAAAGTGCTGGATTTTTCAGCACTTTTTTTATGTTTGATTTTTAAGAAAATGAATAAAGATGAATTTATCTCACATTGAACATATCGGAATTGCCGTAAAGAGTCTTGAAGAAGCCATTCCTTTCTGGGAAGAAAAACTAGGTTTAAAATGTTATAACATAGAGGAGGTAACTGAGCAAAAAGTAAAAACAGCTTTTTTTATGATTGGTCAGTCCAAAATTGAGTTGTTAGAATCTACTGACCCAGATGGACCTATTGGTAAATTTATTGAAAAAAAGGGTGAGGGAATTCATCACTTGGCTTTTGCCGTTGAAGGAATTGAAAATAAATTAGCAGAATTATCTGAAAACGGTGTTCAATTGATTGATCATCAACCCAGAAAAGGAGCCGAAGGTTTAGATATTGCCTTTTTGCATCCAAAAGCAACTCAAGGTGTTTTAATTGAATTATGCGAAAAGAAAGCTTAATTATTAATTTTAATTTCCTTTAAATAATTTTCCAGAAGTTCCCCTGATTTGAATACCTTTTTATACAAGATTTTTTCATTTAATGAGTTAAAATGAATCTCTACATAAAAAGCTCCTAAACTATATAGCTTTTTTATAAATGGTTTTTCGGTTTTTTCTGCTACAATAACTCCTTTTCGAAAAACAGCATCTAACTGTTCCTCTTCCGATAAAGATAAAAAAGCAGTAATTTTCATGTGGATAAATTATACTTTCTCGGTCCAACCAAAAGTGTCTTCTGCCAGTTTATATTGAATATTGGTAAGCTTTTCTTTCAATTGGAGTGCAAAAGAATCGTCAATTTTCGGTAATTCATAATAATTATCTTGATATGAAAAACCTACAATAGGATTCACAACGGCAGCCGTTCCGGCTCCAAATATTTCTTTTAAACTTCCGTTTTTAGCGGCTTCAATTAATTCGGCTACCAAAACAGAACGAATCTCAACATTAATCCCATCTCTTTTTGCAATATCAATCAAACTTTTTCGGGTTACACCATCTAAAATGCGTTCTCCGGTTGGAGCAGTATATAAGGTATCATTAATTCTGAAAAATACATTCATCGTTCCGGCTTCTTCTAATTTGGTATGCGTAGCATCATCTGTCCAAATTATTTGTTGAAATCCTTTTTCATTTGCTAATTTGGTTGGATAAAACTGAGCAGAATAATTTCCGGCCGCTTTTGCTGCACCAATTCCACCATTAGCAGCTCTACTGTAATGCTCAGCAATAATCACTTTTACTTCACCTGAATAATAGGAACGTGCGGGTGAAAGAATGATCATAAAACGATATTGTGTAGACGGTTGAGCAATTACACCTGATCCAATTGCAATCATAAACGGACGTATATAAAGTGTATTTCCCTTTCCTTTTTTAACCCAATCTCGCTCTAAATCTAAGATTGTTTTTAATCCACCAATAAATATTTCTTCCGGTACTTCCGGCATGGCTAAACGTGTTGCAGAATGATTAAAACGATTAAAATTTTCATCCGGTCTAAACATCCATACATCTTCGTTTTCATCTTTATAGGCTTTCATCCCTTCAAAAATAGCTTGACCGTAATGAAAAACTTTTGCCGATGGATCAATCATAAATGGTTCATATGGCTTGATAATCGGTTTTTGCCAAGTTCCTTCTTTATAATCACATAGTAACATGTGGTCAGTAAAAACATTTCCAAAAGTGATGTTTTCAAAGTCAACAGTGTTAATTTTTGAAGTAGGTGCTTTAACTATATCGATTTCGTTACTAAAAATTGAACTCATTTAAGATGTATTTAAATTGAAATTTAGTTTTAAATATTTGATATCCAGATGTTTGTAAATTGAAGTTGAATTTTCAATAAAATCATCTTATAATTGGCTAAAATAAAAAAAAAACAGAAGTTTTTTGAATCATTTGTAAAAACATGGAAAATAAATGCAATTTTTTTTGAATTCTTTAAAATGAATATAAATTATTAGGTTTTTTCTATTTTGAAACAAAAAATTTTAAAAATTTAATTCGAAAAAAAGGATTCTGATTACCTTTGTTGAAATTAATTTAAACAGCATGAAAAAAACAATTTTAATTGCAATGATTGGATGTTCACTAATTGCATGTAAAAAAGAAGAAAAGAAAGAAATTACTACTGTTGAAACAGAAAAATTTACTTTTTTTGGTGATTCAATTTCAGCAGATGGTGCTATAACAAAAGAAGAATTATTAGCAAAATTTGAAACTTTAAAAGAGGGAGATACTATTGAAGTAAAGTTTCGTTCTGAAATAAAGGATGTTTGTCAAAAGAAAGGCTGTTGGATGAACATGAGCTTGTCAGAAGATAAAAATACATTTGTTCGCTTTAAAGATTACGGATTTTTTATGCCATTAAACGCAGCAGGTAGTGAAGCCATTGTGAACGGAAAAGCATTTATTTCTGTTGAAACAGTTGACGAATTAAAACATTACGCCAAAGATGCCGGAAAATCACAAGCCGCTATAGATTCTATAATTGAGCCAAAAGTTTCCTATTCATTTTTATCAAACGGTGTTTTAATCAAAGAATAATGAGGAAATTAATTTTATTTTCAAGTTCATTATTGTTTTTCATAAGTTGTGAAAAAAAGGCTAGCGTTGATGGAAAACAAGTTGATTCTACTTCAACAACTGAAAAGAAAAAATTTGAAATGTATGAGTTTTCAGAAATGGCAATGCTTATGGAGCAAATGTATGTGGACAACCAACGATTAAAAGAACGATTAGAAAAGGGTGAACCGGTTGGAGAATTCCCAGCTCATTTTGCTAAAATTCACAAAGCAGTGATGACTGACCCGTCTGAAAACGATGCTTTTTTTAAGGAAAATGCACAAGTTTTTTTGACTGCTCAAGAAATGATTTACAAAGAACCGGAAAAATCAAAAGAGCATTATGCGAAAGCAATTCAAGCTTGTATTTCTTGTCATGAGGTTAAATGTTCAGGACCTATTCCTCGTATTAAAAAGTTACAATTGAATTGAAAAGAGAAATTATAATCACTTCCGATGGTTCTACTTCCATTCATTTACCGGAATGGGAGGAGAGTTATCATTCGAAACACGGTGCCATTCAGGAAGCTCAACACGTATTCATCAAAAACGGATTGTCACTTTGCAAAGGGCAATCCGTTTCTGTTTTAGAGATTGGTTTCGGAACAGGTTTGAATGCATTTATTACTTTTTTAGAAAGTCAAAAAAACAATCAAAATATTAATTACGTTGGTGTTGAAGGCTTTCCAATTTCACCTGAAGAAGTTTTGCAAATGAATTATGTTAATCAGCTGAATGCAAATCAATTTGAATCAGAATTTAAAATAATGCATACTTCGGATTGGGAAGAAAATGTAACAATTTCCGATACCTTTCGACTAACTAAACGAAAGCAATTATTCAACGATATCAACGATAAAAATCAATTTGATATTATCTATTTTGATGCTTTTGGGTATCGCGTTCAACCGGAATTGTGGAGCGTAGAAATTTTTACCAAAATGTTTGAAGCGTTAAAAAAAGATGGAATTTTAGTTACCTATGCTTGTCGCGGACCGATTAAAAATGCGATGAAAGAAGCGGGTTTTAAAATAGAAAAGTTGGAAGGACCTCCCGGGAAGAGGGAAATGTTGAGAGGGTGGAAATAAATTTTGGGTTTAAAAAGTTTAAGTGTTTAAAAGTTTAAAAAGTTAACATGTACAAAGTCACAGATTACACCATTTACGGTGAAGAAATGCAATATGTAGAAATCAATTTAAGTCCGTCCGAAGCTGTGGTTGCTGAGGCGGGTGGTTTTATGATGATGCAAGATGGTATTCAAATGAAAACTGTTTTTGGTGATGGAAGCGATGCTGGTGGAATTATGAACAAACTATTTTCAGCCGGAAAAAGATTGCTTACCGGTGAGAGTTTATTTATGACTTTATTTGAAAATAATTATCCTAATCAAAGAAAGATTTCATTTGCATCTCCTTATCCGGGTAAAATTTTACCAATTAATTTAGATGAAATTGGCGGAAAGTTTATTTGTCAAAAAGATGCTTTTTTATGTGCCAATCAAGGTGTTAAAATTGGTATTGAGTTTTCCAGAAAATTAGGTCGTGGTTTATTTGGTGGAGAAGGCTTTATTATGCAAAAATTAGAAGGAAGAGGAATGGCTTTTATTCATGCCGGTGGTACAATGGCAAAAATAGAATTGCAACCCGGTGAAATGTTAAAAGTGGATACCGGCTGTGTGGTAGGATTTACGCAAAATGTGGATTATGATGTTCAATTAGTAGGAGGAATCCGAAATACTATTTTTGGTGGAGAGGGATTGTTCTTCGCTACCTTAAAAGGTCCCGGAACGGTTTACATTCAATCATTACCATTTAGCCGATTAGCGGGTAGAATATGGGCTGCAGCTCCTCAAGGAGGCGGAAAGCAAAAAGGTGAAGGAAGTATATTGGGAGGTTTAGGAAATCTTTTAGACGGAGATAATCGTTAAATTTTCACTAATTACAATGTTAAATTTTAAAGAGATGTTTTTATTTTTTCTAAATTTACACAACGTTCTTTAAAAACCAAATTCTACACAAATAACTAAAGTATGACAAGACCGATGTTTGCTTATACTAAGAAAATCTTAGAAAGCGTAAGTTTTGATCCGAAACTATTTAGTAAAGAACTCATAAAAGCAATGAAACAATTATTGCCCTATGAAATTGAACAACTCAAAGATTGGTTGTTGAACTTTACTAAAGAAAAACCAGAACTAAAGAATTGTTTAATTTATGTTAATCTATAAAACTAAAGGAGCCTAAATAGCTCCTTTTTTATTTTATTTCTTTTGTATCGGACTAATGATTTGAATATCCTGAAAAGTAATAGCTCCTCTAACTACACCACTAATCACATTTCGAAGAGCATCAATAATATGTATTTTTAATTCGTTTTTGGGATAAATTAAACTTACTTCTCTAGCCGGTTTAGGGTCTTTGAAAGGTCGCAATTTGGCTTTGTCTTTTTCGTTTAAATCTAACGTGTGTAAATAGGGAAGGAGTGTTGTTCCTAATCCTTCATCGGCTAGTTTAATTAAGGTTTCAAAGCTACCACTTTCAATATGAAAGTTAAAATGATCGGTAACTCCTTGATTGTTTTTACACAAGTTCAAAATACCATCTCTGAAGCAATGACCGTCTTGAAGCAACAAAATTTCATCTAAATTTAAGTCTGAAACCTCTATTTCTTTTTTTTCAAAAACCGCATGACTCTCCGGAATGTAAGCGACAAAAGGCTCATAAAACAAAACCACTTCTTTTATTTTTTCTTCTTCTAATGGTGTGGCAGCTATCGCAGCATCTAAATGCCCATTTTTGAGTTTAATAATGATTTCTTCCGTGTTTAATTCCTCAATAATCAAATTTATTTTTGGGTATTTTTTGATGAAATTTTTTAAAAACATGGGCAACAAGGTTGGCATTACAGTTGGAATTATTCCAATTCTAAATTCTCCTCCGATAAACCCTTTTTGTTGGTCAACTATATCTTGAATACGATTAGCTTCATTAACAATGTTTTTGGATTGATTAACAATTTTAATCCCAATTTCAGTCAATTGTATTGGTTTTTTTGAACGATCAAAAATTTGAATACCCAGTTCTTCTTCTACTTTTTGAATTTGCATGCTTAAAGTGGGCTGAGTAACAAAACACTTTTCTGCTGCAAGGGTAAAATTTTTGTGTTCTGCAACGGCTAAAACATATTGTAATTGTGTTATGGTCATAATTAAAAATAGTTAAATCTGATACAAAGATAAAAACTATCAATTTTTCTTATAGCATAAAAACTGATTTATTTTCTAAATTTAAACAATATTTAAAGAAAAAATAAAATGAAAACAAATAGTTTAGGTTTAGAACTTAAAAAAGCATAAATAATTGCCGCGGAATTGAATATACTTTTGGCAAACTTTCAGGTACATTATCAAAATTTAAGAGGTTTACATTGGAATATCAGAGGCAAACGCTTCTTTGATTTACATCTTAAATTTGAAGAATTATATAATGATAGCCAACTAAAAATTGATATGATTGCTGAACGTATTTTGACTTTAGGAGCAAGACCGTTACATACTTTTGAAGATTATATTAAAAACAATAAATTATTTGTAGGAAAAGATATTTCCAATGATGTAGAAGCAGTTAGTTTGATTGTCAGTTCATTAACTCAATTATTGAAAATTGAAAGGGTAATTTTAAAACAAGCAGATGATGCTTTTGATGAAGGAACTAATTCAATGATGAGCGATTTTATTAAAGAGCAAGAAAAAACAATTTGGATGATGAAAGCTTGGCTTGAAGATGAAATATAGTTAAAAAAAATTAAATTCTAACACTTTTTTAACAACTGATTCATCAATTAAGTTATCTTTGAAGTATGAAAAGTGTTGCATACATTGTTTTGTTTTTCTTTTTATCATTTCTATCACTGCCCACTATTGTGTTTGTGTTAGATAATGATGAAACTGATGTTTCAATTGTTTACAATACATCAGAAGAAGAGGAAGTGCATAAAACTTTTCATTTTAAAGCCTGTTTCAAATCGTACAAAGACGATTATAATTTTGATATCCATCAGCTGGCTTCTAAAAAAGTGATACTCAAAAAACGTCTTCTTTACGATTCTATTTTAGAAGAAATATATTCTCCACCACCGGAAATTTAATGGTGTATTTAAGCTTGTTTATTCAAGTTCATGATTTTTTTAAATCTATTCATTATTATTTTTTTGGTAAATGGCAAATAAAACAAATCTTTTTGGCCATCTAAAATCAGATTTTGCATCTGGTTTAGTGGTATTTCTAGTAGCACTTCCTTTGTGTTTAGGAATTGCTTTGGCTTCCGGAGCCCCGCTTTTTTCCGGGATTATTTCAGGTGTTATTGGCGGAATTGTTGTAGGATATTTGAGCAAATCGCATGTTAGTGTTACCGGTCCTGCTGCCGGATTAACAGCAATTGTATTAGCGGCAATAACAGATTTAGGAGCGTTTGATATTTTTTTAACCGCAGTATTATTAGCCGGATTACTTCAATTATTATTAGGCTTTTTAAAAGCAGGAAGTATTTCAAACTATTTTCCCAATAACGTTATTGAAGGAATGTTAGTAGGTATCGGAATCATCATTTTTGTAAAGCAAATTCCGCATGCTGTTGGTTATGATAAAATTAGTGAAGGAGACACCTCTTTTGTGCAAAAAGATGGTTCCAATATGTTTGAAACCTTTTTAGATTCCTTTAATTATATTAGTTATGGCTCAATTATTATAACACTTGTTTCATTATTTATTTTAATTATTTGGGATAAAATTCCCTTCTTAAAACGTTTAAAATTAGTCCCGGCAGCATTATTTGCCGTAATAATAGGAATTGTTTTAAATGAATTTTTTATCCGAACAAACAGTGCTTTACAAATAAAAGAAGGACATTTGGTTACATTGCCAACGCCTTCCAACTTTGATGATTTTAAAGCAATGTTTATGTTGCCAAATTTATCAATGGAAGTTTTATCAAATTCAAAAGTTTGGATAGTGGCCGGTACGATTGCAGTTGTAGCCTCAATAGAAACACTTTTGTGCATTGAAGCTTCTGACAGAATGGATCGTCATAAACGATATACCAATACAAATGTTGAATTAAAAGCACAAGGAATTGGAAATGTTTTAAGTGGTTTGATTGGTGGTTTACCGATGACATCAGTTGTAGTTCGTTCTTCTGCCAATGTTAATGCCGGAGCAGAGACAAAAATGTCAACAATTATTCATGGTTTACTATTAATGATAAGCGTGTTGACAATTGCACCTTTACTAAATAAAATTCCTTTGGCTACTTTAGCGGCAATTTTGCTTTTGATTGGATATAAACTGGCAAAACCTACTATTTTCAAGCATTTTTATCAAAAAGGGGTTTATCAATTTATTCCATTCATTGCTACAGTTCTGGCAGTTGTATTTTTAGATTTATTAAAAGGAGTTGCACTCGGAATGATCATCAGTATCTTTTTTGTCTTGCGAGGAAACTTTAAACGAGCTTATTTATTTAAAAAAGAAGAATATCACGATGGAGATGTTATTCATATTCAATTAGCACAAGAAGTTTCATTTCTTAATAAAGCGGCTATAAAAAATACATTAAAAGAAATTCCTGCTAATTCAACCGTCGAAATTGATGCTTCTGATACAGTTTATATTGCTCATGACGTATTGGATTTAATTAAAGAATTCCAAGATGTTAAAGCAGCAGAAAATAATATAATTGTGCGTTTAGTTGGGTTTAAAAAAGCCTACAATATTGAAAACACTGATGGTCAACAAGTAATAGTAAAACAAAATAAAAAAGAATAATATGAGTGATTTTTATAAAAAAATATTAGACAACAACAAAAAATGGGTAGAAGACAAATTAAAAATTAACCCAAATTTTTTTGAAGGATTATCCAAAGGACAAAATCCACCCTTGTTGTGGATTGGTTGTTCAGATAGTAGAGTGCCGGCCAATGAAATTATTGGTGCCGCTCCTGGTGAAGTGTTTGTACACAGAAATATTGCCAACATGGTTGTTCATTCGGATATGAATATGTTAAGTGTTTTAGATTATGCTGTAAATGCATTAAAAGTGAAACATATCATTGTTTGCGGTCACTATGGTTGTGGTGGTGTAAAAGCAGCTATGGGCAATAGTTCAATTGGAGTGATTGATAATTGGATTCGCCATATTAAAGATGTATATCGTTTTCATCAAAATGAATTAGATGCTATTCAAAATGAAGAGGATAGATTCAATAAATTTGTTGAATTAAATGTTAAAGAACAAGTG
The DNA here is from genome assembly GCA_017302935.1 of Flavobacteriales bacterium. Classification (GTDB taxonomy): domain Bacteria; phylum Bacteroidota; class Bacteroidia; order Flavobacteriales; family Flavobacteriaceae; genus Flavobacterium. The sequence continues at coordinate 3,464 of JAFLBT010000036.1, read as the reverse complement.
TATGATTTGGCTAAAACATCTATTGTTCAGGCCGCTTGGCGTTCGGGACAAGAACTAACAATTCACGGTTGGGTGTATGGTTTAAATTCTGGTTATGTTACCGATTTAGGTGTGAATTTCAAAAGTAATGACGAGCTTGATGAAGTATATCAATTAAAATTTTAATAGTTAAGCCATCTTCGGATGGCTTTTTTAATCCAAATTTTCATTGAAAGCAGATGGTAATAACTGTGGAATGAATTTAATCAAAAGAGGTAATAATAAACTTCCTCCGGGTAATAGAAAAATGGTTAAGGAAGGAACCGTTTTACAAATATCTAATAATTGTTTTTTAACTTTCTTTTTTTCCTCTTTGTCCAAATCTCTTGTGGTTGAAAGTGCCAAAAGCTTAACTAAATCTTTACTCTCTAAAAGCTCTTTTTGCAATCTTTTCTTATTTCGGGTAATCAAAGTGATTACATTTTGAGATGCCTGATCATAAAAATGCTTAATCGGATTAGAATAGTTAAAATAAGGGATTGAAGCTTTATTTTGTTGAATAAAATCATCAATTTCATTTAAACTATCTAAAATAAATGGTTTTTCAATTTGGAATGTTTTTCCTAATGCATTCAAAAAATCAAATTCAGCAGTTTCCATTTTACCATCACTCCAAATAGCCATTGAAGCTAAATCTAAAAGGTAAAATTTTTCAAATGATGTTTTTAAAAAAGAAAAATCAATCGCATTAATGTCTGTAATTTTAATTTCAGAAAACTTAGTGTAACGAATAGATGTTTCAAATAATTTAATCAATAAATCATCATACTGTGTTTTTTTACTTTTTATTTTTAACGATATAGCAACAATTCCAACAATGGTTTCTTCTAATTTTTGAATGTAACCTTTTGTCAATTCTTTGTGCAACAAAAAATGATGAAAAGCCAATACATCTATAAATAATAAAGCATTTGTAATAATATGGGAAAAGTTTTTACTAATGATATTGTCATTTGTTTGCACCCTTGAATCTATAATTTTTTCCAGTTGGGTTGCTTTGCTTTCGGTGGGTAGGATTTTTTGAAAAAAAGAAAAACCTTTCGGATGCATCTCATTGTAAAAGTTTAATGCACAAGAGATAAAATCAGAAGAAGAATCATTCTTTTTAGTCAATTGATAAATACCATGCAAAGTATTTAGTAAAGCTACTTTTGAAATTTCTTCTGAAGTCCAATCTTTAGTAGAAAGCTTTTCAGATACATCCAAAAAAATCACATGACCATATATAAATCCTGTTGCTCTTGTTCTACAATAAAATGCTTGTTCGTTAGAACTATAAGAAGAATTCAACGAATAATATGTATTGAAAAATTTTTCAATCCAACCGTTAGCAGACGGATTTATCACAGTTTTAATTTTTTTGCAAAGCTATTGCTTTAAAAGAAAAATTCCCGAAAAAATTCGGGAATTTATACTATTTCTTTACTTGAAATACGAAAAGGTTTCGTCTTTTTCTATTTTCAATAGGGTTTCGTAAATCAGTTGAATTACATTTTCTACATCATCACGATGAACCATCTCAACGGTAGTATGCATATATCGCAAAGGAAGAGAAATCAAAGCAGAAGCCACGCCACCATTACTGTACGCAAAAGCATCTGTATCTGTTCCTGTTACTCTGGAAGAAGCCAATCGCTGAAATGGAATTTTCTTTTCTTCTGCTGTGTTTAGGATTAATTCTCGTAAGTTATTTTGAACGGCTGGAGCATAGGTAATGACCGGGCCTTTACCGATTTGTGTTTCTCCTTCTATTTTCTTGTCAATCATAGGAGTAGTGGTATCGTGGCATACATCGGTCACAATAGCTACGTTGGGTTGAATGGTTTTAGTAATCATTTCGGCTCCACGTAAACCCACTTCTTCTTGAACAGAATTTGTAATGTATAGTCCAAAAGGTAATTTTTTCTTGTTTTCATGCAGTAATCTTGCAACTTCTGCAATCATAAATCCACCCATTCGATTGTCAATAGCCCTACAAACAAATTTATTTTCGTTTAAAACCATAAATTCATCCGGATAGGTGATAACACAGCCAACATGAACACCTAATTTTTCTACTTCCTCTTTGTTTGAACAACCAATATCAATAAATAAATTATCTATTCTGGCTGTTTCTTCTTTGCCTCGATTACGAGTGTGAATAGCCGGCCATCCAAAAACTCCTTTTACAATTCCTTTTTTGGTATGAATATTTACTCGTTTTGATGGTGCAATTTGATGGTCAGAGCCACCATTTCTGATTACATAAATCAATCCGTTGTCGGTAATATAGTTTACATACCATGAAATTTCATCTGAATGTCCTTCAATAACAACCTTATATTTTGCATCAGGATTAATTACCCCAACAGCTGTTCCGTAGGTGTCGGTAATAAAAGTATCTACATATGGTTTTATATAATCCATCCACAATTGTTGACCTGCTGATTCATAGCCTGTTGGTGAAGCATTATTTAAATAATTTTCTAAAAAAGTTAACGATGATTTTTTTAGTATGGTTTTTGATGACATATAAATAGTATTTTTTGCTAAATTATAAATTTAGATAATTAGAGTTTACATTTAAATATATATTTTTGTTTCCCATATGAAAAACATGAAGTATTCAATTTCGCTACTAACATTATTTCTTGGTGCTTTTTTTATGAATGCACAAGAAACTAAAAAAGATTCAACGGTCATTTATTATTTAATTGGTAACGACTCAATACTTCGAACTTCTCTTGATTTGGAAGAAGTTGTGGTTACCGGACAAAAATCTAATAAAATTGATGAAGATAGAAAAAAGTTTCTTTTACTTCAACAACGAGTGTTGAAAGTTTATCCTTATGCAAAAGCAGCAGCAGATAATCTCACAAAACTTAATGCTAATATGTCTAAATTCAAGACTGAAAGAGAAAAGAAGAAATATTTTAAGATTGTTGAGAATTATTTAGAAAATGAGTTTGAAGAACAGCTCAAAAAACTGTCTCGCAAACAAGGGCAGATTTTGGTTAAATTAATTCATCGTCAAACGGGTAAAACAACTTATACGTTAGTAAAGGATTTAAAAAGTGGCTGGAAAGCTTTTTGGGCGAGTAATACAGCAAAAGTTTTTGATATTAATTTAAAGGAAGAATTCGATCCTTTTGAAGTAACAGAGGATTTTTTAATTGAAAGTATTCTAATCAAAGCATTCAATGAAGGCAGACTTCAACGTCAACCACCAGCCAAAAAAATTGACTATGTTGAATTATCCAGAGTTTGGAAAGAAAAAGTTGAGTTAGCAAAAGCAAAAAGAGCGGATACTAATTAATTCGAAGCTTTTCCCGCTTTTCGTTACAAGTCCGTTTGATGGGCTTGGTTCGTCTAAGCTTTACCAAGAGCTTCCTTTGGTCGCTTTGGTAAATCAAGTCTCACACAACCCCATCAATCCGGGCTTTTCA